>CALGNI010000082.1 GCA_937958645.1 Candidatus Absconditabacterales bacterium
AAAACCCCTAGTCGGTCCGCGTCCCGCTCGGCGGCCGACGACCCTTCGTGGATGTTGCGTGTGGTAGCGGAACGCAACGGAAGCATGCTTCGATATATACTATATAGCAATTAGTTATACCCTTGTGAGCAGTTACAGAGCTTGAACTTGACATGAATCTAATTTGCTCTATAAAAGTAGTCAACAAATTTGTCAAAACAAAAATCATATCCCGATGAAAAAAGTTAAAAAAAAGAAAATCGAACCTTGGGAAATTCAGGGTTCAAGGCCATTCACTTTGAAGAATATTACTCCATTTGGATGGATTGCTCTTAGCTTCTTGCCAGCAAGTATGCTGTATTGGTCCTTACTAATAATTTTGCTTGGACCTATGCTAGGAGTGTATTGCCTTACAAAAAAAATTACACGTTATTTTCGTAACACAAAGCCTAAAGAGTTTACTCTTTAGGCTTTTTATTAAAAAAAATCCACCGACCCGTATTCAGGCCAGTGGATGTTTAATTGCTAAATTACTTTTTTTGTGCTTCTTTTAGCATGTCAAGTTCAGCTACTTTTTCAGCTAGCTCATCCTTGATTCTTGCTGCTTCGATATCATCTCTGCTGCTAAAGGCTTCTTTCTTTTTTATCTCTAGATTTTTTATTTTGAATTCTAAAGTTTGAATTTGCTTTCTTTGATCGGAATTACGATGGTTACCCATGGATTTTTAATTTTTTGTTAAGAAAATATACGTATATTGACTTATGTTAAGAATTCAAGTTTTTCTCTTGATTCTGTGAGTGCAATACTTTATAATTCAAAAAGTATTCTCGACCAGGAGAAATAAAAATATTTCATTAACATCACTAATAAACACAGAGTATGAAAAACAAAAACTACAAAGCTTGCTTAATTGCAAGCTTAAATAGTCACGGAGAATTTGTTCCCGAGAAAAATAGATTAGAATTGTTGTTGGTAAATGAGCAAATTGAATCGCAGATGTCTGATGAGGAGATAGTGTTGATGACCTATGTCTTGGAAGAAGAGGTGTTTGATTTAATTACTCCTTCTGGAGTTGTGTACTTATTAGATACAACATTCTTTGCGCTTGGTAAGGAGCTCATTTTGGCGTTTGTGAATTTCACAGCAAATCTTGCTCTCAACATCACAATTTCTGCACAGCAATTGAGAAAACGCTTAGATCAATCAATAGTAAAGTTACTATACGTTGAGAATCCAGAGTATCGTATTATAGCTGAGCATCATATATTCCTGAAGGCTGTTTATGGACATGATTCAGTCATTTCATTTTACAAAACGATGATCATGCTTTGTTTTGAGAAGGCGAGAAGGGTTTTACAAAGTTCATTAAATTAGGTATCTCTGGAGAAATTTTCCTCGAAGATATGTATTAGTTCAACAAAAAATAAAAAAGATATGAAAAAAATCGATTGGAACACCTTAGAAGTAGATGATCTAACAGATGCGAGATTACAAGAATTGTGTCAGTTGAATCAAGATCGCTACCAGCCTGATGCTATAGTAATGATTATCGGTATCATAAGTTTTTTTGTCGGGATTTCATCAATTCATATTCCTTATACGACAAATCTTGGGATGCCAGAAAATCTAACACTTCATTACTGTAAAATTATTATTACGATATTATTTGGACTTTTTATGCTATGGAAATTTTATAGCAAATCGCCATTTAACAAAGCGAAACGTAGATCAAAGAATAACGTCAGAAAAAAAATTGAGGCAGAAATTAAAAACAGAGAGAAGTGGAGGAAGCGCTGAAGATTTCAAATAAACCATTGAACAGTGCAGTCGACTATGTCGATTGCACTTTTTTTGTATCACAAAACCCCTACCACACCCCATTTCCCCTATTTCCCAAACACTCTTTCTCGAAAAGGGTGATTTTTTGCATAAATCTGTTTTGGTAGGTACAATGGAGATACTATTTATCTTTATGATTATCCCCATGTGAATTCGTGATGAAATACAAAACAACACAACTCAAAAAAAGAAAAGGTCTTGGAAGTTTTGGGTCTTGATGATCTTGTTGTTGGTTCTTATCGTTGCAGCTTTGTATCGATGGAACCAAAGTAAGCAAGATGATGAGCATTGAGCGGCTGAAGAAGCTTATTTAGTGGGAATTGATGATGTGGTGAAAACTATTTCTGGAGATGGAAAGATCGTCGGGAATGATTTGGTTGATATGAGTTTTGATGCCACAGCTAAGCTGACTGAGGTATTGGTGAAACCTTGAGATATTGTGAATCAGGGAGACTTGTTAGCAAGGATTGATAATTCATCATATGTGAACAACCTCTCTAGAGCCCAAAACGCTCTTGCCCAAGCTCAATCAAGACTCGCAGAAGCCCAAAACCCTTTGTCTGGGACAGAACAGAGTCAGTTGGCAAAGCAAGGGGAGTTGGACTGGATAAATTATCAAGAACAAATTCTCAAGCTAGAAAATGAACTTTCAAAAGCTGAACAAAACCTCAAGACTCTTGAGATTTCTCAAGAAGAAAAAGAAACCATCTTGCGCAATGCTGTTGTGAGCAATGAGAATGCACTCAAGTCTGCGAGCTTGTGATTTGATGAGCAGGTGAAGCGTCTGGAGCTAGAACTCTTGCGTTTGGATAATGCAGTTGCGACTTCTGATCGCGCGATGAGACAACTTGATCAAGATATCATCGAAGCAGAAACTACCGATGATCTCGAGTTGATCTGAGTGGAAGATGATGCAAGAACTACTCAGATGGAGGCTGATATCGTGAATACAAGCCAAGAGGTTAATCGCATCGTAGTTGATCTCATGCAGCAAATGGATCTGATCATGTGAATCACTCCAGCAAATAGATATCTCAATGATAGCTATGAATCAAACATAGGAGCTAAAGATACGAGTCAAAAACGTTCTGTGGAAGCGAAGCGAAGAGAACTATGAATCGCTAAGAGCGCTGCCTCATTTGGATCAACATTTACTCAAGCACAATCAGATCAATATATCCAAGTCCTTGATCAGGCACGTGATCTAGCTCAAGAAATGATTCGTGTGATAGAAAATAGTAGTACATGAAATGCTTTGCCAGAAAGCCAACTCTCATCACGAAGATCGATCTTTACGAACTATCAGTCATCGATCAATCAAATAGAGTCTAGTCTAGAAGCAAAAATTCTCGCATTGGAACTCTCTAAACAGTCGATCAATCGCTTGATCGATACTACTGACGACACGATCAATGAACAAGTCCGTGTCCTAAAACAACAAAAACAAGCAAGTGAAGCAGCTCATGAAGAGTTGCTCAAGGAAAAAGAGCTCAAACAAGAAGAGATCAAATCAACTAAAGATTCATTTGAAAACACCTTAGCCAATACCCAACAAGAAACAGCACTCAAAAAATCTGAACTCTCAAGTAGCTCGTCTCGTACTGCGATCGAATACGAATCAGCACTCCTAGATATTCAGTTTCTAAAAAATGAACTTATCCAAGCAAGAGAGCGTCATCAAGCCTCACTAGAATTATCAACGCTAGATCGTCTATCTAGAGCTAGTCCTTTGAGTGCTCAAGAACAACGTAGCCTAGCGCTTCAGATCGAAGACCGCCGTCTAGCCATCCAAGACGCTCAGATCCAACTCAGCAAAACTGAACTCAGAAGTCCTGTCCAGTGAACGGTGCTTTGAGTTGCTAATCTTGTGGGTGAGTATCCACAAGCCAACTTCATGAGTATCGCAACCAAGGGCGCGAGATATATCGAGGTGTATATCGAAGAAGAAGAAGTAGGAAATATCAAAAGCGGGCAGGAGGTATTGATCGGCCTAGACGCATTTCCTGATGAGACCTTCTCTGAGAAAGTCTACTATGTATCTTCTGCTGGTGAAAGAGATGCAAATGATATCGTAAAATATCAGGTACTAATTTCACTAGATACACCAGTAGCTTGAGCAAGATCTGAGATGACCATCAATGCAGAATTTGTAGAAGAAAAATTATCTAATGTGATCGCAATCCCCTTGGAGTATGTTACTAAGCTAGATGGAAAAGATGTAGTGTATCTACCGTCTGATGATAACGAAGAAGGAGAAATCCGTGAAGTACAGCTTTGAATCAAAGATGAACAGAGCGTTCATGTATTGGAAGGACTGAAAGCAGGCCAGGAGATCGTGCTTCCTAAGGAGGAGGAGTAGAGAAAGAGAGAAAATGATACACGTCATTCAGAATCGGATGGTGCTCCATGACTGAAAGGAATGGTTAGCAACATGCGATGAAGAATCCAGGGTCTCGAGATAGGTTTGATGAATATTACTTTCTTCTAATGAAGATAACCTCGAGCAAGTATAGTATTTTACACTAATATTTTACCTGACTGGATTTATTGAAATGTATCCCTTGGGACCACGGCGCAATCGGTCACTATTACCCTTCGATTCCTCAGGGTCATTGGATCTCATCCACCTCTGAATGACGATTATTATTCAACTTGTCTTTGCTTACGATATATTACTTACAGCTATAGACTCGCCTAACTTGCCCAACTTGTCTAATTTATCTAATTTACCTAACTCTCTCATGCTCATCCAAATGAACAACATCACCAAATCATACTACCTGGCTTCAGGGCAGGAGATTCCTGTATTGAAAGGAATTAATGTAATGATAGAAGAAGGTGAATCGGTGGCGCTGATGGGACCGAGTGGATCGGGGAAATCGACTTTGCTCAATATTATTGGTTTTTTACATCCAAGCACTGCCGGGGAATATCTTTTCTTGGGTGAAGATGTGGCGGAGTTCAAAGATGATGTGACCTTGTCGTATATTAGGAACAAAAAGTGTGGATTTATTTTTCAGCAATATTATCTGATTCAGAGGATGACGGCTTTGCAAAATGTTATGCTGCCTGGGATGTATGCATGAATGAGTAAAGTTGATAGAAAAGAAAAGGCGAAGCAGCTGTTGGAAATGGTGGGACTTGGAGATAAGTTGTGAAACAAACCTAATGAACTTTCTGGTGGTCAGCAGCAAAGAGTAGCGATTGCTAGATCATTGATGAATGACCCGAAGTTGATCCTTGCAGATGAGCCAACCTGAGCGCTTGATTCCAAGAATTCCAACGAGATTTTGGAACTTTTGTTGAGCTTTAGGAAATTATGAACCACTATCGTGATGGTAACCCATGAAGAAAGTATCGCTGATCAAGCTGATAGGATTATCAGACTCAAGGATGGGGTAATAGAATCGCATGGAGAAGGTATTGAGAAAATTTTAATCGCGTAAAAGTTATGTTTAGCGAAAGATTGACATCAGCCTTTGAGACCTTGAGAGCCAACAAGCTCAGAACCATTTTGTCGATGCTAGGAATCGTGATAGGGGTATGGACGATAGCGATGGTAACCGCTGTGGGATCTGGAGTGGAGCAGCAGGTGCAAGACCAGTTTAAGACCTTATCTGTAAACAATCTCTTCGTGGCTCCTGATGGAGAAGATTCCAAACTTACCACTGAAGATGTAGAAATAATTGAAAAATCACCCTATGTCACGAGTGTCTCAGCCAACATCGATGGATCTTTCTTAGCAAGTAATAGTCTAAACTCAAATACTGAAACCTTCATCACCCAGTGAGTGAAAGAAAACTATTTCGAGCAGTTCAATATGGAAATCGATGTAGGAAAGCTCTTTGAAGATGGTGATTCGACAGAAAGAGTAGCGGTGCTTTGAGTGAATATCGTAGAAGATCTCTTTGAGCTTGATGATCCGAGACAGGTACTGGGAGAAACGATTACCGTAAAGTCTAAAAAATTTCGTGTCATCTGAGTGCTAGAAGAGATAGGAGTGAGCTTTGGACCCTTTAGTTATGATAATACGATTTATTTGCCGTTATGAGCGACGAAGAGATTTTTGATCAAAGGAGATCTGACTTCAGCGCTGAGTATGGTGATAGATGATGTAGAGAATATGGATGCAGCCAAAGATGATATATCAGCTCGTCTTAGGCAGGAGTACAATCTCAAAGATGATGATACCGATGGGTTTATCCTTATCGATGCTGGTGCGACCATTGGTATCGCTACTCAGGTAGCTAAGGTACTGAGTTTCCTGTTGGTCGGTATTTCGATCTTTATCTTGATCGTTTCGGGGATCGGGATCATGAATGTGATGTTCGCAGGGGTAGCAGAAAGAACCAAAGAAATATGAATCTTGAAATCGATCTGAGCCACCAAAAAAGACATTCAATCGCAATTTTTGATCGAGGCAGTGCTAATTACCTTCTTGTCCTGACTATTGGGAGTGATCCTAGCAGAGTGAGTGATCTCTCTAGCGATCTACTTCGATGCACCGATCTCTAGGTCATTGTGGTGAGACGCGATGGCATTGCTGTTCGCTTGCCTCACATGAATTCTCTCCGGACGATACCCAGCGGTGAGAGCATCAAATTTAGATCCTGTTGATGCATTGAGGACATAGGGTAGGATTAACGATTTTTAAAAGTCCTAATTGAGATCTCTCATAGTTTTTTCAGCTTCTTTGAATTTGTATAATTTAAAGCAATGTTTATACTTAATAAGTATGGTTTTAGCTTATTAATATAACACTATGAGATCACTATTTTTTTGAGTAATTGCATTTTTTTATTTTCCTGTTTCTGCTCTTACGCCTGCATTCATGCCCGAAGTAGGCAATTATGCTTTAGATGAAAACTATGCTTGAGAACTTGAGCTTTCTCATTGATATGAATTTAGGCAGATTGATGAATCAGCGACAGAAATGAATTATAACTGAAATAGTTTATGAGTTTATAGTTGAGGTAATATAAGCAAGTTTGTGGAGTCTTCATTTACGTTTCCTATTAGAAAATCAAATCTCTTGATAACAAATGATGCTGTTTATATAGATTGAGAGTATCATGCATCGATTGATGATACACCGATACTGGATTATAGAGATGGTTATATGGTTACTTCAAAATGAGTATTTAGATTTATTTCTGATTTATCAGGGACCAAGGATTGAGTGCGAGATAATAAAATTCATATTTTAAGAGTGCCAAATGTAGACCAAAATTCTTTTAAAATTTGGTCAAATGAAATTACATCAGATGTAAACCATGTTTACCATAATAACTGAATTGTTGATTGATTAGAGTGATCGACTTTTGAATTACTCGCCTATCCTTATTTCAAAAGCAATTGAGAACTTTATGTTTGAAGACCAAGAAAGGAAGAATTTCAGATAGTAAGTGATGTTGATACTGAGTCATTTATTGTTTTATGAAACTGATACTCTAAAGATAAGAATCAAGTTTACTATACATATGCATATAACTGAGCTGATGTCTGAATAACAATTTCGATAGATGCTGATGCAGATACGTTTGAGTTAACTAAGTCTAATAGTTACTACGCAAAAGATAATGTTGCTGTTTATTATAAAGGATCGATTGTGTCAAATGAAGTTGACTCGTTTACGTCTTATGCTTGGCAATATTGAAAAGATTCAGTTAATTTATACTGCTTTGGAAATGTGGTTTCATGAGTGGATGTTAACACAATACAGTTAGTTCACTCTCCTTACGACAATAAGACTATTAAATATCTTAAAGATAAGAATAACGTCTATATAAGCACAGGAGAAAGCTGTAGAAAATACCTAGAATTAGATGGAGAAAGTTTCGAGTTGCTTACTTCTGGGTACTTCAAAGATAAGGATGTAGTTTATTTTGGAGGAGATAAAACTGAAGCAGAGGCGTCTACATTTGAAATTATTCAAGATCCTGAATGATCTGGTAGATTTTCTAAAGACGCATGATCTCTTTATTATTTTTGAGAAAAAATCGATCAATTTGATGTAGATAGTTTTATTATTCATTGATACTGATACTTTACAGATGACTTTTGAGTATATTATATGAATAATTCTTGAGGTATTGATAGCATTAAGTGAATAGATCAAGGTACTTTTGAAGTTATATGAGTCTGATACTTTAAAGATAAAAATCATGTGTATTTTCAAGATGTTTACGGTGATGTTTTTGAAGTTGAATGAGCCGATTTGAATTCATTTAAAATCTTGATTGAATCACGTTTGTCTTTTGCTAACTACGATATGACTATGACACCTACATATGCAAGTGATATAAATTCTGTTTATAAAGATTGAAAGATAATTGAATGAGCTGATCCGCTGTTGTTTGATGGAAATATTGACGATATTTAAATATAGATTTTCGCTTGCCTCACATGAATTCTCTCCGGACGATACCCAGCGGTGAGAGCATCAAATTTAGATCCTGTTGATGCGCTGAGGACTTAGGGGGAAAGGGAAAAAGAGAAAAAGAGAGAAAAAGAGAGAAAGAGAACCTTTAATCTTAAGAATATATTTTCAGCGAAAGATTGCAGTCTGCTATATATACCTTCAAAGCCAACAAGCTGAGAACACTTTTGTCGTTGGTCTGAATTGTGATTGGAGTAATGACAACTGCATTGGTGACAGTTATTGGATCTGGAGTGGAGCAGAAAGTGCAGGATGAGTTCAAGACATTGAACGTAAGTACCTTGTTTATATTTCCAGATGGCAAGGATCCTAAACTTTCTACAAATGACACGAAAATCTTGGAAGAATCACCGTATGTAACAAGTGTTTCAGCATCGATTGGTGAGTATTTTTTGGTTAGCAACAGCCTTACCACTGAGGTAGAAACATATTTTACCCGCGGTGTAAAAGAGTCATATTTTGAGCATCATAATGTAGAAGTCGATGTGGGGGATCTTATAAGTGATGGAGAATCTACGGATAAGATAGCAGTAATTTGATCGAAGGTCTTCGAGGATCTGTTTGATAATGATGAAATTAGCGATGCTCTGTGAGAGACTATCACCTTAGAATCAAAAAAATATCACGTAATTTGAGTGTTAAATGAAGTTTGACAGAACTCTGGACCTGACTTTGATGATGTTATTTTCTTACCTATTTGAACTACCAGAAGATATCTTATAAAAGATGCCATACCGGCATTTACCGTCTTGATTGATGCTGTGGAAAATATGAATGCAACCAAACAAGACATCACAAAACGTCTTAGAAAAGAACATAAGCTCAAAGAAAATGATCCGGATGGTTTTAGGTTTTTTGACGGGGGTGAAATGATCACTACCTATACTGAACTTACTGCAATGGTAAGATTCTTGTTGTTAGCGATCTCAGTCTTTATTTTGATAGTATCAGGTGTGGGGATCATGAATGTGATGTTTGCTGGTGTAGCAGAAAGAACCAAAGAAATATGAATTCTTAAATCGATCTGAGCGACCAAAAAAGATATTCAATCGCAGTTTATGACCGAAGCGATTCTGATTACTTTGTTCTCAGGGATCTTGGGACTTGTGCTCGCAGAAGTGATTATCACCATCGCTATGCAATTGGACCTACCAGTCACTCTTTCTAGATCATTTTGATGAGATGTGATGGCCCTTGGATTTGCTTGTCTCACGGGTGTTTTTGCGGGTTGGTATCCAGCGGTGAGGGCTTCGAGTCTGGATCCTGTGGATGCGTTGAGGAGTTAAGATTCTCCTCCTCCTACTCATAGATAAACACCCTTAGTTCCTTGATATATAGATCACTACTTTGACGATATCAATTGTTGTGAGATCATTGAATCTCTAGGAATGTCTTGGGGTCGTTGGCTGCCTCGAAGAGTATTTTTCCTTCTTCATACGGAATGACTTCGTCTGATGGACTATGTATAATAAGTATTTTACTCTCTATGTTTTTCATCTTTTTCTCGCTGTCTAGAGGAAACTTTGCTAGTAGTTTGATAGGGAGGAATCTGAAAACTCTTTTTCACATAGCCACTATCGAGGTGAAGGAAGACTCTATGATGACTCAATGGACATCTTTTCATGCTGCAAGATGACTAGTGACTGCTCATCATAATGAACGTCACCAAAGAATGATATTGGCTTGATCAACTTCGTATGTATCGATAAGTACGGTATAGGCTGCCTCAGCGTCTTGATGCAGATCTTTTTCTTTCTTTATTGTTCATTCACTTTTTCCATATCCACGATAATCATACATGAGTGCATTTACTTTGAGTTCATTGAATACTTGTATCTGAGATGCTCTATGGGAGATGTTTCAAGCGTTTCAGTGAGAGAAGAGTACCGTCTTATCACTATCGTTATCAATCCAGTATCAGTGCAATATAAATCCATTATCTGTAGTAAAAAATACTTCTTCTACATTTAGATCCAGAGGGAGTTGGTTAACTTGCGTTGATGGGTAGAAGATAAGAGAAGATTGAAGAAAGTATGCACTAGCACAGAGTGCTAGATACAAGAGGGTTACTCAGAGAAAAATGAATTTGATAAGTGTGGTGATTGTTGGCATTAAATCGAAAGGGAAGTGAAATAACTAGTGTTGATGTACCTTAGTATATCTATCGTGTGGGATTGTGCAATAATTTACCGATTACTTGTGGACTAATGGCAAGTTGAATACTTCTGCTGAGCGCTCATTTTTTGCCCAAGCCGCTTCCTTTCTTTATGATAAGAGTAGTAATTCTGAACTAACAGCAGATCGCTGTTTTATTTTCCTAAAATAATTTAATGCCTACCTCCTTCAAAGAACAAATATGAACCATCTTATTTAGAACTGATACAAAGTTCTGAAGAATCTTCGATGAGATTATCTTAGTGTTGATTTTGATCAGTATTGGTTTGGTGATGCTGGAAAGTGTAGAGGCGTATGCGTTTCAATACAAAAAGATATTTCTCGTCCTGGAGTGGATTATCACGATCTTGTTTACGATAGAATATGGTCTTCGTATCTGGAGTGCGAGGAAACCAAAAAAATATGCTTTTAGCTTTTATGGAGTTGTTGATTTGATCTCTATCTTGCCTGCGTATTTGTGATTGGTGATTACCTGAGTGCATGCGTTGTGAGTAGTGCGCGCACTGAGACTCTTGCGTATTTTCAGGATCTTGAAAATGAGTCGTTACATCTCTGAAGGGAATGTGCTGATTCATGCATTGCGTTCGTCTTGGCATAAGATTTCTGTTTTTCTCATGACGGTAGTATTGGCTGCTATCATCGCAGGGTCGATTATGTATTTGGTAGAATGAGCTGAGAGCGGATTTACGAGTATCCCCAGAAGTGTTTATCGAGCTATCGTGACGATTACGACGGTTGGATATGGAGATATCTCACCTGTTACTCCATTGGGGCAATTTCTAGCATCTATTTTGATGATCATCTGATACGGAGTTATCGCAGTTCCTACAGGGATTGTAAGCGCTCAGGTGGCAGTTGAGAGTGTGAAGAAAGATGCATAATCTTTATGGTAGATAAATAGCACCATCATTGAATTTGTATTTTTATTTGACATCACGTCAGTTTACTTTATAAGATAAGTAGAGAAAATCCTCATTAACACACAAAATTAAGTCCCATGAATTCAAAAAACCTATGGGTCAAGGCTTTTGTTGATACAAGCCTTGGCAATTACAAAAACCCGATTATTGACGTAACCTTGCTTGACAAGTCGGATCATGAACCCAAACCTGTAAAGAAACGTCCCCCTACCAAAAAGATACCAATTTCTTTGGTAAGTGAAAAAGATTATCCACTCACGATAGCTGAACTCACTCACTTTTTTGGCGAAAAAGATGCTAAGAAGTTTTTTTCAGAATTGATCAGAGTAGGATATGTTATCACTTATCAACTAGTTGATAACGACCAAATAAACTTAGGAGATGGCCAATATATCAAAGTTTACAATAACTGGTTGAATAAAGTACTATTTGATGTAGAAGAACTTACTTATCTATATTATGAATTGGAGCATGACTATGATTCTAAAACTATTGATAAGTTTTGTGAATTAGTTTTTAAT
The DNA here is from genome assembly GCA_937958645.1 of Candidatus Absconditabacterales bacterium. GTDB lineage: Bacteria > Patescibacteriota > Gracilibacteria > Absconditabacterales > Absconditicoccaceae > JAHDCT01. The sequence goes on from CALGNI010000082.1 coordinate 11,875, forward strand.
GATATGCTGTCCTTAACGATGCCGTATCTTGTTCACCAGAGAGAGATAAGGAAATCTCTTGCAAATTTTATAACCAAAAACTAACTGTGGAAATTACCACAGAGATAGCCTAGTGATGTTCGCTAGGCTTTTTTTTATGATTTTTTCTCTTGAAAATTAGTTGCCTGTTAGTATATTCACATTGCCCTTTGAGGGCGTGGAGGAACCATCTATGTGGTTCGATTCCACAATATAGATTTCATTCACATGAACCTCTTGGTTCAACAAAATATAAAAAAACATTGCTCTATCTGGAGCACCAATAAATTAGCCTTCTTCCTTTTTGGGAGGGGCTTTTTTTCTTGCAAAGAAATTGTCAAACTTTCTTGTCACAAAAATCATATTTATGCGTATAATAGGTAATAACACAAAATACGAGACATCAGATTAGCCTTATTTAGCTATAATTTCCTTTTATATACGATGAATTTTCTAGATTTTTTTAATGAACTAAAAAGTCAAAAACTCTCTGTATCTAGCAAAGAGCAGATTTTCCAACGTGTGCAATTGAAGAAACGCCAACAACTCCATATCAACAAGATAAACAGATTTGCGAGAGTATGAGTACTTTGATTGGTGATTTTATGAGTCTCTGCAGTAACGTACTTTTCACGTCTTTCGTGACAAATCTGAGAATACGAGATCAATGAAGGATACATCGGAGTAAATGTTGCTAAAGAATCAGGTCTGGTTGCATACGCCGATCAGATTGGAACTATTATCAACACCGTATGAGAAGTGAGTATCACCAACAACGGTGTAGTAAAGTCGTGATCTGATCTTGCTCATGCAGACAAAGTTTTGTTATTGGATGGAGCAGAGTTGATTTTCCAGATGCAAGGAGGAGTACAAGCTAAGATTATCGGACCAGCAAAATTTGAACTAGAAAAAGAAGGAGAAAGATATGTCATCAATATGACTGAAGGTGAATTCGTAGAAATAAAGTCAGTGCCTGAGGTGGTAGAAGAACCGGTAATTACCGACAGGATTTTTGTTGAAGATGAGCCAAATCCACAACCTAAAGCACCTGCAGCGAAATCACCAATTCAAGTGGTGGTGAAAACTCCTGAATTTGAAGTAGAATCTGATACCATAGATGGTGACATTGATCTTGTGATCCAAGAAAAAGATGGAAAACAAATCGTAGAGAATACTTGAGCTGATGCAGTAATTACAAAAGTGATCAAAGATGAGGTAATCGTCACTGAACTCAAATCCCAACAAAAAGCAGATATCAATGGTGAAGTGCTTATAGCGACCATTACACCAGATCTAGAAATCAACGAAGCACAAGCAGATCAGTTGAAAGAAACTATCAAAAATAATGAACTCACGATCTCATACACTATAGAGCCAGACCCAACCCTTGACGCCAAACCAGTCAATGAAATACAAGAAGATCCTAAAGAAGAAGCTGCTCCTGCGCCAGTTGAAAAACCAGCACCAGTAGTTGCTAAACTTCCAGAAAAAGTAGCTAAAATTATAGCTGAACCTATAGTAGTTGAACCAGCTCCTATACCTGAACCAGAAACCCAAGAAGAACCTCTCATACAAGGAAAGCGTGTAATAGGAGGGGCAGATCTTGCTTCACTCCAAAACGCGACAAATTCATCAGTATTGCTGCGTGATATTCGTAATATTGTTACGAATCATTCTCATGGAAATGCGAGTGGACTTCAGACATCATTATCTAATGTTGCTGCTGGATTGAGCCCAGTGACACAAGGTGTGTTGTGATGAATGCTTCTAAATACGTCATCTCCAGCGACCCTTCAAAACTCTATCCAATCCATGATCGACAATCTTGAAGCGAAACGATATGTCCCACCAGTATATACCAACAGACTCAAATCTATGATTGCATGGTTACGTTTGATGCAAACGATACCAAGCGGTTCAGTAGAAGCTACCTGTAACTTTGATTGTATCGTAAACGATGTACTCAAGGTTCAGCCTGCACAAAAATCTCGCTTGATGTTGCCGTAAATTTTTATTATAAAATTTTTTTCTATGAAAAAAAGTCTTATAGTGATAATATGAATCTCACTATTTTTTATGTTTTGAGGCATGAAAGAGAGGATTTATGCAGCTGGTTGTGGAGGAGATCTGTTTAGCAATCTTGAGAATTCCTCAGTAGAGCTAAATTATATCAAAGCAACTGATGTTTTCGTTGCTACGATTGTTGAATTAAGAGATAGATGAATTATACAAGAGTGATTTCCATGATCTAGAGGAACGGTAGATGCTAAGATCCAAGTACATGACGTATTGAAAGGCCAGATGCAAGACGGATGGTATTCATTTGAATATTCAGTATGACACGATTGAGTTGGTGAGTGAAATCATCAGTATTTTTCTGAATCATCTTATATTTTTTATAAGAAAATGCCTTTTTCGTGACCATGCTGAATAGTATGAGCTCATCAAATAGAAAACGTGAACGATTTACCATCTGATTTGATTCAATTTAAAAATAGGAAATCTAGTAAGTACTTTGAGATATACGATCTAGTACTGAACCTGATTCACACACCAAAGTATGCTAAATATGCGAAATTATTTTATAAGTGACAAGTGAATCGACTGAATAAAACTAATGAATACTGCGAAAATTACACATGACTTGAGTGTTTGGCAGCTTATAAAAAATGTAAGTACGAGCAAGGGATATGTCAAAAGCAAACAAATGAAGAAATGAAACATAATGATAAAATGGAAGCATTATGTTTGCAGACCAACTGAGTGATAAAACGCAGATCATATTCATGATTTGATATCATGCAATCATCGAACAGTTTTTGTGCTTGTCCATGATATCTAGATACTTGAATTCGTGATACTCAAGAAATCTCTGAAAATCAGATATTTGATCCTATTGTTTGATGTATGCCATTAGAAGAAAAAGAAAGTTAGTCTCAAAAAGAAAAACTAGAGCAAGTCCTTCATACAACTTTTGGGTATTGAAATGATTAGAGAGAACAATAATAAAGTTTTTTAAATCTCTATAAAAAGCATGGAATTGCGATTATATCGAGTATGACTTTGAGTGGTGTTGCTTATCCTTGAGATTTTCGTGATGAGTTTTGATGCATTGGCCTTAAGTTTCGCCGCATTTGTTACTGCTGGGTTGAGTTATGTGTTGGGAATTGATCTTCTTCACCGAGAACAATCGCTGATTATTTTCGTGGTTGCTTCGATCATAGCATTACTGATCGTAAGAATGATTATCGCTCCCAAGCTTCAAGAAGGAGCTAGTCCTAGTCCTATGAGTGGAGATACTATTATTTGAAGAACGTTTAGTGTAGAAAGAGTAAATAAAAGAGATGTAATTAGACATGAAGGGATGTATTGGAATATGAAAAGTGACGATACATTCTCAACTTGAGATACGGTTGAAGTATTGAGTATGGATGATAATGTAGTGAAGGTGAAAGTAATTGAAAATTAATAATGGAGAATTGATGATTAGATAAAGGTGCGGTAGGCGACCGCGCACTTCAACCACGCATTCAAGATAAAAATAATCGATTTAATTGAAACTAAATAATGACTCAAGGTTTACGCGCAGTAGCATATTTTTTGTTATGATTTGTGTTGATGTTGGTGGTGTTTGGAGCGCTATGATCATGGCTAACACTTAAGGGAATTGATCTCAATCAAGATTGGCTTTATATCCTGTTTGCATTGCAACAGCTAGTGACTTTGGTGGTCATCTGGTGGAGTATGAAAGGATGAGGTCGAAAGAGTTTTGACGAGATTTTTCAGTATTTTTCAGAGAGATTTGTTTGGAAATGATGGGGCTTATTTTGGAAGCGAGTGGTGTGATGATTTTTCGCATATATGCTTATAAATGGGGCCTTATTTACCTTGGTGGAATCTTTATGAGTCAGTATCCCATGATTGTATGGAGATCAGGCAGTGATGACGATGCTGGAGGAGATGAACTTGACCGGAGCAATGGACTGGATTATGACGATATTGATGATAGTCATCGTGTGACCGATAGTAGAAGAGTTGGTATATAGAGGATTGGTGACGGATGCTTTGATGCAAAAGTGGCGCTGGTGATGAGTATCGCTTGCGGCGTTCATCTTCGCTTTGATCCATCTAGAATTCGCGGTCTTCCGAAATCTCTTCCTCTTAGCATTGATCTTATGAGTGATCTACAAGAAAACCTGAAGTATGCGATATAGCTTCCTGTTTCATGTGATCATCAATGGGATGTGAATCGTTGCGTTGTGGGCACAGGGGAGTTGATTGTTGCCGGAGATGTAAGAAAAGATAATTATAGGAAGCTCTGAAATAGCTTATATTTCAAGAAATAATTACTTTCATGAATATGAGTAAAAAATGAATTGGCTTATTTAAGCTTCCCTGAGTAACCATGACAAACTAAATAATAAAATATATTAAAAAATATCTTCAATTCTTTAGTTTATCAGAGGTTCCTATATAATATGAAACTCCATTCTATCATTACCCAGTATTTTGCTGTCTTTTTTATCCAATTATTCACCATGAAAACACTTCTTTGACTTTGTAGTATGATTCTTGTAGTAGGAATAACGTTTGCAGCTAATTCTCCTGTTTTGGAGTTGTTTGAAGAAAATGAGGCAGTATGAAACGTAGAGGTACTTGCAGATGATGCATGAAAAGAAATTGGTAGAGAAAGAGTAGTTCCTCGTCCAATTCCAAAGTCTGCAACCATAGCTTCGTTGCCTGAAGAATATGTAGCTGTACATTATCTTTTTACGATAGGAGCAACAAAGTACGCTTCAGTTGATAATTTCCTGGGAGATAATTCAATCACCAGAGAACAAGCGGCCAAACTTCTGGTAAAGCGAGCTACACAGGAGGAAATTGAAAAGAAGGTAAGTGTGTCGTGTGATTTTACTGATATCGGAGAAGGACAAATGGATGAAAGCCTAAGAGCTTCTGTTTTGGAGTCATGCGAGCTTGGGATCTTTCGTGGATTTAATAATAAATTTTCTCCGCAGTCTTCGTTGATTAGAGGACATTTTTTCTTAGCGGTATTGAGAATCCTATGACATGATGTGCCAGAAACTTGAGTGTATGAAAAGGCCAAAGAGGTTTGACTCACGACAGTAACTAGAAAAAATTTCGCATATGATGCTACCATTAGCAGGACTGATGCAAGCCTAATCTTGCGAAGAGCAGCCCAAAAAAGAAGTGACCTCGAAGAGTTTCTAAAATCTCCGAGATCTGATGTGAGTTTACCACTCCCGCGTACATGAGGATGATCTGATGATCTAAGCGACATCCTTGCTGATCTGTATGGTGATTCGGCAGAAACAGAGTCATTATCATTGATTTGAGCGAGCATAGCCTCAAAAACTACCTCTTGAAGTGCTAGACCATCATCATGAACTCCACTCAAATGAGGAGAAGTTGATGATAATGTGTTATTTGAAGATTTTGTGGAGTATTATGAGGAAGCTCAAGAAAAATTTGGAGATGCATTTACCAAGATCGATGTTTGAGGGAGATTTTATCTTCATGATGCGGGAAAATCTTGAGTGCTAGGTGGAACAATGCTTAGAATCATGGATTCAGAGGGGAAAGAATACCTTTTGTCTTTGGATAATGACGGAGAATATTACTTCTATCCATCTTCATACTATGACGCTGATGATCAGGTAAATGCGGATCAATATACAGTGAGTTTCGAATATGCATGAGTATCGTATGAAGAAACTTATTCTAGCACACAAGCAGTCCGAGAACTACCTCCAGTCTCATGATCTGTGAATACAGAAGCCAAGAAACTTCAATTGGCTTTCGTGATCGATACTACAGGATCTATGAGTGACCAAATAAATAAAATAAAGGAAACGATTCAATCGGTTTCCCAAAGAGTGAAAGAATGAGCTGATGGAATCGATTTGGAATATGGTTTAGTTGCTTATAAAGATAGAAGTGATCGTTATCTTACTTCTTCATATCAATTTACTGATGATCTAGAGGCGTATCAAACCTATCTTGATAAGCTTTCTGCTCAGTGAGGAGGAGACTATGAGGAGGATATGAATGCATGATTGGAAGAAGCAATGGAGTTTCTTCAGCGATCAGATGAACAGGATACATACTGAATCTTGATCTTAGTCGCTGATGCGCCACCACATATGGACTACAAGCAAAGCTATGATTATAGGGTAGCGATGCTAAGAGCGGTAGAGCAAGGGGTGAAGATATTTCCTTTGGCAAGTTCTGGTTTGGATAATACCGTAGGAGAACTCATCTTTAGACAAATAGCCCTCATCACCAACGCAACATACATCTTTATCACTAAAGGAGCAAATGGAGGAACTGACTTTCATGTAGATGAACAGTCTTACTCAGTTGAGAGTTTGGACGACTTGGTGGTAGATATTGTGTTGAGAGAGATACAGGAGTAAAAAAGAGAAATAGAGAAAGAGAGAAAGAGATAATTACTTGCCTATGAAATCAGAGTGAAGCGATGGGTTGAATAGATCCAAGGAATATAAACCGAAGGGAATGAGAAGAAAGATTGCCAAGAAGCTTGCTTCGACGGTAATCATTTATTTTGAGTTTTTTGCTATGCTTATCCAGACTTGAAGACGATCATCTACTGCTGATCGAGAACTCCATTTGACATCAATCTTAACTGACGAATCTCTTTGCACTGCTGCGATGGGAATCGTTTTTGTTGATGATGAGCTTGTGCTTTCTCATATGAACAGAGGGCGAGATCTTCCTGGGGGACATATTGAGTTGGGTGAGTCGGTCTTGGATTGATTAGCTCGTGAGATAGACGAAGAGGCTGGAGTGAGGGATTTTGAGGCAAGCTTGTTCGCAGAAAGAAAACTCATCAATCATACGCAAAAGATAAATAAGGCAACAGGTAAACCCTATCCAGCGATATCGTACATATCATATTATCTTGTAGAGGCTAAACAGTTCGACATAGACCCTTCTTGTGAAGAAATTATCGCTGCTAAAGCGTTTTCTTTGGCAGATGAGGAGGCAATGAATTGTAGAGCGAGGGATGTGATATTGATGGGGGCAGCGATGAGGAGATGATAGATAGAATTACAGAAGAGGGAGAAAGTAAAAATTGAAATTATCTAAAAAATCGCTAACCTAATGTTAATTTTAATTTATACCTTACTATGAGAAAATATCTTTTATTACTTAGTGCTCCAATATTGCTTTGATCTGTTTATGCTATTGATCTTTTATTAGCATCATATTATGAGTCAGGTAATGAAATTTGTCGAGCTTATTGAGCTGGTTGATGAACTTGTTTTGAGTTTGAGCCTTGAGATGATGTTACGTTGCTCAAGAATGATAGTGGTGGTCATACGTGATATGCATTAGTGAATAATAAGCTATATATAGAGGGAGAGTTTTTCGCAGATGAAAATTATATCTTACATACAAATCAGATTTTAGAATATGATTGAGGCATCTATATTAGTTGAAGAATTACTGATATTTCTCCTAAGAATTTTTCTTATGAAGGAGATTGGTGGATAAGTGCAGAAAACTGAGTCTTTAAGTGAAGCTCTTTATTTGATGCTAGTCTATCAAGTATTGATACGGTTATTGACTGATATTTCATAACCTCTGGTTGAAAAATCTTCTATGCTCGTGAATGAAGAGTTCCAGGAAATGCTAATGACTTTGTTTCAATTTCATTTGAGAATCGTAGTAGATTATACACGGATTGATTTTATATTTATCAGATTGATCTTAATATGGGGCTGTCAGATTTAACTTTTTTTGTAAAGTGATTTACAATTTCATTGAGTGACTTTGTAGTTTCAGTCTTAGATGAGTTTATTTGAGAAAGAATCAACGATTCTAATAGGGATAGAGTTTTGGATAAAATAGATGACTTATTGATTCTGGAGTCAGAAGATGATTATGGGAATCATATGGATTTATCTGAAAAACAGATGAAAATTCAGTATTTGCTATTATACATAAAAGAGCATATATAAAGCTATTTAGTTAGATTTTTTTCTTGTGAAGAAATTATCGCTGCTAAAGCGTTTTCTTTGGCAGATGAGGAGGCAATGAATTGTAGAGCGAGGGATGTGATATTGATGGGGGCAGCGATGAGGAGATGATAAGCACAATAGAGAAATAGATCTGCATGAGTTTGGGAGCAGGGCGCTTTTTTTGTTCTAAATCCCTTGACTTCACTTTCAACTTTCCTATAAACCACCTTATATCCAAAGAAAGTGAGTAGCTAATGCATAAAGCTCACCGAGGAAATACTCAAGTTTGACCTAGTGTTGAGCTCCTGATGTACTTCTTTGTTGAAGTTCTTTTTTTTTGGAAAAATACTTTGAATTTTTTATCTACATAATCTGACTTACATGGCATTATTGAAGGATGACAAGAAAAATCTTGCTGCGGAGTACGTCAAAATGATGGAAAGCGGAAAGAATGTGGTGGTAATAAAGCACACATGAATCCCTGTAAATGAAATCAATGAAATGAGAATGTGAGTGAGCGAAAATGACGGAAATGTTAAGATCGTAAAAAAGAGAGTGCTACTAAAGGGGATTGAAGGGAAGTATGAAGGATTATCTTTGGATATGATTGAAGGAAGCAGTATTGCTTTGCTTACAAGCAATAACGAAGATGATGAGCATGCTCCATTGAAAGCAATCAATAAATTGAATAAGAAATGGAAGAAAGATAAAGCTGAGTTTGGTGTAGAGTTTATCTGAGGATGGTACGATTGAGCAGTTTGGAAAGACTGAGGATTCGTGTCTGAGCTAGCAAACTTGCCAAGCAAGGAAGAATTGATCGGAAAATTCTTGTTTATGTTGAATCACCCTGTTTCATCATTTGCTAGAGTCTTGAAGGCGATAGCGGATAAAGATGGAGTAGTGGAAGAAGAAGCTCCGGCTGCAGTAGCAGAAGAAGCTCCGGCAGAAGAAGCAAAAGAAGAACCAGTAGCAGAGGAAGCAAAAGAAGAGCCAGCAGCAGAATAGCCCACTACGCTACGCTTCGGGATACTCGATAGTAAACTAATCGCTTCGCTCTTAGATACTATCGGCAAAGCTAAAGAATACTGCAATGAAGTAACCCATTAATTACCAGATTTGATATTCATAACGAATATAGATATAGTCCATTTTGAATCTTTTTTATTATTATATACTTATTATCATGACTGATGAAGTAACAACAACTGAAGAAGCAACAACTATCGAACTAACTGGAGATGCTAAAAAGATCATGGATCTTGTGAAAAATCTTTCTGCAATTGATCTCAATCAATTGGTAAAAGCATTGGAAGAAGAATTTGGAGTATCAGCTGCAGCACCAGTAATGATGTGAGGTTGAGGAGGTTGAGATGGAGGAGACGATGGAGGTGATGATACAGTAACTGTAGAATTGGCTGAAGTTGGTCAATCTAAGATTGCTGTAATCAAAGCAATCAAAGAAATCCTAGGTCTTGGACTAAAAGAAGCTAAAGATCTTGTTGGTCAAGCTCCTGTTGCAGTGAAAGAAAAAATTCCTGCTGACGAAGCTGAATCAATCAAAGCTAAACTTGAAGAAGTTGGTGCTACTGTTGCATTGAAATAAGAAAGCGTTCAGAACTTGAATTCAGGACACTTTTTATTTATTATAACCTCGTATGAGTATAGCAACGGATATTATAAAGGCAAAAGTATTTGTCGGGCAACCTAAAAACAAATCTAATCCAAAAACTAGTGATAGTTGGATGGGTGTGATAAATTGAATGGTTGTTTTTGACCCTACTTTGATTGAAGAACAGCTCAAAGTAGCTAAAAATCTCATTTCTGACACCAAAAAGTCAAATGGGCAAATTTTGGTTATTTGTGAAAAGTCTCTTTATAAAGAAGAACTTGAAGCATTATCTTCTAAGGGATGATTTCATTATTTGAATCATAAAGTGCCTTCAGGAGTAATGACTAACTTTGATACTCTCTTGGGAAGAATTAGAAGTCTTAAAGAACTTAGAGCATTCGTAAAGAGTCCTTCGTTTGAGACCTTGACCAAGAAAGAACAATCAATGAAAAAAAGAGAATTGAAAAAAATCGAACAAGTATATAAAGGAGTTGTTGAATTGAAGAAAAAGCCAGAATTGGTGATTATCGTTGATGGACAGTTTATGAGTAAGTTCGTATTGGAAGTGAAGAAATTGAAGTCAAAAGCAATCGTACTTGCTTCATCTGACTTTGATAAATGGATCGACCAACCAGTAGTAATGTGTAATACAAACGGATTTGACAGCATAGACTACGTATTGAATTACTTGTTTTCATAGATCTCAAAAGAAACTAGCTCCACTTGTTAGAGCATTTTTTATCACAAATCCTTCACCTTATGGTAGAACAAGCCAAAGATTTAGATGGACTGATTGATGAAAATTATGTTCCTAGTTCTGTAGAGAGAAAGAAAGCATTAATTATGTACTTTTTCGTAGGAATTATTGCGGCGTTATCAAAAGAAGAGGTATCAGTATATGAAATGTTCCATTTGAAACAGGCTTTAGGGCGACGAATGTTATTTTTTATCTTTTTGATAGGAAGTGTCATTTTTATCTTTATTCCTTGGCTCTGGATCATTCCGGTGATTCTGTTTATCATTTATTTGATCATACGAGTAATATTCGCGAAACAAGCTCGAGAAGGAGTGTATGTTATCAACGAAGACAAGATACTCATGCCTCTATTTGCCTGACTAGGTGGATGGATTATTACGGTATTTGAGTTGGATGTGATTTATGAAGATGAAGAATAATTGAGGATGGATAGTTGATAATTGAGGATGGAAGGTTGAAGATTCTTAGCGAAGTTGGTGGATAAAATTATATGTTATTTATTTCATTAGATAAGCTATGTTTAACTTCCTAAAGAAGGAAAAGCTGAAGTGAAGTGTATCAGAAGAGGCAGTATTGAAATATAAGTGGATGCATATAGTGTCATTAGCGTTAATTTTGTTGCATCGGTTTCCACGGAACTTAGTGTTAGGTCAATTTACTATGCCTAGTGATGAGCAAACATTATCATATGCAGCTGAAGCTGCAAAAGTTGCACTAGGACTTATTCATTTGTATTTTACTGCTAATTACTATCAGTCTTGATATAAATTGGCTGTAATATTGTCATTTTATGTGTTTGTTAATTTGCTGCTTTCTTTAGCAGTAGCGGGATACTCACATATGCTGTTGCTTTGGACAATGGTTTATTTGATAGCAGCATGATTCATTCAAATTACTCAAAACAAAATCTTTAAAAAATAACTATATGAGAAGTAAAGAATTGTAATTCTCTATTCTTAATTCCATTTTACTTTACAACACACCCCATGTCTGTAGATATGAAAACCCTAAAAGAACTAAGAGCGATGACTCATGCGCCACTTAGTGATTGTAAGAAAGCACTTGAGGCTTCTGAAAACAATTTGGACGCTGCCCAAGATTGGCTTAGAGAAAGAGGAGCGCTAAAGGCAGCTAAAAATGCTGATAGAGCTACTACTGAGTGAATCGTGAAGATAAAGAAGATTGGTGACCAAATCGTAGGTCTCAAGCTCGCTTGTGAAACTGATTTCGTAGCTAAAAATGATACCTTTCATGATCTTGCTAGTCAAATCCTTGATTTGGTAGCTGGGTATGGAGCAGTAGAAAGTTATGAATCACTTGATCAAGCTAAAAAAGATGAACTAAATAAGGTTCTTCAAGACAACTTCGTAACTATTGGAGAAAATATGCAAATCGCTGATGTCTTTACTTCATCTGATAATGGGTATATCTATATCCATCCAGGAGATAAAGTGGCTGCAGTAGTGTATTTTGATGGTGATGCTGATGCTGCGAAACAAGTAGCACTTCAAATCGCTGCCATGAATCCAGAATACTTGAGTGTTGACCAAGTGCCTCAGTCTGAAAAAGACGCAATGATGGCAGAATTCACTGAAGAAATGAAGGATAGTGGTAAACCTGAAGAAATTATGCAAAATATTATCAAAGGGAAGATGAATAAGAGATATAGCGAATTCGTATTGATGGAACAAGTTTCTATCTTCGATGATAGTAAGAAAGTGAAAGATGCCTTGGGAGAAACTAAGGTGAGTGGATACGTTAGATACGCAATCTAGAGTTGAAAATTAATTGTACAATCCGTCATCCTGAACGAGTCTGTAGCCTAGCGAAAGACGACTGAAGGATCTCGAGTGGATACTGTCCTTGCGAGATTCTTCAATACGCTACGCTTCTTTCAGAATGACGTATCCAGAAGTAGGGACGCCGTTGAAACAGACGTTCGTCTTATCCTGTTTATCAGGATAGCCAAATACTTTATTTATTATATTCTTATGAAATTTTACGAACTAGTAACGGTGATTGATGCAAATCTTTCAGCGAAGGACATCAAAGAAGTAAGTGCAAAAGTTGAAGAACTTTTTGGAAAATCTATTGTTGATGCTGATGCAATCGGTTTATTGCCAACTGCTTATCCTGTAGAAGGTCAAGATCAAGCTTACTATATGTCATATCATATAGAAATCGATCCTGATACAATTCCTCAGCTCAAGCAAGATATGAGTATTATGAAATGACTCGTAAAATATACGATTTTTGGGATGTCTGCAAATGAATCATTCATGAAGATGCAAGATTTGAAGAAAAGATATGAGGAAATGAATTCAGTAGAGGAAGAAGAAGCTGAAGAGGAAGAACAAAGCGAAGAGTCAGAAGAAAACGCATAATAATCTCTTTTTATCATTTTGTGTATTGCTATGTTTGCTAGAAAATCTAAAAATCCTTTCAAAGGAAAAGAAAATCTTGACATGATCAATTGGAAATCTCCTGAATTCTTGAGACAGTTTACTACGAGATTTGCTTCCATCAAGCCAAGAAAGTTTACAGGACTTTCTGTAAGTCACCAAAAGAAGGTGAGAGTTGCTATTATTAGAGCAAGAGAATTAGGATTGATGCCATACAAGAAGTAATTGAAAATTGAAGATGGATAATTGAGAATTAGTAAATAATTATCAATCATCAATTCAAGTAATTTCCAATCATCAATTAAAGTAAATTTTCAATCATCGTCTTCGACATATATTCCTTCTATCTATTTACTTCGTCCCTACGGTCCTAGTAAATAGGCAAGCAATTAATTTTACATTCTAAATTATTATCATATGCCAGGTAAGTTAAATAGAATTAGAAAATATCAATGGAGAAAAAGAACTAGAAAACATGGTTTTTTGAAAAGAATGAAGACGAAAGATGGACAAAATGTTCTTGCTAGAAGAAGAAAGAAAGGAAGACATTCATTGACAGTTAAAAGAAGTAAAAAGTAAGAAAGAAGATTCTTCTTCCCTTACTTTATCTTCTTATACGCTGATGATAATTTCTGTGTTTGACTCATTATATATATAAATTCGATGGCGCTCATCGAAATTTTTTGCCATTAAGGGAATTCAACGTTGTATACCTAGGTAACAGAACACAATGCATAAGATGCTAAATAAAGAAGTGACTAATTTATTTTTCACCCCTTAGTTCATGAATAAAAAACAGCTTGATGCTCTTGATATTGCTACTTTTGGAGAAAAAAACTGAAGACAGTTTTTGGCAAAGGATAAGAAGTTCACTGATTTTCCAGATCTTTTGATGACTCAAAAGAACTGATTTGCTAATTTCGTGGAATTTTATCTTTTGAAATTATTCGAAGATATCAATCCTATCCATGATATGGCTGGAGAAAGGCTCTATCTAACGATTACAGACATCAAAGTGGGAGAACCTCTTGATTCTGTGGATGTTTGTAAAAAGAAAGAACTTACCTATGGTGGGATCATTTCTGGAAGACTCAAACTTCATGATAGTGAGACTAAGAAAGTAATGTTCAACAAGCAAGTAAATATTGGTATTCTTCCTTTGATGACCAAATGGGGATCATATGTGGTTAGTGGTGTGGAAAGAGTAATTATTTCACAAATCACCAGATCATACGGTATATTTTTCAACTATGACAAGAGAAATCTTACTCAGTCGTTCAAGATTATTCCTGAAAATGGATCATGGATTCAGGTGTTTACTGAAAAATCAGGGAGAGTAGTAGTAAGAATCAATAACTCGAGAAAATTTCTAGCGACAGCTTTGCTAAGAGTATTCGGATTTGAGAGTGACGAAGGAATTAAAACTTTATTTGAAGATATAACTGACGAAGATGATTTTGATTATATTGGTGAAACATTGGCTAAAGACACAGTAAGTACTGCTGAAGATGCTGCGGTATACATCTATGGTAAGATGAGACCAGGGGAAATTATTGATCCTGATAGTGCATTGGATTATATCAAATCCATCTTTTTGGTGCCAGAAAGAATGAATCTTGGACTGGTAGCGAGACGTAAGATCAATGTAAAATTGGATCTAGAAAAAGATCTTACTGCCCCTGAATCACAATTGTTTGATTCTGAAGACCTTGTGGCAGCGATGAGATATCTTATCAGTCTGGGAAACAAAAAGAGAGGATTTTACTATGATGATATCGATCATCTTGCAAATAGACGTATTAGATCACTAGGAGAAACACTGTTCGCGCATCTTACTCCGGTGATGAGAAAGTTTACAAAGAGTATCAAAGGGAAGCTGTCAGTATTGAATCTTGATGAGCCTATCAAGCTCACAAGTCTCGCAAATTTCAAGATCTTGGACAATAGTATCAAGAGTTATTTTGCTACCTCACAATTATCTCAGTTTTTGGATCAAGTAAATCCATTGGCAGAGATTGAACATAAAAGAAGAATTACGGCTCTTGGACCAGGATGATTGAAGAGAGAAACAGCTACTTTTGAAGTGCGTGATGTCCATCCTTCACATTATGGTCGTGTATGTCCTATTGAGACGCCAGAGTGACAAAATATTGGTTTGGTGACCTATCAATCATTGTATTCTAAGATCAATGAATATGGATTTGTGGAAACTCCAGCGATGAAATTGATCAAAGAATTAGAGCCAAAAGCAGACCTGTTAGAAAACAGAATTGCAGATGCAGACATCAAAGATGGAAAAAAGATCATAGTAAAAGATGGAGAGTACATCGATGCAAAAATCGCTAAAGCTATTGAAAAAGCTCATAAGAAAACTTGAACAATTATCAAGGTAAGACCTTATGTTTCGGAAGAAGTAGAATATATTTCCCCAGAATATGACGAAAAATATATTATTGCTGATATTTCAACTCCGATTGATGAGTATGGGAATATTACAGAAAAAAGAGTGCCAGGGAGACATTTCATGACGATGGAAATGTTCTATGTAAATGACGTGACTCATGTAGATGTAAATCCATCACAAATTTTCTCACCAAATACCTCGATTATCCCATTTGTGGATCATGATGATGCGGTGCGTGCTTCGATGGGTACGAATATGCAGCGTCAGGCAGTACCATTACTGAAGCCAGAACCACCATTGGTGGGAACTGGGCTTGAAGGTGATATTGCAGCCATGACCTACGCGGTGATCAAGGCTGATGGGCCAGGTGAAGTGATTTATGTAGATGGGAAAAGAGTGAAAGTAAAATATACGAAATGAGGAGTGAGAGAATACGATGTGATCAACTTCAAGAGATCAAATCAAAAGACGATTATTCACCAATACCCGAAGGTAACCCTAGGTCAAAAAGTGAAGAAAGGTGATGTTTTGATCGAAGGTCCATCTGTAGTGGATGGAGAGATATCTCTTGGTAAGAACTTGAGAATTGCTTTTATGTCTTGGGAAGGATACAACTATGAAGATGCGGTTGTGGTTTCACAAAGACTCGTGAAAGACGATGAGTTGACCTCTATCAATATCAATGAATACGAAATCGAAGTAGCAGATACAAAGCTTGGACCTGAAGAAACAACCAACGATATTCCTTGAGTTTCTCTTGCGAAATTGAAGCAATTGGATGAAGAAGGAATTATTAGAATCGGATCACGTGTAAGAGGTGGTGATCTCCTGGTAGGGAAAATATCGCCGAAGTCAGAAGGTGAGTTGAGTCCAGAAGAAAAGTTGATTCAGGCTATTTTTGGTGATAAATCTAAGAGTTTCAAAGATAGTTCACTATATATGCCAGCAGGATCTGAAGGGAAAGTAATCGAGGTAATCGTGCTGGATTCGAAAAAAGGAGATAATCTCAATGCTGGGGTGAAGAAGAAAATTAAAGTATATGTAGCGAGTACCAGAAAGATCGAGGTAGGAGATAAATTGGCGGGGAGACATGGAAATAAGGGGATTATAGCTATCGTGGTACCAGAAGAAGATATGCCATACACCGAAGATGGAACACCGGTAGATGTATGCTTGAATCCACTATGAGTGATTTCTCGTATGAATATTGGTCAGACCTTTGAGACACAGTTGTGATTGATTGCTCATGCATTGGATACCAAATTCGCAGTGCCGTTGTTTTCAGACTTCGACGCAAAAGATCTTGAACATTTGATGGTGAAGGCTTGATTCTCAGCAGATGGGAAGATGACGGTATATGATGGGAGATCATGAGAAAAATACGCAAATAAAGTAACCGTATGATTCATGAATATTATTAAGCTCGTGCATATGGTGGAAGACAAGATCCATGCGAGATCAGTAGGACCATACTCATTGATTACGCAACAACCTCTCTGAGGGAAAGCCAGAAGTGGGTGACAAAGATTCTGAGAAATGGAGGTATGGGCGCTGGAAGCTTATTCTGCGGTCTACACACTCCAAGAAATGCTTACCATCAAATCAGATGATGTAACTGGGAGAAATAAGACTTATGAAGCGATTATCAAATGATGAAGTATCTCAATCAGAGGTCTACCAGAATCATTCAACCTTGTTACCTTCTTGTTTAAGGGACTAGGACAAAATATCGTACCATTGCGTGAAGAACAAATAGAGAAAATTCATGAAGAAAGAATCAAAAAAATTACGACACTTGGACTGAAGTGAATCACCGGAGAGGAAAGTTTCGAAGAAGTAAAAATCGATGACAAAGCTACAGCAAGCGATGACAAAGCAGAAATGATGGAATCGATTGTGAAGGAAATGAAGGAGAGTGGAGAGGTGGAAGAATAAAGAGAAAGAGGCGTAGGGATGCTTCGTTAAAGCGTCCCGGGATGAAGGATCAGAAAATCGTTATTCAGAACGTCCCGCTTGAAGCAATAAATACCATCCTCCCTCTCCTAGCGAAGCGGTTGGGATCTCGATGCCCCTTGAGGGTAGAGGGCTGGGGTGAGGGGAGAATCGAAACAGCGGAAAGCTGAATTTATAGTCTCCCGAAACGAAGGATCCGCTGTCAATAGAGTTTTTCTTGAGGATTGAATCATTAAAAAAACTGACTCTATAAGAATAGAGTCAGATTATTGAAAAGGTTATTAAGAGGTTGATTCTTCAACTTCATCACTAGCTGTTGGTTTATTTCCTTTGTGATTATTTATTCCTAGAATCGAGCTCATTATTCCAAAACAAACTACAAATACTACCATTGGATAAATTTCAAAAAAAGCTAAACCGCATGCTAGAAATGACATTAAAAGCGCATAATAAAAATTTCTATCATTCATAATTAAGTTATATTTAGTTCACTTACTTTATAAGTAAAAAATAGAAAAAGTCAATACCTATCTCTTTTATTCCTCATCCACCTCATGGAAACAACAGAAATCATAGATACAGAAGAAGTTGTGACTACTGAAGTCCAAGAGAATACCATAGAGTATAGTTGATTTTGGAAGAGAGTGCTGGCGTATATGTGTGATTCATGATTTAATACTCTGGTGATTCCTATGTTTGTGAGTATCTATTATTACTACAAAGATGGACAAACGCTGTGATATAAAGTCATGGGTCTGAGTATAAAGAATTCATTATATGAGTGAGTTAAACCTGGTGGACGAAGATTATTTGGAAGACGATTGGCAAAATGATATGGATTACTTCTTCTTGTGTTAATTATATGATTTGTATCTAGTGCGTTAATTCCTTGAGCAGACAAATCAATCCTAGCACTAGAAGAACCTTGATCCTTTGCTTTGATTTTAAACCGAATTATTTGAACCTTAGGATTGATCTGACTGTTTCTTCTTGTATTTCACCGAGTCCTTATACCATTCCACAAAAAAAGTAAATGAGTTCATGATATGATAGCCAAGACAGAAGTGTGGAAAGTATGAGAAAAAAAGACTGGATGGTTAGTAGCATGAATTATCCTATTTGTCATCTGAATTATCTTTTGAGTAGTGTCGGCACAAAACCCATGAGTTGCAGATCTGTATCAGATATCAAAATAGGAAATAATCTAAATCACGATGGATTCTGAAATAAATTCAGAACGACGAATTGCTAATCTACTAACATACTAATCTACCAATATACTAACTTGTCCAATTTATCTAATTCACCCATTCCCCATGAAAAACAATTTCGACTGATTACAAGTACTCCTAGCGTCACCAGAGGATATTCTCTCTTGGTCAGCTGGAGCGGTGGAATCACCAGATACGATTAATTATCGTACCGGGAAGCCTAAGCAAAAAGGTCTTTTTTGTGAGGCTATTTTTGGTCCGATGAAGAACTTTGAATGTAGCTGTGGTAAATATAAATGAGTGAGATACCGTGGTATCGTGTGTGAACGTTGTGGTGTAGAGGTGACTACTTCTAGAGTAAGACGTGAACGTATGGGGCATATCGAATTGGCAGCACCTGTTGTTCATATTCGATATATCAAGGCTACACCTTCAAGAATTGGTTTACTGCTGAATCTTTCGATCAACGAGATTGAAAAGATTTTGTATTTTGTGAAATATGTAGTGACGGATGTGAATGAAGAGCAAAAGAAGAACGTTATCGCCCAATTGGATAAGGACTACAAGGAAAAGGTAGATGAGTTGGATAGAGTATATGCGAAAGAGAAAGAAAATATCAAAGAAGCTTCAAAGGATAAGAAAGAGAAGGAAATTCTTATGTTGGAGGAAAATACCAGAAGTGTCTACGAGACCAACAAAACTACGATGGAAAAAGAATACTCAAGAGTGAAGTCAGTACTGGCTAATCTTGACGTAGGAGCGACGATCTTGGAAAGTGATTATAGAAATATTTTCTGGAGATATGAAGGAACATTTACCTTCCAGTCAGGTTCTGAAGCAGTATTGAACTTGCTCAAACAAATTGATATCCAAGAAGATATTGCAGATATTCTTAAGACGTTTGGTACGCTGAAAGGAGAAACAAGAAAGAAGATGTTCAAGAAGTTGAAACTTTTGATCAATCTATACATCTCGGGAGTGAAGCCTGAATGGATGGTGCTGACGCATTTGCCAGTGATTCCACCCGATCTAAGACCTGTAGTACAATTGGAATGAGGAAAGTTTGCTTCATCAGATGTAAATCTCTTTTATAGAAGAGTACTGATGAGGAACTTGAGGCTCAAGAAGATGATCGCTGTTGGGATGCCAGATGTAGTGAAGAAAAATGAAATTAGATTGTTGCAAGAATCAGTAAATAACCTCTTGGTAGGTGAAAAAGGAAATGCTGGGAAAGGTGCTGGAGCGAAAGTATTCAAAGCCTTGACTGACATGTTGAGTGGTAAAGAAGGGATCTTCCGTAAGAACTTGCTTGGGAAGCGTGTGGATTACTCATGACGTTCTGTGATTACGATTGGACCTGGATTGAAACTTGATGAATGTGGACTTCCGTTATACTTAGCGGTGAAGATGTTTACCCCCTTTATTATTGGGAAATTGATCGAAAGAAAAATCTCTCATACTCCAAAACAAGCGGAAAAATTGATCAAAGATCAAGATCCTATCGCTTTGAAGATCTTAGAAGAAGTAATTGAAGGGAAATATGTTCTGTTGAATCGTGCTCCTACGCTGCATAGACTTTCTATCCAAGCGTTTAAGATTAAATTGATGCCTGGGAAGACGATCCGTATTCATCCATTGGTAACACCTGCGTTCAATGCCGACTTTGATGGAGATCAAATGGCGGTACATCTTCCATTGTCTGAAGAAGCGCAACGTGAGGCTAAAGAATTGATTGCTTCAGATCAAAATGTATTGAAGCCATCATCTGGGGAACCGGTAATTACTCATTCACAGGATCTTGTGTTAGGGATTTATTATCTAACAGATGAAGCTGGTGTGGATTCTGAACTCACTCTAGAGGAAATCAATCATGAACATAAAGAGAATGGAAATCGAAAGTGAATCAAAGGACGATACAAATCTATTGAGGACGTGATCGTACATTATGAAGCTCAAAATATTAGTATCAAAAATAGAGTATTGGTGAAGCATGGTGATGACTATATCCTCACAACCGTAGGGAGAGTAGTATTCAATGCACATTTACCAGAGAAAGTAAGATTTGTAAATGAAAAAGTAGGGAAGAAACAATTGAAGGGAGTTCTAGATCAAATCTTTGACGTGTATGGAAGAGAACAAACCGTAGCTACTGCTGACGATTTGAAAGATCTTGGATTTGCTTATGCTACCTTATCATCTGCTACGATGAATATCTTTGATCTTATTATCCCAGAGGAAAAGAATGAAATTCTTCGTCTGGCTGGAGATAAAGTTGCAGAAATTCATACGCATTGGTTTAGAGGATATCTTGAAGATGAAGAAAAACATAAGTCGATTGTAGGGATTTGGTCTGCAGCAAAAGCGAAGATCGAGGCCTTGGTAAAAGAAACCTATACAGAATGAAACGACATTTTCACCTTGATTGATTCAAAGGCGAGAGGGAATCGATGACAAATGACTCAGATGGCAGGGATGAAATGATTGGTAGCGTCTCCATCAGGGAGAATTATTGAACTACCGATTCAGTCATCATTGTTGGAAGGATTTAGTCCGATTGAGTACTTTATTTCTGCGCATGGTGCCAGAAAGGGTAAAGCGGATACAGCGTTGAGAACTGCTGAGTCTGGATATCTTACCAGAAGACTGGTGGATGCCTCTCAGGAAGCAATTATTAGAGAGGAGGACTGTGGTACACACGATTATATCATCATCTCTAGAGATGAATCAAAAGCAAGAAACGAACCTTTTGCAGAATTGATCTTCGGGAGAGTAATTGCAGCGGATGTATTAGATGATAATAATAACGTACTCATAGAAAAAGGAACGATGTTGAATAAAGATCTGGTTGAGTTGATCGAAGATACTCATGTAGAAATGATCATGGCCAGAAGTGCATTGACCTGTCATACCACTAGTGGTGTGTGTCAATCATGTTTCGGTATCGATCTTTCGACCAGAAAGCTCGTAGAAATCGGTTCTCCTGCAGGGATTATCTCATCACAATCAATTGGTGAGCCTGGTACACAGTTGACGATGCGTACGTTCCATAGTGGATGAGTGGCGAGTTTGGATGCGGATATGACACAAGGTATCAAGAGAGTTGAAGAACTCTTTGAAGTGAGAAATCCTAAGAAACCAGCAGTGATTGCACCATTTGACGGTGTAGCGAAGATTGTAGACGGAGCGAAAAAGACAGAAATTCATATCGTAAGTGAACCAAAACCAGTTACCTACGTGATCAAAGCTGGATACGAATGTATGGTGAAAAGATGAGAAGAAATAGCAAAATGATGAAACTTCGCGAACAAGTGAAGATCTAAGTTGAAGATCAAGAATGCGTGAATCGTGCTAGAAGTAAACAAAGATCATATCGTGTTGGGTGAAATTAATGTCGCTGTGAAGAAGATGACTATCGGTACTTCACTAAGAATCAAGCCAAACCAAGAAGTATTTAAGGGACAACTCCTTACTTCTGGTGGAATTGATCTAAGAGAATACATGACGGTAGTAGGAGCTTTGGAAGCGCAAAGATACATCGTAAACGAGATCAAGAGAGTATATACTTCACAAGGACAAGACGTAAATGACAAATATATGGAAACGATCGTGAAGCAGTTGTTCTCAAAGGTAATGATCGAAGATTCTGGACATTCAAGTTTTGTTCCAGGAACGGTAGTGAAATATGAACAAATGCTCAGCGTAAATGCTGATCTAGCAGCCAACGGAAAACAGCCAGCCAAAGGACAGAGATTAGCTCTTGGACTGACCCAAGTAGCGAAAGAATCTGACTCATGGATGTCTGCTGCTTCGTTCCAAGAAACGATCAGAGTGATGGTAGACGCTTCCACCAAGGGTGCGATCGATCACCTCAGCGATCTAAAAGCAAATGTTATTATCGGTAGATTGTTACCAGTAGGTGATATTTACAAAGAAACGTATTATAACGAAAAGAACGGAGGAAACGTGTTGGATGCGATTCAGGAAGGATAGAAAACGAGAAGGCGCGGTCGCCGACCGCGCATTCGTGAATAAATGCAATTTGATAATCAAACGTAGGGACGATGGCACTGCCTCGTCCCGCGTTAGGCATTATTTGTAAGCCAAATAAAGATCCACCCGAGAGAGGCTGTCTCAAAAATACTTAAACCCGAAGGGTTTAGGTATTTTTTTTGAATGAAGTGATTATACTGTAATTACTTTACTAACTGACTAGCACTATGTTCATAGAATATAATCAGAATCAAACATATCTGCTCCCTCAA
>CALGNI010000083.1 GCA_937958645.1 Candidatus Absconditabacterales bacterium
CAAAACTATATGGTACAATAGCAACGTTACGTTGTGACTTTTTCTAATATGCTTTTTTTCCTTCATCACGTCTTCGCAAATAATCTATACTCTACCCATATAACACCCGACCGCAAGGGATCGGGGAATTCTTAGATTAAAAATTGGAATCCAGAATCTATTCCTAATGAGGAATTGATACAAATAACTACCGTTGTGTTTAAGGCGTTTTATTATAAGAATGAAAATCATTATTTTCAAATCTTTAATGAATACTTAGATAAAGCTGGTGTATCTATGGAAGTATTCTTTAAGTACTTAATGTTTGCAGATGAATTAAATCATAAGGAGAACATGCCTTGGGATGCTATAGTCTTTGAAAAATTCATTAGAAATAATATGGCCTTTCTTAGTAAGCACCAAAGATTAAAGATCCTTGTTCAGAGTTTAGAAAAATCAGATGCTGAGAAACGGGCATTTAGTAAGAAGGAATCAATGGAAGAGGCAATCGAATACTGTAGACCAGACTGGTATATTTTCTATAAGAAGCAATATAAGTTAAATCTTGCTGATTTAAAATCAATAGTAGAGAATTCAGATTGCTATCAAATTATTACAAAATATACTCCTTCAAAAGAACTTTTAATATTTGATGAATTGGCATTAATAGAATTAATTTCAGGATATGGAACAGTCTATAAGGATGATGATCTTACAGAACCAGAAAGCAAGATTTTAGCTTATGGTTTGGCGAAGTTCTATATAAGTATAGTTGCAAAAAAGGCATTTTCAGGCACTATTGCCTTACTTCGAATGACAAATAAGTTAATCAAGCAATATGGTCTTGGAAAACTAGCTTTTCAAAAAATACTTCTGGATGCTCTGGTAGCTGAGTTTGGAAGTAAAGAGGGATATATAAATGCTTGGACAAATTTTGGAAGTAAGCTTCTTCCAGTTAAACCAGAAGATGTTGCTAGATATCTTCAAAAATTTTAGATAGACCATGAGTTATTCACTCACTAAATAGAACAATATCATCACAAAAAAAGCTGTAGAGATTTCTCTGCAGCTTTTCTTTTTTAGCACTAAACTCTAATTCTCTATTACTCAAACCTCTCATTCAATCCCTCAATAATCTCAGGATAGATGTCTCTACTGGTTTCGATGTTGTTTCATTTTTCATCAAAGAAGACGAAGGTGGTTTGTGCTTTTACGTCGTATTTTTCTTTGAGATCTCCTCTTTTATCGATATCTACTTCAAAGATGCGAACATCGTTGGGAAGCTCAGTGATGTTATCGGTGATGACATCTCTAGTTCCATGACAGATAGGACATCGGATAGCATGAAAGAACAAAGCTACTTGATTACCATCTTTGATTGCTTTATCAAATTTTTCTTCAGAATAAGTGCTATACTGTGCTTGCCCTGGTGTTTCAGAATAAAATCCACCATCATCGTTGAGTTGATCGGTTTGATAAAGTCGTTTCCCCAGTTTTTCTCTCGTGATATTGGTTGTTCACACGCTGCTGAGTGTTTCATTTTCTATAAGTCCCAACTCAGAACCTCTGTTATAATAAGCGATATATCGTGGATCTAAGGTTTCAGCGAAAAATCCATAGATAGATCTCATGACTACCGTGATAGCCTCAGCTTCCGTGATCTTTCCATTTGGTCTATATTCTCCGTTAGATCATTTCATCAATCAGTACAGACATGCCTGTTGGATATGAGGAGTAAGGGTGCTATCGTATCCTTCGATATCGTTGAAATCACACTCAGTATAGGTTCTATCTAAGATTTGCAACTTCGCAAATTGGGCAAAAAATTTTGCTGCTTCACCTCTGGTAATGGTATCGTCACCTCTAAACTCTTCAAGAGTATTGTACTTGGTAAGTCATTCAGCATGCATCCATTCTAAGAACTTAGGTGTAGCTGCTTGAGTTTGCTTTCCAGTATTGATGAAGTATCGACCGAACAAAGCGCTGAGGAGAAGTACTGAGAGAGAAAGGAGAAGGTTTTTCATGATGAGTGCGTCAATAAAAAAATCACTCAAACTATAGCTTGAGTGACTCTAATTTTGCATACTTTATATTTGGTGTCAGTACTAGAGATCTAGAAGCAAATCATCGATTCCTCTAATATTTTGTACTAACTTTCCATCTTCTCCTGTCGCATCCAGATGGACAAAAGTAGTTTGTCTACTTACTCCGTATTTTGCTTTCAATGCTGTCTCAGTATCATAGTCAGCTTCTAGGATGATAACATCACTAGGAAGGAGATCGAGATTGTCGATGATATTGTTTGATGCAGCTGTGCAGTTTGGACACCATGAAGCACGGAAATTAATTACTACTCTTTTTCCTTGGTCAAGAGCATTGTTTAATGCTGCTTCAGAGTAGGGTAAGTATGCTGAAGCTGGACTTGATGCTACAGTTGGTGAATGAGTAACTATTGGGGCAGGAGCTGAAACAACAGCTGCTGAAGGTTCATCATCAAACAAAGCGTTGAGTGTATTCAGTAGATCATCATCTTCACTTGGTGTGCTGATTTCGATCATATAGGTATACAATCCTCATAGAACATAGTATTCTCTTGTGTTAGTTGCAAATACCGCACTTAGTGCCTTAAGCTTTTGAGTGATTTTCATAACTCTCTCAGGATCTGCTGCATACAATGCATCAATTTGTGGTTCCAGTCACATTACCAGAGCTTGATCAGCTGCAGTAGGACTATAAGAACTTGGTGCATCAAAAGCGAAAACACTTCATACTCAGATGAGACTTATTAGGGTGAGGAGAATATATTTCATAGACACGTGTAAAAGATAAATTTATGTTCATATCTTAGATTCATTCATATATTTTAGAAGGAGAAAAATTAGAGAAAAAAAAACTCACGGTGAGGTGAGCTACTATGTAATGGGTTTTTCTAAATTGCTTATTCTAATTCTTCCAACAGCTGATCAATTCCCATCAATTTCTCAACTTTCTTTGTCATTATTCCTTGATCATCAAAGAATACAAAGGTGGTTTGCATTGTCACATCGTATTGTGCTTGAAGCGTCTTGGTACTATCGAAATCTGCTTCTAACACGATAACGTTTCCAGGTATTTCTCCTAGGTGAGAGATGATTTCTTCAGAAGTGGTTTTGCATCTTGGACATCGTGAAGCACGGAAATTAAGCACTACTTCGTATCCAGCTTCAACTGCAGCATCAAAAGCCATAGATGAGTAATACATATATGGTGATAGCTCTCCTCATGAAGAGATAAATGAGGGAATCGTGAAATCATTTGCTATGATCCCGTTCATATACATATGAAGATCTCTGAGGATGAAATATTCTCTGCTTTCGATATCAAAGTTCATGCTGATATCTTTGATTTTCATCATGATCTGATTTCCTCTGTGGTGATCTGCAGCAAACAATGCGTCGATTTGAGGATACAAAGAGCTAACTAACTGAGTATCAGCATCACTTGCATCATAGGTACTTGGTGTACTACAAGCAAATGCAGCCCCACTCATCAAAATCATTCCCAACAATCATACTAAAGTTTTCATGCAGTCTTATGAAAGATAAATAGCTAATTTTTAGAGAACTTTGACAAGTTTTCAAGAGAGGATGTAAAGTGTTTGTTTTACTTAGAGTAAGTGCTCACAAGTATATATAGCTTCGATATGCTAACATTGCTAATTAGCATAACTATGCTCCCTTCTTCATTTTTGGCATAGGCCCTTGCCCTGCATACGTTCGATGTAAAGACATCTTCATTACATTCGATATCTTTGCATCTCCACGTAAAAACGAAGCTTTTCTCTGCATCTGATATTGAAACAACTCATACTTCGTTGAACAATATCGAAAAACCCCTAGTAGCACTAAAGTACACTGCTGTGCAGAACGGTCCGCGTCCCTGCTTAGCTTTATATTACTTCTATCTATTTAGATTTTCATTTCATTCAATCTGCATAGAGAAGTAATTAGCTCGGCGGCCGACGACCCTTCGTGGATGTTACGTGTGGTTGCGGAACGCAACGAAAGGATGTTTCGATATAAACTATATAGTAATTAGTATTATGCCATTACGAAAAGCTACATAAAATATACTTGACATTTATAGCAAAAAAGGTATATTAATTTCGATAACAAAATTAAAAAATCAACTAAAATATAAATCATGAGAGCAACAATAAATTTAGCAATCTTAACCTTTTTTGCTTACGTTTTTATCGCTGTACTAGGCCCATCTATCTTGGCTCTTTGGAGCTTCTGGATAATGATCGTCCTGTCTGTTTTGATAGTGGCTATCACAAAGGAAATAGAAAGTGCATATCTTATTATTACTTTCTATCTAATCTTTGGATTCCAATTTTGGGGATTTGGTGAAACATTACCTGGAATTAAATCATTTCTTGTGGATAAAATTTACATAACATGGTTTTTTTCTACAGGTGTCATTGCAATCCTAACAGGATTGTTGACACGAAGTCTAGCAGCTATTATCTTTGTGTGTTTGATATGGACTGTAGTATTTTACCTCACAGGAGGAGGCGTAATGCCTGACTTTGGTCTGTTTGACTTTGATTTTGGATCATCGTCTGGATCTAATTCAGGAGGTTCATCAGGAGGTGGAACTGATAATGGAGTCACTGAAGACTTCTTGCACTAAGGTTAAAGATTTATTTGAGAGTCATGTGCTATTTTAGCACATGACTTTTCTTTTAGCAAAATTTGCAAATTCTGCGTGACGCAGCTATACTTAGTATAGTTAATTTATTTTTTATTTATTGTGATGGCTGTAGAAGAACTGTTGCTTTATGATGGTGAACCCAAAAACGATTCAGAGAATAATCAACCTTGAAGATTTGAGGATTTGGGTATTTCTGATGCTGAGTTTTGAGCAAAGCCAGAACAAGAACAAAGACACGAGGCACTTGAAAAGATCAAGGAAATAACTGATACGTATATGAGAAAATTGGTCAAAGAAAGCAATGTTCCTTTGGCTGCAATTTCTTTGAAGGTGCATGCTGCTGATTCCCCAGAAGAGATCTTGGTGAAAGCACAAGAGATGAAAAAACTTGCCGATGCTAATAAGTATGAGCAGTTTGTGGCTGCGGCAGAGCAAGGAACA
>CALGNI010000084.1 GCA_937958645.1 Candidatus Absconditabacterales bacterium
TGAGAACTTCTTACGAATGAATATGTCTTTTGAAGCAAAATAAACTTAGAAATACATCTTCGAAGGATTTGGATTATCATGAGGAACTTTGCGAATTTTTTTCTTGGATGACTGTTTTTGTATTATCTTGTCAAACAGATTATAGATTCCGTAAATGGAGCAGCTGTTTCTGATTTTATAAGAAAAATCTTAAAGTTATTTTTGGCCGTTATCTTGGTGAATGCGAGTTTCTTTATGATGCGTGTGGTGGTTGATCTTTCTTTGGTGGCGACCGCAGCTGTCTCATCTTTGCCTCAAGCGGTGATAGAAAGTAGATGGGATACACTTAAGACACAAATTCAAGTTAAGAAAGAGTACTGTATTGATTCTTCAAAACTTTCGTCTAGCGCATGTGATCAACAAAAGAATCAAATTTTGGGGCTAGATACAATCTTACCAAAATCTTGAAATATGGCTGGTCCATTGTTGTTTGTCGGTGTGTGAATGTTGGACCTCTTGGCAACTGATTTTGTCCCTGTTGAAGTACAAAACCGAGAAAATATTGCCCTGGTGACGATAACGAAGTTGATTCTGATCTTGTTATTTACTGCGCCTGTGTTGGCATTACTCGTCGTAAACCTTATGAGAATTTTTTATATCTGGATGCGAACTATTTTTTCACCCTTTATTATCATTGACTTGGTGATGAAGTCATGAACTGATGATTCTCCTATAGAACCGCTTAGAGAAAAGTTAAAATATGGAAGTTTGGGACAACTTTTGTCATTGATTTTTGTCCCTGTGGTAGTGGTATGAACGATGTCATTATGACTCATTATGTTGATGTGATTGATGAGTGTGATCAAATGATGAGAAAATTATGCAGATCGAACGGTGAGTACCATTCAAGTTACTGGAAACTCAGAAACCTGATCTACCTTAAGAGTCCCAGCAGTTATGGATCTTGGAATCAAATGATCTTTATTCAAAAAAACTCAATTTAGAACCTTGTGAGTATTCGGCGAAGCAATGATGATGTTTTTTGCGATGGCAATTCTTCGATCTATGGTGAAAATTTGATTTGCATTTTCAAGCATAGCAGAAGAATACTCAAAAGGTGTATTTAGTACTATATGAAACTTTGCTAAGACTATTCCAATACCTGTCGCTTGATGAATATCTCTGTGAGCTATAGAACAACAATGATGACCCGGTGGAGTCGCAAGAAAGGTCAGTTGACTTGAAGCAATGCAAGCTGACTCTAGACAAAGAGCTAAAAGTCACGCAGATAAGATGGAAGAAATGATTACTGGAAAAAAGAAAGACTATGCTTTTGATATAGATCCAACAGTACAATCAGGTATTCTTTCTAGTGCTTGAGTTGCATCTAATATAAATTCCCTCCAAGAATCCATTGCTTGAAAATCAAAAGTAAGGTATGCATGAAATATAAAAGAGGTATTTGAGGAGATGAAAACAAAAAATGATCCAGATTTTAAGGCTTATTTTGCTTGAAATTCAAAAAAAGATAAACCAGAAGAGTTGAGAAAGACTGTGTGACGAGCAAATTTTGTTAGAGATGTACTGGAAGGGAAAGCTTTAAATCCTTCAAACTACAGAAGTGACGCAATTGATGCATCCTTAACTACAGCTGAATTTACCCCGAAAGCAAGCACCTAGCCTTACTTACCATCAATACAATTCTTTCGTATGCTGGATAAACACTTCTTTATCTATTCCATAGGTTTCTTTTACTCGATCGTAAAGAACTACCACATTTTGAGGTGCATTTTGCGTCCCTCTGAGTGATTGAGGGGAAAGGTAAGGAGCATCAGTTTCTAAGACGATCTTGATTCAGAGTTCTTTAGCGTGAGTGAAGCTCTCTCTGAGTTGCGTAGCTTTGGGGTAAGTGAGATTCCCACAAAATCCTATCCAGAGCTCAGGGAAGGCATCATAAAGACGTTGTACTTCATCTGGGGAGTATCATCGACAGTGGAAGTAAACTTTTAGTTGTTTGTAGCGACTTAGAACGTCATAGGTTAGTTCAAAATTATCTCTAGAGTGTATTACCAAAGGAAGTTTAGTATCTTTGGCGAGTTCACACTGTGCGATAAAGAGTTTTTCTTGGATTGCTTGAATCTTGCTATCTCGTTCAAAGTGACTATCGATACCACATTCACCTATTGCACAGAGGTGTCCTAGGTGCTCGTATGTAAGACGAATGAGTTTGTCGATTTCCTCTTGAGCTGCCTCTTCGGAATTACAGTTACCAAACGTAGTCTCTCCTGGATGGATTCATATGCTTGCTCAGACTTTTACAGATCAGTCATACGATTGCTTGATCTCGAGGGCTCTTTCGTTTCGCAAATGATTTACTCAGATAGTAATGAGTCATGTTCATCATGCTTCTTCAAAATCCCCAAGATGAAGTTTTCGATCCGGATATAATTGTTCGGAATTGAGGTGTGTATGAGCGTCGATCATGCTAACTAAAGGTTTTGTAAAGAGCTTGTAGTTGAGTTGTATTTGCTATTAATTTACTTAGCATACTTTATTGTGAGAAGAAAACAAAGAGAAATTTTAGCTAACGAATAAACGATGATTTGATGAATCTTGATAGGAATAGCGATGTTTATGTTCTTGGTATTTATTCATGAACTAGGACATTTTTGGGCAGCAAAAAAGGCAGGAGTAAAAGTAAAAGAATTTGGAATCGGAATCCCGCCTAAAGCGGTGACCTTGTTCACTGACAAAAGTGGTACTGAGTATACGCTCAATTGGATACCCCTAGGATGATTTGTTCGCTTGAAGGGAGAAAATCCTGATGGAGATGATTTCTTAGAAGCCGATAGTTTTGTTTCTGCTTCTTTGCCTTGGAAACTGATTATCTTGGGAGCATGAGTGTTTATGAATTTGTTGTTTGCTCGAGTGTTGTTTACGGGATTGTTTACTTCATGAGTGCAGCCAGTGACGGTCATAGGAGATAATATGATCAAAGAAGATATTCAAAGTTATTTGATTGCGACTCGTAGCTTCTTGGATCAAGAAGGGTATCTTTCATGAGATATACAAGAAATACCTATCCAGGTAGCAGATATATTCAGTGGTTCCTTGGCGAGCGATTTATGAATCATGACAGGAGATGTACTTCTGACTATCAATGATGAGGCGGTAACGAACTTTAGTTTTGGGGCGATACTGAAAAAGTTTATTGATCAAGATATCAAAGTGGATTATGAGCGTGATGGTGAGAAAAAGACGGGGACAGTTACCTGTCCAGATGATCAATGTTTCTTTGGGGTAAGGTATGAAGGATGAGGTACACAAGAGATCTTACCTATCAAGATGCCTTTGTGAAAAGCAATGAAAGCTTCATTGCATGAGATCGGTGAGCACGGAAAGATCACCTTCAATCTTATGGGCTATCTATGACGTAACTTATTTTCTTGAAATTCTGAGAAAGTTGAAAACTCTGTAAATAAACTGTCTTGACCTGTATGAATTGTAAAATTTGGTGATCAGATCCTAGAGTTTGGTGGTCGAATGCAATATTTTGCGTTTGCTGGGATGGTATCGTTGGCACTCGCATTTTTCAATATGTTACCTATCCCTGCATTGGATGGAGGGAGAGCAGTATGAGTATTGATTCAGCATCTGTTTAGACTTAAACCAGAGTCATATTACAAGATAGAATGATACTTCAATTTCATTGTCTTTATCTTGATGATGCTGTTGGGGATCTATATTATCCTACTGGATCTGGTGAGATTTTGGTGAGTGAATATTCCTTTTATTTGAAGCTAAAACGATGAAAGCTACGCAGTATATGATCGTGATGTGATTAAGTTTACTTGGATGATTTGTGTTTGCTTATGCACCAAATCATTTTGACACGAGGTTGAAGACATATATCCAAGAGGACATCGTGGATAAGAATCGAGATCAGCGAACTGATGATGAGAAAAAAAACTATGAAACTAAAATAACGGAATTCTCGAAAGATCTTTCTCCACGTCGAACGCGACACATGGAAGAATTGCTTTCTTATCGAAATACAAAAAAGACCGTGGTTGCTGGAGAAGATGCGCCCATGTTGATCGAGTTGTCTTGGATCAAAGTAATCGAAGATGGAAAAGGAGCTTTGAATATGAGATCATGACCAGCTAAAAACTTTGAAGTAGTAGGAAAATTGGAAGAAGGTTCAACAGCTAAAGTCCTTCTTGAGATGAATGGTTGGTATCAGATCGAACAGGAGTGATTTGAGAAGGATCCGTGGATCTTGGCGGAATTTGTGGAGAAGGTCGAAGGCGCAGTCGATGATCGCGCAAGTACTGATGACGCGGTCACGGACCGCGCATTCTCAGATTCTCCATCTCAGGAAGCAATCAAAACCGTAACGGTTTCGCCAAATGATGTAGGTTCACTTTTGGTAAGAGATTCGGCTAATTCTACTGCTAAAGTGGTATGATCTATACAAGTATGAGAGAGTTATGATGTGTATGAAGAGGACAATGGATACTTTCGTATCGCGTTTGAATGAAATGATGCGTGGATTGCGGTCAATTTTGTTCATTTAAAAGGAACTGATGCTCCTACACATCATTTGACTCCCAAGCCTGATCCTATCGTGTGATCTTCTGATCAAAGCTCAAAACAAGCATTTCTAGATAAATATCGACACTTGGTTGATTCTGCGGACAAGCCGCTGATTAGTCTTTGTACCGAGTATTATGATGAGATCGACGCGGTTGCTAGAGAGTATGATTTCCCAGTTGAGCTTATTATCGCAACCCGGTTTAGAGAGCATACTTGCAAATTCAAAAATCCTGGAAACGGGCGATGAAATTTTCAAATCATCACAAGATATTATCCCCCAGGACCGATCACACGAGCTCAGTTTGAACAACAAATAATAGACTTCATCAATTTCTCATACGGAAAATGGAAGTTCTATGATCAGACTCAAAACTTCTGACCACTCCCGATTACGCTTTCATACGATTCATTTGATCTTCTAAGTATCAGAAAACACGCAATTTATTATAACGGTATCGTTTCCACTCCAGAGAAGAACATCTACGCTAATCAAAACTTCAATGGGAACAATCCTTGAACTGCAGATGGAATTGTTGCTGCTTTTTTGAAGGTATTGAAGCATGGTTTGGAGAAGTAGAATTTAGAGTTTAGAAATTAGAAGAAATTAAATGCAAAGTATAGAGTTATGATTAAAAATAATAAAATCCTCAAGAGAATATTGAGGATTTTTTAGTACTTCTGGATTGTTTCTACGTATTGCGTGAAAGAATTTTTTCAAAATTACTTCTCACTTCTTCAGGTAGATCAAAGTGACCATTAGAATATCTTATCAAGATATCTTTATCAAAGTAGGCATCTGATCCTACTATTTTTTTGGCTCTTGATGCTGGTAAAACAGTTATAGCAATGACTCTGCAATGAGTTGGAGCAGTGGTCAATCTTTGCTCCAAGAAGTATCCACTTAGTAAGGCGACCTCCGCATCCTCTAGGTTAGTACACAGTGAATGATGAGGGAAGTGAGTTGAGATAAAAGATTCTACGTACTCTTGATTGTAACTATCGTTAATAAATATTTTCATAATTTATGTTTTAGTTTATTAGTATGCAACTAAGTTAGGTTTTAAATCATAAAAGTCAAATCTTTCCTTGAGCAAAAAAAACTCCTCAACAGAGGAGTTTTTCTAACTTTTCATCTATAATTAACTTTAGTTCAATACTTCACTTCCAAAAATATCTTGTAGGATACTAAGAAGATCTTCTGATCCATCTAGACCTGCAACATCTGCGTTAGTAATTTGTTGTGATGCGATATAGAACCATGTACCGAGTTTTTGTCTTGATATATTTACTTGATTTGTTCCTTGAAGTGTTTCACTTTGGATAATACCAAGTTGTTTACCAGCTTCGTAGTATGGTTGTCGTCGGTATGCACCCGTTTCGTCTAAGAATCAGTACAATGATCTAATTACTACCGTGATAGCTTGTGCTTCAGTGATGTTTCCATTTGGATTGAAGGTTCCATTAGATCCTTTCAATAATCCATATGCACATGCTTCAGCGATATGAGGAACGAGTGTGTAGTCGTATCCTGCGATATCTGAGAAGTTACATTGGGTGTAGCTCTTTGTCAATCCTTCCAATTGTGCGTATTGATTTACAAATTTTGCTGCTTCACCT
>CALGNI010000085.1 GCA_937958645.1 Candidatus Absconditabacterales bacterium
TCAGCAGTCTCTGAATAAGATTAGAAAACAACTCAGGATTTATGATCAACGAATCTTTGGTTTTATTGAAAAAGATGAGGGAATCGTTATTGATTCTATAGAGATGAAAGCCTGCCCAGCACAAAACCTCGTGCATAGTTCATTGAAAAAGGTGCAGCCGTATTTGATAGACAATGAGACCATGAGACAATAAGAATATCATATTTCGTCATTCTGAAAGAAGCGTAGCGCATTGAAGAATCTCGAGTGGATACTATCCTTGCGAGATCCTTCAGTCGTTCCTCCTTCAGGATGACGTATATACTTAAACTTTAAATTTTTAACTTTGCCTCATGACTAGATCAGCACTGCCGTATCGTCAAAAGACAGAACTGTTTTTGATCAATGAAGAAGGAAATATCGTGGTGGAAGACCACAGTACGTATCTGATGTTTCCAGGTTGAGGAATTGATGAGCATGAACTTGAGGATCTTCAGGCCTCGGCAAGACGTGAGTTATTGGAAGAGACAGGTCTTGTTCCTATCGGAGAATTGGAATACCTCTGATCAGTCGCTCGAGATCGGTTTCCTGAGTGGGCAAACAATGAGAAGAGGAAAAAGAGATACGAACAGTTTCAGGGGGAAGAGTCCCATATTTTCATAGGAAAAGTGAAACAATGAGAACATGATAAGAGCGAGGATGATGCTCGAGAACATGCCCAATGAATGACTCTTGATGCCTGTCTTGAGAAATTTATCCAGTATGCTGCTGCTGATCATCCCAATACGAAAGGTTATAGGGAGGCTCAGCTGGGAGCGATAAGGAGACTATCGTCATCCTGAAAGAGTTTGTAACGGAGTGGAAAACGACTGAAGGATCTAGGAAGACGTGAATTGTGATTTACAGATTATTGCAGGATTAAGCGTTTCCTGGATTCTTCATATAATTACTTGCAGCTATTCGATCTATCGCTTCGCTCTGTCCTCATAGGCAAGTAATTAATTCGGAATGACGACCTACCTCGTCTGTCCATTGACCTGTTTATAACAACTTTCTCTTTCTTCTCCGTTGATGATTCGACCGTAACAACCACCTAAGACTTGTTTGCGGACTCATTCTTGTACGACGAATGCTGAATTTTTCCAGGTATAGTCATGTTCAAAGCTTCATCTGTCTTGAGTCTTTGCTAGAGAGAAGACTTCTTCTACTCATCATCGTTCTCCATTGTAGTTCGCTACCACGATGATAGGGTAGGTAGCGGTGTTGTGGATCTTGTAATCGATATGGCCATCGTAGATGGTGCTGTCAATCCCAGGCGTTGTAATTCTTTCTCCATTAATTTCTGCTATATACAGATCATCGTATCGTTGGGAATGTACACGCCATTCTGCTGGCTTAACGGCTTTGTTGGTCAAGAGTCCTTGGTACAAAGCGGTGCTTGCGCCACATAAACCACCTCCATACTCGGTTTGATCTTCATCTAGTACTACCGTAAATCATTTTCTATATAGTTCTTGCTCTGCGGGATCATAATTTATCTCGTCGATGAAAGAAAGTTCTTCGCCTGGTTGAACCACTCTTACAGAACCGAATTCTTTCAGTGCTGTGGAGATGTTGTGTCTTCTGTATTCTGCATCTTTATTTACCCTAGCTCTATGGGACACGACGCGATACCCCATATCATGAAGATCTTGAACATCAGTAAACAGATTGATTCCAGATCGACTTTGGTAAGTATCTTCGTCTACGAGAAAGGGTTTTTTATGAATCTGGTATTCGGTGTCGTTGTAGCTGGCCAAAAAATCTGAGATATACAGATCAAGTTGGTCGGTAGTCTCAGGAATCGCTTCCACAATAAGATCTCAGGAAAATGCATTATCCCAAGTGGTAATATGAACATCATCTTCTGATCATTCATAAGGCTTGGAAACAAAGCCAGCAAATCACTGTTGAAGAAACTGCTGCATCATAAATTCTCTAAGGTTTTCTTTGATGTCTCCCTCGCTATTTCGCTTATCTAAGGTCTTTTTCTCAACAAAGATGTCTCCAGTATCCAATGCAGGATAATCTTTTTCTACCTGCTTATCAAAAATATATGAGAGCGCCAAAAAAATCCATACTGTTAAAAGTATGGTGATACCGCTAATTAGAAGATGTTGCCTGATTCAGTTCATATACATAAGTTAGATTCTTTTGTACGATTTGTCTTATAAATTTCAATCTACTTTCATGCTGAAATTAGTCGATAGAACGCTATGATACGAAAACTTTAGTATACTAGGTGACATGAAACAATTATTACTGATAGGATGAGGAAATGTGTTTAATAATGAACAGGAGTATCTTGATCGGTTGGAGTCATACCAATTGGATATTCATAAAACAAGAAAAAGATGGAGAAATCGATTAGTTCATGCACTGTATTGATCTATCGAATGTTTTATTCCAGAGATGCCGAATAAGAGAAATGCTAGTTATTTTGCTTGGAAGATACGATTTGAAAAATACTTCACTATTCTAAACAATGAAGAGACAATATTAATTTGATCTTCATTATGATGAATTTTTCTCTTAAAGTGGTTAAGTGAAAACGATTTTCCCAAAAAAATATCCCAACTTCATTTAGTTGCTCCTGTTTCATCAAATGATTGATTGATTGATGAGGTGATTTGAAATTTTGAATTTGATTTTAAAAATTTAAAAAATCTATCACAGCAATGTGAAAATATATATATATATCATTCCACTGATGATGAAGTAGTGCCCTATGCGCAAACACAAACACTAATGAACTATTTGCCAAGTGCTCATCTAGAATCTTTTTCCGATAGAGGACACTTCAAGCAACCAGCCTTCCCAGAGCTATTAGCTAATATTTGAGTATATAAGAGATAAAGATAATAACTTCTCGAGATTGTTTATATGAAATGTTGAAAAAATGTTCAAAACCTTAGTTGAAAAACTCTTTGCGCAAGTCGCATCGATTGAGATAGACCCAAACCTGATTGAGATACCCCAAGATAGATCAATGGGTGATTTTGCTTTACCCTGTTTTTCTTTTGCGAAAGAACTCAAGAAAGCTCCGAATGTGATTGCTCAAGAGATCGCTGATCACCTCAAACCTGAGGGAATTATTGCTAAAATACAAGCACTGGGGCCGTATGTGAATGTAAGTTTGGATACAGCTTTGGTAACCAATGATGTGCTGGGAAAGGTGTTGGAGCAGGGAGAGGAGTATGCTAGGTCACTGGCAAATCATGAAAAAATGATCATTGAATCACCAGGACCAAATACCAATAAACCTCTTCATCTTGGGCATGTAAGAAATATGTTGCTAGGAAATGCCTTGGCGGATATTGCTGCATTTGCGGGATATGATGTGCATAAAGTCGATATCGTGAATGATCGTGGGATTCATATCTGCAAGTCGATGTTGGCGTACCAGAAGTTTGGAAATAATGAAGAACCAAATAAAAAGGCTGATCATTATGTAGGGGATTGGTATGTGAGATACGATCAGGAATCTAAGCAGGATCCTTCTTTGGATGAAGAAATCAAACAGATGCTTCTGAAGCGAGAAGATGGTGATGAAGAAACCAGGGCGCTTCGACTCAAGATGAGAGACCGAGCTTTGGATGGAATGCATGAGACGTATAAGAGATATGGTTGTCATATCGAGAAAGCATACTTTGAATCAGATCATTATCTCAAAGGGAAAAAGATCGTGGATGAAGGGATTGAAAGTGAATTGTTTCGCGTGAAAGAAAATGGAAATATTGTGTTTGAGGATGATGAATTGTGAGAAAAAGTAGTACTCAGGAGTGATGGAACCTCGATTTATATCACCCAAGATATCGCATTGGGAATCCTGAGGTTTGAAGACTGGAAGATGGATCGTATGGTGTATGTCGTAGGAAACGAACAAGCCGATCATTTCAAGTTTTTGTTCAGGATTTTTGAAAAGATGTGACTAGAATTCGCATCCAAATGTCACCATTTGAGCTATGGAATGATTAGTTTGCCTGATGGAAAGATGAAAAGTAGAGAAGGGAATGTGGTAGATGCAGATACGCTGATCGATGAAATTCAGGATATTTCACTGAATCAGCTGAAACAAAGATACCCCGATGAAGATCATACGAACCTCGCAGAGCAAATAGCTTTTGCAGCGATTAAGTTTTTTGTACTGAAGTATGACGCGAAGAAGGATTTCGTGTTTGATCGCAAAGAGTCATTAAGTTTTGATGGGGAGAGTGGTCCCTATATACAGTATACTTATGCAAGATGTCGCAGTATCCTAGCAAAAGCTAAAGAACAATGAATCTCTTATGCTTCGTATGAAGGATTATCGAACGATAGTGAAAGACTCCTTTGTCTTCATCTTGCTGAGTTTGCCGAGCTCGTGCAAAAATCTGCACACGAATATAAGCCAAGTCTGGTAGCGAGATATGTCTTGGAACTTGCACGTATGTTCAATGCGTATTATCAACAAAGTAAAATACTAGTCGAGGACGACCCTGCTTGATCTCAATCTCGTCTTGCTCTGGTCGCAAGTGTACAACAAGTCTTGCACACAGGATTGAAACTCCTATGAATAGAGGCACCCGAGAGAATGTAAGAAAGAGAGAAAGACTCCGTCATCCTGAACGAAGTGAAGGATCTCGAGTAGATTGATCCTTGCGAGATCCTTCAGTCGTTCCTCTTTCAGGATGACGATACAGCTTTACTATTTATACTTAACCTCATGAAAACGAAAGACTATATCATCAAAGCATTAATTTGACTTATCTGAGTTGCCCTTGTTGCCTACGTAGCTTGGCTATACACTCAAGGAGCTCAAGTTATGAGTGAAGGTTGGGAATCAAACAATATGATTGGACTTATTTTTGCTTGAGTGATTGGTCTGTTCTTGATCCTCGCAGCAAGCAAAGAATCAGTGTTACCAAACAATAGACGAGGAGTGTTATTGTTGTGAATCGGAGTCATCTGGAGTGCTCACGCATATCTAGCTGACACCCCTTCATCAATGGTCTACCTCCAAGATATCATGAAACTCGTGGGTGTAGTGTTGTGTATCGCATGACCTACCAAGGCACTGCAATCAGCGAAGTATGAAGAGCAGAAATTGGAAGAAGAGATTGAAGTGATTGAGGTGTAAGTGATTGATAGTTGAAAATTGATGATTGAGAATTAATTACTTAAGGAAGCTCTGAAATAGCTTATATTTTAAGAAATAATTACATTTCATGAATATGAGCAAAAAATGAATTGGCTTATTTAAGCTTCCTCGAGGAACTATGAAAAATGAAATAATCAAAAATAATAAAAATTCTTTTCAATTCTTTAATTTTTCAGAGGTTCCTTAAGAAGAGAGGAGGAGAATAGACGAAAGGAATATATGTAAAATAAATCTCGAGTAGCAGCGCTGCTTGGGATTTTTATGAATTGACAATCGCCGATAGATACTTATACAATATGAGTAAATATATTACTAAACCATCGAGCGACTTCCTCTAGTATACGATGCTTCGTATCC
Organism: Candidatus Absconditabacterales bacterium; assembly: GCA_937958645.1. Lineage (GTDB taxonomy): Bacteria > Patescibacteriota > Gracilibacteria > Absconditabacterales > Absconditicoccaceae > JAHDCT01. The sequence goes on from CALGNI010000085.1 coordinate 5,516, forward strand.
TCGATATACTTCGGTATAAGGCTTATTTAGCTAAAGACGGTGGATAAAAAACAAAACGTTATGCCTAAAAAAAAGGATGAAAAAATTATCTTAAACAACGGTGAGAATCAAGTCAAACTTGATTATGCCGAACTAAGAAAAGCAGTTTTGGTGTTGCGAGCAGTAAACCACAAGCTGAGACAGGCTATGATTGACCTCTTGGAAGGTGGATCAAGAATGACTGTCACAGATATGTATATCAAGCTTAGGCTTGAGCAGTCTGTAGCTTCTCAGCATCTAGCAATTCTACGAAGAGCGGGAGTAGTAGTTACAGCTAGAGAAGGTAGATTGATTTACTATTCTCTTGATAAGGAGAGATTGAATCAGATCTCTAAGCTAATTGATGAGCTAACTTCATAGTTAATTTAAAAAATTATTCTGAGCCTGCATCAATTAGATGCGGGTTCTTTTTTTATGAAGAATGATATTGACATCTTAGTGTTTTAAAGTATTATTTTGACTCGCGATCATTAATAGATCACCAATTGAGGTGAAGAATTTTTGTGGGACGAGATGAATTTAAAAAAAACAAAAAAATGAGTGAACTAATAAAAAAGATGATTCAGAACAATATTATTTTTAAAAATGATATAGATTCTGATTTATTTGAAAATGGTAATAAAATTTCAATTGATCATGATGTGCTCAATTCGCTACCTGACATTAAAGGAGAGTTGGTCAGGTTGATTGTTAACAAGATTAAGTACTTGCGAGTTGACGCAATTATAGGAGTAAATGATAAGGATTCTATGATTTCATCAATCTTGGCTAATCATTTAGATTTGCCACTTGGAACCATCTTTTTGAAAGAAGATAGAACTTTGAAGAAAAGCTTTGATGCCTCTGTTATGCTAAAGAAACCCAAAAACATCATCTTATTTATGATGAGTATCCAGGAATCTTCAATTGAAAAATATCGGGAACTTACTTCGATGTTTCCACAAGAGACTACTTTGAAATATATGCCGCTGCTTGAATTTGAGAACGCGGCTGTTCAACAATTTCTTATAGAGGAAGCGCGCTATTATGATCCCATAATCAAATGGGACAAAAAGCTAGAAACAATGATTAATTTAGAAGATTAAAGTCACGATGATTTTTAGTCGCCAGCAGCATGGAAAAATTTTTCTTTGCTGCTTTTTTTGTTGAATACAATCTTTATTTAAGTAAGCTGTTACGTATGCATTTGCCAATGTAGCTCAGCCCCGCCGATTCCAAATCAGAGATTTGAAACAGTCGGGGAGCTCGGCACAAAATAGCATCAAAGATGCTAATTGTGACGGCTTCGGCTAGAGCATCGATAGGCTAAGAAAAAAATATATAGATAAAGCACTATATGCCAATGTAGCTCAGCCCCGCCAATCTCAAATCAAAGATTTGAGATATAGTCGGGGAGCTCGACACAAAAATAGCATCAAAGATGCTAATTGTGACGGCTTCGGCTAGAGCATCGATAGGCTAAGAAAAAAATATATAGATAAAGCACTATATGCCAATGTAGCTCAGTCGGTAGAGCACTTCCATGGTAAGGAAGGGGTCGGCGGTTCAAATCCGCTCATTGGCTAACTAGCATTCCATCGAATATTTAAACTTAGCATCCTAAAACAAACTTTCTGTAAGCCGAAGGCGGTTAATAGATTCTCTAGAATTTATGAGCGAAGCGAAATAAAGGCTAGATAGAATCTAT
>CALGNI010000086.1 GCA_937958645.1 Candidatus Absconditabacterales bacterium
GATACCAGATGATGAGGATGAAGACGATGATGGAGATGGAATACCAGATGAAGAAGATGAGGATGGAGATGGAGACGGAGAAGATGAGGATGGATGAGAGGACGATGGAGGAAGTGAAGATGGATGAGAGGACGACGGAGGTACAGATGAAGGAGGTACAGATGAAGGAGGTACAGATGAAGGAGGAACAGATGAAGGGGGAACAGATGAAGGAGGTACAGATGAAGGAGGAACAGATGAAGGGGGAACAGATGAAGGAGGAACAGACGAAGGAGGTACAGACGAAGGAGGTACAGACGAAGGAGGAACAGACGAAGGAGGTACAGACGAAGGAGGAACAGATGAAGGAGGAACAGACGAAGGAGGAACAGACGAAGGAGGAACGGACGAAGGGGGAACAGACGAAGGAGGAACAGATGAAGGAGGAACAGATGACGGCGACGAAGACGAAGATAATGAAGATGATGAAGATGATGAAGATGATGAAGACAACGATGATGAGGATAATAAATTGTGTGAAGATCCAAGTGCAAACAATACATGATCATCATTACCCTGTACGTATAATGAATTGTGTGAAGATTCAGATGCGAATAATACATGATGACCACTCCCTTGCGTATATAGTGATGAAGTGTGTGAAGATCCAGGTGCAAACAATACATGATTATCATTACCTTGTACCTATGATCCTGTTGGAACATGAGATGTAAGAGACCCAATAGACACGTCAGTGAAGGGTGCATTGAAAGTTGAAATCCCAGATACCTGAACTAATATCCTTGGTGGTAGAAATTTTCCAGATATTATTGCTGACGAGGATGTAATTACTTGAGACAAGGCGAGTGCCAGTTTTGTTAAATTTATACAATTGATAAGTACTTACCTTTGGATTGCTTTATTGGTTGTATTTATGATTATGCTGATCTATGCGTGATTTACTATTATGACCTCTAGAGGAGATCAAGAAAAATTCAAAAAATGAAATACCATCTTACTTTATCTTGCAATAGGTATGGGTGTAGCATTACTTTCATATGCAATTATTAGTATTGTAGTTAACTTATTTTAGAGTCAAATAAAGTTTTTTCATACTAATTTCATATACTTGTATTAGATGATACAAGATTTTTGGGTACCAATAGTGATAGTATCCTTTTATCTATGTATTTCTTATGCCCTTTTGTATTTACACCTACACGAATATTTGACTGTCAGGACATCAAGTGGATGTAGAAATCGATGCAAATAAAGCTCTTCCAGGGATAGAGATAATAGGTCTTCCAGATGCTTCGATCAAAGAATCTAAAGAAAGAATTAGAGCAACCTTTAGAAATTGTGGAATACAATTACCTGCCCGTAAAATTGTGTTAAATCTAGCTCCTTCTCATATCAAAAAAATTGGAACGAGATTTGATCTCCCTTTAGCTGTTGCTATTTTAGTATTGGTGAGGGAGCCAACTTGATCACTAAAAGAACTTATGGAGACAAGTTTATTTTTTGGAGAGCTCTGACTAGATGGATCAGTAAAGAAGGTATATGGGATTCTCCCCTCGGTGATTTCAGCATATCAAAAAGGGCGAAGGAACTTCTTTGTACCAGAGGAGAATATTCCAGAACTTCAGTATATTCCCCATATTAATTTATACAGTATTTCATCATTTACAGATGTTGTTGCTATATTTGATTCATGAGGAATGACTGATTTATTTCATATTCCTCAAAAAAAACTCCAAAATATTGCTTCACATAATGATACTAGATTTGCTGATATTCAAGGACAATTGGTAGCAAAAAGAGCTCTAACAATAGCTGCAGCTTGAATGCATAATGTTCTTATGGTAGGTCCACCCGGATCTGGAAAAACTATGTTGGCAAAGTCACTTAGTTCGGTGCTTCCGCCTTTGACCTTTGAACAAACTTTAGCGGTAAGTCAGATATACTCTGTATTGTGAAATCTTTCAAAAAACACTCCCCTGATTCGCCAGAGACCTTTTCGTGTGGTACATCATACTGCAAGTAAAGTTTCTATAATTGGGTGAGGAAGAAATTTGACGCCTTGAGAGGTAAGTCTTGCGCATCATTGAATTTTATTTTTTGATGAATTGCCTGAGTTTCCAAGAGAAGTACTTGAAGTGCTTAGACAACCCCTAGAAGACAAAAAAATTGTCATCTCTCGCGCCTCTTGATCTGTTGAATATCCTGCAAATTTTATGTTTGTGGCTGCCATGAACCCCTGTCAATGTTGATTTTATAAAGATAAACAAAGAAATTGTGTGTGCTCGATCAATGAAATAAAAAGATATCAGTCAAAGATTTCTTGACCACTTTTAGATAGATTTGACCTGATGATAGAGATCCCTAGAGAAAACATAGATATCATAATGAGTAACACACAAGAAGATGACTATGATTATATAAAAAACACAAGAGATGCACGAGAGATTCAAAAAAACAGATATGAGGGTACCCCTTATTCTACCAACGCAACTATTTCATCTAAGGTGCTTCGTAAGCTGATTGTACTAGATGCAGATGCAGAAGTATTTCTAAAAGAAGTAGTAAAACGTACGGCTTTATCTCCAAGAGTAGCTCATAAAATCATCAAACTTTGAAGAACCATTGCAGATTTACAAAAGAAAAAAACTGTAGAGAAGTCTCATATCGCAGAGGCTCTACAGTTTAGAAAGAAATCTTTGTTTTTGGATACGTAGATCACTTAGGAGGGGTTTTGTTTATTTAGTTTATTGATCTGCAAATAATGCAAGTCGTCTTCCAAGATTTCATGGAAAAGTAGTATGTCATACTCATATTTCTGTAGCGTTAGGACTCAAAAGAATGTCCTTATGAACAGGACTATCTAACCATCATTGAATCACTAAGTCAGCGGTGCGAAGATTATCAGCTAGTACTTCTCCTGAATAACGAAGGGGATAGCCGCTATTTTTGATTCTGGTAGAAGAGCTTTCTCCAGCAAGATTGGTATGTGCGAAATAATTATGTTCAACTGTTTCATCAAGATGTCATTGAGCAAGTCATTGTAAGGTGTTTTGAATAAAGACAGGTCAAAGACCATTATCCACTCTGACTTTATTGATGGCATCTAAGAGTTCTTGTTGTTTATTGGATAGTTCAAAATCACTTGAATCAACTAATGCAGGTTTTTGATTATTGGCTTCTTCAATAACTATTTCCGAGCTAATAATATTCAAGATCATACCCTTCACTACGGTGTGAATGAGCATCAAAATATCTTTATTTGCCGCACCAGAAGGCATTGATCTAATGAGGGTACTTAATTTTTCATCGGCGTTATTTAGTATAGTATTTCTTTTGTTGTTGTCGTACTTGCTTAGTGCATTTTCGATGTATTGTTCTACATACTCTTGTTCTGCGCTTGAGGCAAAACTTTGGCTCATCAATAGTGAAAAAGATAGGCAAATACTCACAATCCCATAAAATAAATTTTTCATCACAAAAAAGAAAGATAAATAAACTTTCTTAAACTGTAATGAAGCATAAAGAAATAGCAATTTTATTTCGAAGAAAGATTGCCAAGAAGCTTGTTTCGACGGTAATTATTTTATGGTCGTAAGTGTTTGGAGAATGTTATTAAGATTGTGATCACGAGCAACTTGTTTTTTTAGAAGGCTTCCTTGTTTATCAAAATATAGTGTCGTACTTTGGGATCTAACGCCATATGAAGCCAATAGATGTGTATCTCTATCAATATCAGCAGCAAGAATAGTGAGATCATCGGGGATCTGGTCGATAGTTGATAATAAACTCTCTTCAAATCTCGTACATGTAGGACATCGATTTGCTCACACATACACTACTACATTTTCTGATGATGCAAGCGCTGCTTCAAATGATTCTGAAGTATAATCTTCGTATTGTTCATACTCTCACAGTGATGGACCAAACTCTCCATACACAACAGGTTTTATTCCTGTGGTGTGGAAAATAATGATTCATGCAACGATGATTAGGGGAAGTCGAGATCGAAGTTTTTTCATAAGACTTGATAAATTAGATAAATTGGACGAGTTAGACAAGTTGGTAGAAATTCGTCATCACGAGGAGACCGAAATAAAATGTAGGTCGATGTGGTAATCTCGAGAAGGTATAAACAAAAAAGATTACAAACTCTCGAGATTGCCACGCTTCGCTCTCAATGACGGCTTGTTTTTCTACTTTGGACTCGCATACACGGCTACTCGATTTTGTTTTACCGTTTCATATGCGACTCAGACTTCTTTGGCGTCAGTGCTGTATAAGTTTTTCTCATGGACGGGACTCTTGGACCAGAGGTCTATGATAAGTAAAGCATCATTTCCTCCTACTCAGAGATTTTCTGAGACATAACTAAACTTATAGTCTACTAAGTTTAATCTTTGTACAAACCCTATTCACTGAGGTGACACATGATCGAAGTATCATTGTTTAGCCATATCATCAGCGAGTATCTGAGCTGCTTGATTGAGCTTTTGATTTAGTACTAGTGGAGGAAGTCATTTTCTTGCTCTATAGATATTCATCTCATCAAACATCTCTTGTTCTAGTACTGACAAAGGAGATACTTCTAACTCCACTTGTGAACTCAACACCATATTAATACGTTCTCTGACTGCAAATTCAATTTGTTTTAAGAGGTCCCATATTTCTTTGGGAGGATTGGCTAATTGCATTCTTCCAATCTTTGGGATTACTGCGTTTAATTTCAGCAACTGAGTATTTTCGTCATATCTAGACATTACTTGATTGATGGCTGAGGTGACTTGGGGTTGGGTGTATGCGAAGGAGAAAGAGAAGAATAGAGAAAGTGAGAAAAGGAGAAAGAGAATTTTTTTCATGGGAAGTGGATGAATTAGGTAAATTAGGTAAATTGGGTAAATTAGGCAAGTTGGATTACTATAAGAGTGTTAGTCTAATTACCTAAGGATTGTGTTTTGCTTGTAAAGGGAGCTGATTTATGCGTACTTAATTTATTATGTCAATAAATACCCCGACACTTACTGACGTTATCCATATGGAATACCCTAGATGCGCTCTAGAGGGGTTTAGGTATGGGTATTTTTCTCAAGAACTTGCAAGAGCTTTGGTATGAAATAGGAGAGAGGAATATATGACGTCTGAGACGAAGCAATGCGCAAGATTGTGATCCCCAGTATCTCAGCTAGACGGACTTACGATATCCCAACCAGGTTATGTCTGATACATATTTTCACACTTGGATATCAAGCCTTGAGATCGTGTGAAGGAAATAGGGTCTGGTTCATGTCGAACGCAGGCAATTACCCTAGCTTTGACTTGATCAGAAGGTTTTGTAACTGGAGTGGAAGCAAATAAGAAAATGTTCGACTTATGAAAACACAATATAAAAAAGAACTTTGGTCGTATTCCGGATCATCTAGAATTGATTCATGGAGATGGGTTGTTGCATCATACTGATGTATTATATGATAAGATATTGTTTTCTGCAGCATTTAGTCCTAAGAGGCAAGGTCGAGAACAAATAGCAAAGCAACTTTGCGTAGGGGGGAAAGTGATCTATCCTCAATTTACTCACAAAATAGGCACCCTTGAAAAATCTACCTATGTATGTCAATTGTCCTTACTCACAAAGAAACTAGACAATAAACGAGACATCAAAAACCTCTGAGCTTGTAATTTCGTTCCAGTGGTTTCTGAGGGGAAGGGGCCTGATGGGGAGGTGGTGTAGGGAATAATTTTTTGATTCACTTGTAAATATAACTATATTAGATATAGATAATTAGATTGTGTCAATCAAAAAAAAACTAAAAACTAAAAACTAAAAACTAAAAATTATGATACAATAAAACAAAGTTCGATTTGCTTACAATAGTAAAACAAAAAGAAATTTCTTCTTTAATTTCTTTAGGTGCTAGACTAGTTGTAGGTATATTCATACTAAGGAGTTATTAACGATCTTTCCGATAGATGGTGTTGGTCAACTAAACCTACTTCTTTGTAAGCATAAGGGAGAACCTGTAGTAAAAGTTGTTTTGGAGCATCACCCAAAAGAGGGTAAAGAAGTCACTTGGTCAGAAATCCCTTTGAGTTATGATCATAACTCAAAAGACACAATATATGTTGATCCAAAAACTAATAAAATTCGAATAGAAGAGAATTCAAATTTATTTAGTGATCTACTAGTAGGAAATTGCTTACTATCAAATCGCTTAAGCTTTATTAGAAATATTTTAGTGGAGTAAATTATAAACTATAAAAATGAAAAAGATAAAAAAGTTAATTAAGCCAAAAAGTATTTTTTTAGCGGACTTTATTCCTCTACTAACAAACACATCTCAAAAGAAGAGAAACGAGTTAAGAAGTAGGTTTGATCTTGACGTAGCAACAATTTCTAGTCTTCTTTTAGTTGAGGAGAAGGCTATCAAATTATGTCATAACACAGGAAAGGGGCCTAAATGGATAAAGCAAATCATTGCTTTAGTAGATGAGGATGAAAATGTTGCCTAAATAGTAAATATTACATCTCTTGATACGAAAGAGCAATCTAAACGATTATTTGAATCAAAAAACACTTTCTTTTTCAAGAAGGTGTTTTTTTATAATTTATGTTTTTCTCCTGAAATTTTTCACTTCAGGACATAAGAAATTATGTCATTAGGTTCAGAATCTCAAATAATTTACACTTTTCATATATTCATTGCAACTATTCATGTTGCCCCTTCGGTCCTAGCTCATAGGCAAGCAATTAGCTTTGTATATATTTCTTGCAACTATTCCCTTCCCCCCCCAGTTCTATAGTTTTCAGAAGTTACATATTTTTTTACTTTTTATTTTCTATTTTCTACTTTATCCTCCTCCCTGCTCTCTCCACAACGCGAAATACAATCCTTTTTCTTTCACAAGTTCTTCATGTTTCCCTTGTTCTACAATAGCTCATTTTTCTAGTACATAGATGGTGTCAGCATGATTGATGGTCGACATTCTGTGGGCGATCATGACGACGATCATTTCTTGTTGTTTATGTGAAATTTCTTTGATAGTTTTGGTGATTTCTGATTCGACGAGGGTGTCTAGTGATGAGGTTGCTTCGTCAAAAATTAGTAAAGACGGTTTGCGTAACAATGCTCTGGCGATGGCAAGTCTTTGTCTTTGCCCTCCTGAAAGCTTAAGTCATCACTCACCAATCTTGGTGTCCAATCAATCTTGACTCTCTTTGACAAGTTGTAAAATCTGAGCTGAATCCAATACTTCCTCCATATCTGCATCGGTAGCGTCTGGTTTTACGAACAAGAGATTATCCTTGATCGTCCCAGCGAATAGTTGCGATTCTTGAGAGACATATCCGATATGTTTTTTGAGTTCTTCTGGGTTGTAGTCTAGGAGATTTTTCCCGTTGATCATCACTGCTCCATCGATGGGTTGGTATAATCATAGGAGCAATTTGATGATCGTTGATTTTCCCGCACCTGATGGTCATACAAAGGCGATAGTTTCTCATGTGTCCGCTGATACATCTATGTTGCGCAAAATCTCTTTTTCTGGCGTGTATGAGAAATTCACTCAGGTGAAACCTAGGCTTTCGACACCTTGTAAGGTCTCTTTTCACCGATCAACCGTCTTATCCACTCATAAGTTCATCAGGTCTTGTACGATTTCATCAGAGGCTTTTGCTTCTTGGTAGTTTTGCATCACCATACCGAACTGATACAAGGGAGAGAATATGAAGAAACTATAAAAATAAAGAGTCATGAATTCACCTAAGGTGATCTGCTCACGGAAGACTAACCAAAACAGCGTTCCCATCAGACACACACGAACAAAATTGATCAGCGTCCCTTGCAGAAACTCAAGAATTCTAATGAGCTTGATCTTTTTGATTTCTAGACCAAGGAGTTTGAGATTGGTGGTTTCGAGTCTTTTGATCTCCTGTTGTTCTAGACCCAATGATTTCACTAGGGCAATATTGCGCAATGTCTCGGTAGTTGCACCAGACAGATCAGCACTTTCTTTCACGATACTTTGCTGAGCGCCTTTGATGCGCTTGGACATCAGGAGCATTACTGTTCCCATGATAGGAAGGAGAGATGCATAAAACACCGCTGGTATCCAATGCACCGTGCTCGCGTAGATGATCACGAACAAGAGTCCTATGACCGAGGTAAAGGCAGTATTGATAAGATTTGCGATGAAGGTTTGGATATTTTGTCTCGCTTTGAGGAGTTTTTCTAAAATCTGACCAGACTGCTGGTCTTCGAAAATACTATACGGAAGCGTGAATAAATGCGTCAAGGTATCTTGAAAAAGATTCATCCCGATCTTTTGGGTCAAGACATTCACGAGATAATCCTGAATATTTTTTGCCAATCTACTCACCATTGCCACAGAGATACTCGCAAGCAACAAGATCCCTACCCCACGAACAAATTCACTGGTTTCGTATTGGTCAAACTTTGTGATCCAGTTATCGATGATGAGTCTAAATACCTGAGGATCAAATAAGGAAAAAAGTTGATTGATAGCTGCAAGCACCATCGCTAGGGCGATGAGTTTACGGTATGGGCGTAGGTATGGGAGGATGAAGGACATAGAGTTAGATGAATTAGGTAAATTGGGTGAATTAGGTAAATTGGGTGAATTAGGCAAGTTAGATGAATTAAATAAATTGGAAAGCAATACCAGTATCCTGAATGTAGGAACTGCCTTTTGGGCTGTCCCGAAATGAAGGATAATTCAACAAGTCTAGACTGTAGAGATCTTGGGGTGAAAGTATAGTCTATAGATGAGGAAATTCTAAAAAAAAGCAGTCCCTAAAAAAATAGAGAATGCTTTTGGTGTTAAGATAAGGGATGTTATTTATTCACCAGTATTTTTAAGGAAGCTCTGAAACAGCTTATATTTTAAGAAATATTTGCATTTCATGAACATAAGCAAAAAATGAATTGGCTTATTCAAGCTTCCTCGAGGAACCGTGAAAAATGAAATAATCGAAAATAATAAAAATTCTTTTCAATTCTTTAATTTTTCAGAGGTTCCTTAACTAACTCATCTATCAACCCATCCATTTCACCTTCACTTATAAAGGAAATCTCCTTCAGTTCTTCTGATGAAAGTCATTGTTTATCAACTTCTTCATAATTCCCTATCTGTTCATTGTTCATGAGTACTATTCAAAATAAATGTCTTTTACAATTTCTTAATCAGTCAGTCGATATCTATGGGTTTTTCATCCCTTTTGGCTTTTTGGATGTTTTTTCGTATGGTGTTTTGTTCTTCTCTCATTTGTTTTTTCTTTGTTTGGACCAATGCATAGATTGCTTTGTATAGCTTCACTAGCATCTTCTCTGGATATTTTTCGTTCTCGAGCAGCTCTTTTTTGAGTTTTTCTGTCTTTTTGGTGTTAAATTCAGACAATATGAAAAGTATCTTCTGTACTTTTTGCATATAGGCCAACGAGATAAATTCTTGAATCGATAACATATATCAAAGCGAAATAAAAAGTATTTCTTTATACTCTAGTATACTTGGAGAGCATCAGATTGTCAAAAAATCATAAACAAACTTCATGGACATGGGTAATTTAGCTACGGTGTATTTGAAACGCCATCAAACTTACCTATACTCTTTCTATTTATCTTATATTTACAAAGCCATGACTAAGAAAGTATGATTTTTGATGCTATGTATGAGTTCATTAATGATTCTTCAAGGATGTAGTGGATCTACTCCTGCTGCAGATTCTTGATCAGATTCTTGAATAAGTATTACCCAAAGAGGATTGACAGCTGATGAGGCAGAGAAATTTGCAGAACTAGAGAATGAAGCGCAAGGATGAGAACTCAAGGCAGAAGTTAAAGAACTTGAAGAGGTAGGAGAACAAGTTGATGAAGGAAGTGATACTGATGAAGCTCTCACTTCAGGAACTACGAAAGTAGCAATCGAAACAAGCTTCTGAACTATGGAAGCGGTCTTATATGACTCTACTCCTCTTCATAGGGATAATTTCATCAAGTTGGCGAATGAGTGATTTTATGATGATTTGTTGTTTCATAGAGTGATAGAAGGATTTATGATTCAAGGATGAGATCCGGAGTCTCGTGGAGCTGAATCTGGGAAAAGATTGGGAACAGGTTGACCAGGATATCAAATTCCTGCAGAAATCGGAGCACCCCATATCAAAGGTGCCCTTGCAGCAGCGAGAAACAACAACCCAGAAAAAAAATCTAGCGGTTCGCAATTTTATATCGTACAGGGAAAGATCGAATCAGAAGCAAGTCTCATAAATTGAGCGAAAGCAAAGGGAATTACCTACTCAGCTGAAGATATAGCAGCATATACAAGCGTGTGAGGGACATCAATGCTAGATGCTGAATATACGGTATTTGGTGAGGTGATTGTATGAGTTGATGTGATTGATAAAATCGCGGCGACCGAAACAGCTCCAGGTGATAGACCAGTGAGTGATGTGAAGATGAAAGTGAAGGTAATAGAATAATTGAGAAAGAGAAAAATAGAGAAATAGAGAAAGAGAAAACAGATTCTCTTTCTCACTTTATCTTTTTCTTTCTCACTTTATCTTTTTCTCTACATCATGCATAAGATCTGACTCTTTATCTTTCGCCAAGACCTCCGTATCATTGATAACGTAGGTTTTTCGTTGGCGTGTAAGGAATGTGAGCAAGTAATCCCTTTATTTATCCTAGATACGAAGGTGTTTGAGGGGTTTCCTAAAGATGACCCGAGACAGGGATTTCAACGAGAAGCCTTGGAATCTTTGGAATCTGCTCTTACTAAAATATGAGGGACTTTGTATGTAGAATATGGAGATGCTAGCAAAATGATTGAGAAAGTACTTTCAGAAAACCCTATCGACGCAGTATATCACAATAGGTCGTATGGGCATGGATCGGTAACAAGAGACAAGGTTCTTAGGAAGATATGTGAAGAAAAGAATCTAAAATACTCTGCTTGTACGGATTATTTGATGCTTGAGATCGATGTGGTTGAGACCAGAAAAGTATTTACCCCCTTTTTTAAAAAACGACTTCCAAGAGTACAGCAAAAATACCTTGCATGAGAGTATCATGTTGAAACACCCACTAGACTCACTACCCCATCGCTGCCATTGGCGAAACTTCAAGACCACGAAGATAAGATTGCTTATCACAGCCATCCAATTTGGAAGGTATGAGGTATTAGAGAAAGATTGAAGAGCTTGGAGCTAGAAGAATATGATGTAACTAGAAACCGCCCAGCTGATACTGAATGAACAACGAAGTTGAGTCCTTATCTCACTTTTGGGATTCTTTGACCTAGAGAGGTTTTTTTTCAGTTCGTTGGTAAGATGTCTGTACAACAATGATTTCCCCAAGAGAAAAACCGAGCGGATATTATCGTGAGTGAATTGGCATGGAGGGAGTTTTGGCAGCATATCTCGTATTGGTTCCCAGCTACTACTCATAATCAGTATGAAGAGTTTCAAGTCTACAGAAGAGCTATACAACGAGACAACAATAAAGATTTCTTTGAAAGACGAAAAAACGGAACGACGGGTTATCCTATCGTAGACGCAGGAATGAGACAGCTCAAAGAAGAAAATCGAATGCACAATCGCGTCAGAATGATTGTGGCATCATTTTTGTGTAAGGATTTGTTGATTGATTGGAGACGATGAGAAAAGCATTTTGCTGATCTTTTGGTAGATTATGATCGTAATGTGAATATATGAAATCGACAACGGTCTGCTTCAGTAGGTGCAGATCCTAAGCCCCTACGCATCTTCAACCCTATTTTGCAATCTCAAAGAAATGACCCTCTAGCGAAATATATCCTCAAGCGAGTGCCAGAATTGGAAGGTCAGCCAATCGCCGCGATTCATGACCCCATCAAATATGTCCTGGATTATCACTCTCCTGTTGTAGATCACTACAAGTGGTCAAAGGTTGCCAAAGTTAGATACAATGAAGCGAAAGCCCTGTATAACTCTCAACTATAAGTCATTTTCTCAAAAAGACAAATGCATTAAAAATGTCTACTTAGAGCCATTTTAGTATACTATGTATTAATTTTATAAACTGTAATCACTTACTGTGATTTTTTTTACAATAATTTTACAAACTGTCATGCCTTCCTTAGGATAGAGTTATTGATTTTATTATTTCTAACTCAAATGAAAAAAGCCTATTGATTGATTTTGTGACTTTTGCTCCTAGTGGGGCTGTACTTTTTCTCTAGTACGTTTAGTACCAGAGATGGAAGTATCACTTCAGATACTCAACTTCCCTCTACCCAATCAGTAAATGTGGTGAGTGCGCCGTTAGCTGGAGTATATGATTTGGCTCTTACGAAGAAGCCAACTGATCTTAGTATTGCTACCTATCTCCCTTGAGATGAGGTAGATTTTACGATATCTCTTATCAATCAATGATCTGTGCCAAGTGGTGCTGTGAAGGTGATTGATTATGCTGTGGATGGATTAACTTTCGTGTCATCAACACTTCCTAGTAGTTGATCAGAAGGCAATGTTGTCATTGCTTATGAAGGCGTCTGAGTGTGATGATCTAAAGATGCAATCCTCACCTATAAAATTGATGAAGACTTCCCATGAGGTCCGTTATCAAACTACGCAGAGATCTTTAGTGATTCTGGAGATGATGTAGATAGCGATCCAGATGGTGATAATGCAAATGATTGCTTAGAGGATGATGTTACCAACAAATCTTGTAATTAGAAGTCGATCATAGTATTTATTTTTTACTTTTTCTTATCTTGAACAAAATGAAAAAAATTATTTTATGACTTCTCGCAGCTCTTCTTGTCTTATTTATTTGATGATCATTCATCAAAGATGATCTCACCAAAATCTGAAATCTAGAAAGATTGAATGCTGGTGATTTTGAGGTGCAGCAGATTTTAGGGGTTGATAGTCAATGACCAGAGGGTGGAGTCTCAACATGACAAGGAGCTTGCTCCAACAATAAGGCTTGTGGAGAAGCACCAGATGAATGTACAGAAGTATGTTGTTGGTACAAATGACAATGTAGAACTGAAACAATTACGTTTGAGTGATGATGAAGACCAGAAAGTTGAAATACTGGTACTCCATGAGGTGATGGGAGAAACCCAGTTTCTTCATGAACCTGCTTTTATGTTCCTATAAGATGAGGATCTTGTGAAACTTGTGAGGAACCAGAAGGTTGATGTCCAGAGGGAGACTGGAGTGATGTTGACTGTGAATGCCTTCTATCAGAGCGTCCAACATGTGGCGATGGTATTGTATCAGCTTGAGAAGAGTGTGAGTTGACCGTTGGTAATCAAACAACAGATACTTGCGTTGACTGTAAACAGTATTATCCTTTATGTAATACGGTAACATTCCAGTGTGAATATTGACGTATCGATGAAGGTGATTTTTGAAATAAGTCATGTAATGAAAATAGCGAATGTGTACCTACAACATGTAACAATGGAGCTATTGATTATTGAGAAGAATGTGATCCTTCAGCTCCGGCTCCTTTTTCTGAGTGATGTAATGAGTGATGCTTTTGTTTGGAATGATATATATCAGAAAATCTAAGATGTGTAGCAATAGTGCCTGAGTGTCAAACAAATGCTGATTGTAGTGATTGATTGTTTTGTAATGGTGAGGAAACCTGTGGTGCAGATTGAGTATGTAAGACTGGAACAAATCCATGTATAGGAGAAACAGATGTGCTTTGTTTCTGAAACAGTAATCTCACTACAGTTAATGAGTATAAAAGTGAAACTTGTGTAGAAACTTGAACGACATATGAATGTAAAATGCCTTCTACAAATCGAGAGATTGTTGATGAAATACAGATTTGTGACGCATCTAATTTGGGTTGTGGTACTGCTCGTTGTGTTTCTTCTGACTCAGAAGAAGATAGTTGTGAGATTTCGACTCGAGATGCTTGAATTGCTTGTGGAGCTCCTGAAGCGTGAGCCTGGTGAGAGGCTGGGGTATATTCATGAACGATGATAGGAGAATGCGAACCAACTAGTGATCATAGTTGTAGTACTGGCTGATCTAAGACTATCACTGATTTTAGCTTTACATGTGATGGCATAAATGATGCATGTCCAGCTGCTCCAGACCTTACTTCGGCAGAACAAGAGTGTATTCCTGACTGAGCTGTAGAGACAGTTGATTCTTGTTTTGATGTTCCTGAAAACCAATGCGTAACTTATAATTGTGCAGGGAATGGTGAAGCAGCATGCGATAATAGTAATATAGGAATAGGAGAAATCTCGAGAGATGGGGCACTATGTTGTGATGGTGCTTGATCATGAAGTCCAATTGAAGATGAGGTTTGTGATGGGATCGATAATAACTGTAATTGACAAGCAGATGAGGGAATAGATTGTAGTGTTCCTGAATGTGGAGATGGAGAAGTTAATGGTCAGGAAGAGTGTGATTTTGATGGTGAGGCGAATGGTCAGACATGTGCTGATTGTGTGTTATCCAATCCAGTAGAATCATGTGCTTGCAACATGTATAACGATATCGGTGAAAATAATGAAATGACGCAAGAAGATTTAACAATTATTGAATGATGTGTTGATTCAACAAGTGGTACATTTGATTTTGAGTGAATTACTTATACTTGTAGTGATCTTGATGATTGTGATCTAGATGGAGATGGGCAATCAGTCTTAGAAGATGATGACGCAACTACACTAGCACAAATCATGAACGGAGAAACTGAGATTTGAAATTTTGATGGTATCTATGAATCATGATGAGCAAGTTGTGATGATCCCTCTGCAGACTGTACGTATACGGTAGATAAGCGTATCGACTCAGTAGAGCTCCCTGGAGGAATGACGGTGCCATTTGCTGTAGATCCAAACATCAATGTGATACCTGGAGCAACAATAAACTATGTGCTTGATATCACGTATTCATCTGCATGTGAAGCAGGTGATCAAATAACGATAACGGATGTATCAGGAGTATGAAGTGAAACAAATACTGCAGTATATACTCTAGATTATCCGCAAGATTCCTTTGAATATTCTCTGTCACCTACGGGAGAAGGAACAGACAGTTG
>CALGNI010000087.1 GCA_937958645.1 Candidatus Absconditabacterales bacterium
ATTCAGCAATATGAAATGACTATCCAAGCAGTGTTCACGAAAGATCACTACAACAAACAAGAAGTATAAATTCTACTATACTAGGATCAAATATAAGTCTTAATATCCTTACTTTGCTGTCTAGGGAAGGGATCCACTAAATATTTCTTCTAGTTTCTCAATTTCTTTTTGCCATGAGATGATGTAGAGCATTGTTAAATGTCATTGAATCATTACTCATTAGGTGTTTTATATTCCAAATGTCATAATACTTATCATCTAGTAATTCAACAAGATACTTATTTTTTAGATCACTTTCATTAAGTGATTCTTTATTGATTAATGATAGAATAGCGGATACATCTCATATCCTTTTAAATTTTCATTGATGGATATATCATAGAATAATATCGGTTATTCACTTAGTTCAATTTAATTTAAATTCTAATAAGTTATCTAATACGCTCGAAAAATATATCAAGCTGTCATTCCAATTAGTTATTGAATCTAATCATAGTAATGTCTCATATTCTAGATTTTTAATTTGATCGATAAACGTCTTAGATAAAGATGGAAGGTGATTACTTCACTTCTGTGTTAGGGTTGATAATAACTGAATTACTTTAATATCTATTACTCAGTCTTCTAGCATCTTAATTACTTCTGCGCTTTCTTTTAACAAATAAGAACTTACTTCTACTTTAAAATTCTCAATGAAATAATTTATCTTCTCATTATTAGTTAACTTTAGATATTTTTCTAGCGATATTGTTTTAGCTAAATTATTTACTAGTTCATCTGCTTTTGAGTCTACGACTTCATCAAATGATGAATCTCAAAAATCATCTATCGCATTGTCATGCGAAGTAAGCTTTTCATGGTTATCTTGTTTAAGAATTTTTTTTTGCTTACTCATGTAGATGATATTAGATCAAAAATATGATGATTTAAAAGCTACTATAACTATACTCACTTGTATTCCTTTCGTCAAAAAAACACCCTCACCATACCCTAATATCTCCCATCACAAATTATCCTGTCAGTCGTATTATATAAGCGACTAATTTTTTATTATTGAACAATAAATAGTATGAAAAAATTCCTTCTATGAATCATAGCAATGTTGGCTGGATGAGTGTTCTTTGTGTTTGCTCAGACTCCTGCACTCTCAAGACTGTTTGGTTTGCTGGATACGGCTATTGAAAATGATAGAGCGGTGGCAGATGCGGTTTTGCAAGTATTGGATACCTATGAATCAAAAGCAGATGCAGCAAAAAAATCGCTGATCTCGCAAATTCGTTCTCATATCAACAAGAAGCTTATTTCATTGACTGCAGTTCCTCAAGTTGCTGAAAAGCCTCCAGTACCAGCAGGATATAAAGTCCTTTCTGATGCACAAATTGATGAGGCACTCAGTGTGATCCATATGCAGTGAGATGCGAGTGCTCCGATTGTGGTGATGGAGTTTTTGGATTTTCAATGTCCTTACTGCGCAAGGCAACATAATGATAAAGTCTTAGATGAACTAAGAAATGTTGAGTTTCCTGGGAAAGTGCGTACTGCAGCAGTAATGTTTCCCCTTACTGGACAACGACATGAATTAGCTACCCAAGCGGCAGAATCAGCAGAATGTGCATATATTCAATGAGGAAACTCAGTTTTTTATGCGCATAAGGCATGACTTTATGCAAATGGACTCAAGCCAACTATGAGTATTATTAGAACCGTTGCCTCAAATAATGGATTGGATCCAGTAAGAATGCAGGCATGTATAGATGAAGGTATTGCAAGTGCGCCAGTACAAGCACAAAAAAATCTTTGACGTAGGCTTGGAGTAAGTGGTACGCCATGATCAGTGATTTTAGATACCAGAAATGGTGCATATAAGACCTTGCGTGGTGCAGTTCCTATAGAAATCTTTATGGATGTTACGACTCAGTTGTTGAGGAGTGAGTAAGAACAATCAACTGCAAAAAAAAACGCTCTTCTTAGGCTTGGAGAGTGTTTTTTGGTTGACTAAGAAAAGTTACTCTATCATCTAGAATAGAATAGATCTCAATAAATAACCAATCTATGTGATAAATAACATCTTGATTGGTAAATCTAACAACTCTGATTCATAATGTTTGCAATTCCTTTGTTCTTCGATTGTCATATCATTCTCTTCCTCGATGGCTACTCCCATCAATTTCTATTACTAGCATGAGTTTGCTACATCGGAAGTCAACAATGAACGATCAGATTGGTTTTTGCCTTGTGAATTTTCGTCAGGTTTGTTTTTTTCTAAGAATCGCCTCTCGTACAATGTTCTCCGCGTATGTTGGAGATTTACGATTTTCACGAGCGTATGTTTTATGTTTCGTGCGGTATGGGAGAAAGGGGAGGTTTCATCTGTGGATGGGCATGTTCGATGTGAGCTAAAACCCCCTTTTGCGTTTCCCCCTTGTCAGGGGGAGGGATTGGGTGGTGGTCTGGCGGAGAGTGTTTGTAGGTGGAAGTGAGGTGTGTGGAAGCGAAACCCCCTTTTGCGTTTCCCCCTTGACAGGGGGAACGTTGTGGATAGCTAAAACGTTGATAATTATACTCTTGCAAACAATGCTAGCAAGAGTACTTGACTGAAAAACGTACGAAAAAAATCCCAAACGCCCTCCCTGTTAAGGGAGGGAGATGGGAGAGTTGAGTTGATAATAAATCTAAACGTGAGAATAAGTAATCCAAGACGATTTACCCACTCACAAACAATTTACTCGCTTGAGGTGCTTGTTGACCGTTATATTTAGCTTTCTTTTTCTTGTTGTAAGGCATGGCTGAGGGTTGATCCATTTCATCAAATGCTAACTGACAGATGCGCATTCATGGTCTAATGATGATGGGTACATGGTTGATATTTGAGATCTCGAGAGTAATGGTAGATGGGGCATCTCGACCAAATCCAGGATCTATGAATCAAGCGGTTACATGGATGATAAGGCCTAGTCTTCAAAGACTACTTCTTCCTTCCACTCTGGCAACAAGATTATCTGGTATTCCAAAACGTTCTTTTGTTGCTGCCAATAAAAATGCTCATGGTTGGATTATAAGATCTTCCCCGTCTTCTACTCTCATTGCTTCGGTGATATCTTTGCTGTCATCATCAAAAGGATTTAGTACATGACCAGGAACTTCTTTGAAAAATCTGAATTCATTTCACAATTCAAGATCCATACTTGCACATACGATGTTTTCCATTAGTTTTTCGATTACTTGATTTTCTCAAGGGATCAATTTGATCTCACCTGAGGTAATTTTGTCTTTTATGCTTTGATCTGAAAGAATCATGATAATAGTGAATAGTTGAAAATTGATAATTTATGGAACCTCTGCAAAATTAAAGAATGAGAGCTCGCTCGCGATTTTTTTTCATTTTGCACGGTTCTTCGAGGAAGCTATAGTAAGACAATCTTTATTTCTAGATACATTTGTTTTGTAGGAATTTGCTTGAACATTGTATTTATCAGAGCTTCATTATAATAAAAATGTTAGATCGAATTGCGAGCAAGTTTGCTTGTATACTTGATTTGTATTTCTCATACCACAAACTCACACTTTCGGTACTTGACTTCACGCCCATTTCTTGCAATGCAGGCGGGAAACGGTATCTTTAAACTATACTAAGAAAGCCAATTTTATTGACTAATTACTCAAGAATAATGGAAGACTTTCCGAAAAAATATGATCATAGTTTCGAGCCAGCGATGTACGATTCCTGGGCAGAAGCAGGATATTTTAAGCCAGAAACTCAAAAAGGAACAAAGGGGGAGTTTATGATCTCGATGCCGCCACCGAACGTAACTTGAGTGCTTCACTTGGGACATGCTTTGATGCTTTCTATTCAAGATAGTATGACAAGAATTGCTCGTATGAAAAACAAGAGAACTCTTTGGGTCCCTGGAACGGACCATGCAGGAATTGCTACGCAAGTGGTGGTAGAAAAGAAGCTGCGAGAAACTGAAAAAAAATCTAAAGATGAGCTAGGGAGAGAAGTCTTCATGCGCAAACTTTGGGAGTGGGTAGATCATTCAAAAGACACGATCATAGATCAGACGAAGCGTATGTGAGCTTCTTGTGATCGATCAAGAGAACAATTTAGTATGTCAGAAGGACTTTCTCGTGCAGTAAGAAAATCATTTGTGAAGTTGTATAATGAAGAGAAAATTTATAGAGATGCTTATATGGTAAACTGGTCTCCCAAGGCTGAGACGGTATTGTCAGACCTTGAGGTAGTACATAAAGAACAGGAAGGAAAGATGTATTATATCAAGTATTTTGTCGATGGAAAAGGTGACTGTATTACGATAGCAACGGTACGCCCTGAAACTATGTTTGCTGATGTAGCGGTAGCCGTTCATCCCAAAGACAAAAGATATAAGAAATGGATCGGGAGAAGTGTCTTGATCCCGATTATCAACAAATCTATTCCGGTGATCGCAGATGAAGAAGTAGATATGAATTTGGGAACCTGAGCCCTAAAGATTACCCCAACACATTCTGAAACTGATTATCATATCGCTTGGAGACATGATCTCCCGATGGATAATTTCGCCTTTGATAAACAAGAAAACTTTACAGAACTTGCAGGGGAGGATCTTGCTGGACATCCTATCAAAGAGTTTGAAGAGAATCTTATCCATCATCTAGCAGAAATTTGAAATCTTGATAAAATCGAAGACCATACTCATTCTGTACCGTATTGTGAAAGAACTGGATGCAGAGTGCAGCCGTTTTTGAGTACGCAATGGTTTATGAATATCGATCCAGCAGCAAAAAAGATCATCAAACATTTAGATAATGATGATGTAAAGGTTCATCCTGAAAGATTTAAGCATACCTTCATGCAATGGTTGGAAGATCTTAGACCTCGATGTATTTCTAGACAGCTTTGGCGATGACATAGAATTCCTGTTCGATATGATGAGGAGGGTAAGAAATACGTTTTTGATGAAGATACGGTACTTACACAAACCAAAGGAAAAAAGATTGCGCTCTCACATATTATCTTCAACCTTATTGCTGATTCTCGCTTAGCTAATCCTTTCAACCTTGAACAACTTATCGAAGTGTTGCTGAGCCCAAGTATGGTAAATCATCAAGAGAGCATCGGATATGCATATATAAAGATGTATCGTGAGAAATTTGCAAAGAAGAAGATGACAATGAACGAGATTGATGAATTGGAGATGTTGCTAGATGGAGTGTTGGGTGAGTTCAAGCAAAAGAAAAGAATGAACGACAAGATCGTTGCATGAGCAGAAAAACTTGTGGATATCCTAGAGAAATCTGCACACATAAGTCAAAAGGGAGATACCTATATGTTTGAATTTATCCCAGGTCAGGATGTGGTGCTTACGCAAGATGAGGACGTACTTGATACTTGGTTCTCATCATGATTGCGACCTTTTAGTATCTTGTGATGGCCAGAATCTTCAAATGATCTCAAGAAATTCTATCCAAATACAGTATTGGAAACCTGATATGATATTATCTTCTTCCGAGTGATAAGAATGATGATTATGTGAGTAGAAAATACTGACCAGATGCCATTTGAGCATGTATATCTTCATGGTCTGGTGAAAGATAAACATGGAAAGAAGATGTCAAAAAGTGTTGGTAATTCTATTGATCCATTGGAATTGATAGAAGAATACGGTGCTGATGCACTAAGATGAGCAATGCTAGCAGGAAATACTCCTGGTACAGATATGAAGTTTGATGAAACCAAAGTGAAATACATGAGTAAATTTATCAACAAGCTTTGGAATGCATCAAGATTCGTACTCCAAAATGAGGAAGTGCAAAAGTTTAAGAAACTTGATTATGATAAGCTTTGAGAAACATTGAATAAAAAGACGAAGAAAATGAATGCATATGATAGATGGATCTTCTCCAAGACACAAGATCTCATCAGACAAGTTGATAGATTCAATGAAAAGTTCATGCTTGGTGAAGCTCTCCAAGACAGTATTACTGTAGTTTGGCATGATTTCTGTGATCGATATATCGAAATTTCAAAGATCGAAACCTCTGAGATCACCAGTAAATTATTGGTGTATTGTTTGGGTACTTATCTAAAAGTGCTTCATTCGAGTCTTCCTTTTGTGACAGAAAAACTTCGAAATCTTATAGGATTTGAGTGATCATTGATGATGACCAAACGACCAAAAGATTATGAGATCAAAGATAAAGATTATAGAATGAATCTCGTGATGGATATGATTTCTCAATGGAGAAAGCTCAAAAGAAAAGTCACCAACAAACCTCACGAACAAGTAGATATCTTCGTACAAGCTAACAAAGATATTCAGGAGCTCGTGGGTGAGCATTTTAGTTTGATTCAAGATATCGTCAAAGTAAAAGAGGTGCATTATTTAGATGCAAGTGAAACAGCAGAGTGAGATCGAGAAGTAGCGATGATTATGGATATCAAAGTATGATTGAAATGAATCAAAGAAGTAAATAAGAAAGAACTCCTTATAGAACTTGAGAAGCAGCTTTCCCAAGAACAACAATTCCTCCAAAACCTCAGAACCATCCTGACGGGGGATTTTGCAAGCAAAGCTCCACCTAAAGTGGTAGAACAAAAAAAACTTAAGCTTGACGAGATGAAAGCAAAGGTAGCAAATATCGAAGGAGAAATTAGAAGATTGAAGATGGAAAAAGCCTAGGTGAAATAAATCAATAAAAGATCTCATCTTGAGATCTTTTTTTTAGATATAAAAATCCACTTCAAATTGAAGCGGTACAATAAATACCTATAGTGTTGTTCATGAAACTTTTTCGTCGCTTACTCCTTTCACTCCTTCCAGAATCATTAGTTCAGCATGATATCAATCCTGCTGGGATGTTTTTGTCGTTTGTGAGTCCAAAGCATTTTTTCTCAGTGATCAATAGGAAGATTGTGGAGAATTATAAACTAAATCTGTTTGATATTTGATTGGATTCTTTTGAGGTAAAGATCGGATTTGGTGATGCTCCGGCGTTGGAAGTGAAGGATATGAATTTTTATTATTCATATGCAGTGGTCGCAAATATCAATGGTTGGTCATTTTTCTCCCCGTCCAACATCGGTGTCGTGATGACCATCATTTCAAGTTTGTACGTCAAGGAGGTGTTTAAAAATCGTCATTGGTCAGTTTTTTATAATTTCTTGGTGACGGTTAATATCTTACATTTTATCTTCGTGAGTAGGATCAAAGTGTTTCCTCATGATGATCAGGAAAAGAACTATCAACGATTTATCGATGTATTTTTTAATTTTTATCGTCTTACGCTCAATGCTTCTGAGTATCAATTTACTGATGAAGCATTTGCTCAGCTAAAGAAAGAACTATTGAGTCATATTCAGGTGTTTTTCATGCTGTTTTATGTGTATAAGCGTCTCAACAATTTATTTTATTCAAAGAATCTTTCCGAGAAGGAGTTCTATCAATGGCTCCTATATGATTATCAAAAGAAATCTAAAAAAGCACCCTTAGTCAAAGACTTCATTGCCCAGTCGTGAGCATATGCTAGAGTCGCTGCGTTTTCGTCTCAGGATGAGGAACTTATCAAGCTTTTGTTGCCAAACGATATGCTTATCAAATATATTTTCCATCATGAGCATCTGTATGATGTGTGTAAATTGATGATATCGGAAATTTATGATAAACAAACCTTGGATGCCTATGTGATGAGCTTCTTAAAAAATGATGATCAGTTGGAAGATCTGCTCACCTATGCCTTCGATTTTCGTCTGTTTAAGAAAAATTTTTTCTCAAGTATGAAAGAATTCGTTGCCCATACCTACCGTTACAATAAAAATTATGAAGAATCTCAAAAAATCGACTCATTTATTCATTCTCTGAGTGAAAAAGAAGGAGATGTTGATATGACTAAGATCCCAGAATCTCTCAAGCAAGAGTCAGCAATGACCGAGAGATTTGTAAACTTTTATATTACCTTTTTGGCATGAACTTGGGTGGGTAGAGGAGATACCTTTAGTATGAGATTGTTCGAAAAGCCATTGTTGGATGATATCTTATCCTCCATGAATCAAGATCAGCTTTCGCCTGATACGCTGGTATATTATGGTGCCATGCTGTACAATTATTCTAAGAACGTCTTTTATTACAAGTCTGCCTATGAGAATGTAAGATCTTGAGTAGATAAGTTTACGCTTCCGATCAGACCAACTGTGAAAGAAGTGCATTCCAATATGTATATCATCAAGCTTTTTGATGAAAACTTTATCAATACTTGTTTCCAAGATCTCAATAAAAGAAATCTCACCATGAGTGTGATGAATGAAGAGATTCTTGGGTTGTTTAAGCAGCAATTGGGAGAAAAAATATCGCGTATCGTAACGATGGATCCACAAGATCAGTTTGAAGCGATTTATGGAGATCTTCTTAGCTATGTTCCTACCATAGCCGGAGTAATAGGGAAATCAGATTTTTTTGCACGTGAAAGTAAATGACGTGCCTTGAGGGAGAACATGTACACGCTTGATTTACGAATCTGGGAGGAGGCAATTTCCTTTTTACGCGTCAGTGAGGCTCACCTAGATGCTCATTATTCTGAGTTGGCCATCGTGGGTATTTTCTCAACACTTAGGGAAACGCTCTTTGGCTTTGCTTTATACATGACTTATGTTTCACAGATTCAGGAAGCACATCCGACAAGTCTGGAGCCAGATCTTCTAAGATATGTCTTTATCACCGATATTCTCATGGTGGGACCTGGCCTTAGACAGGATTTTGAAGCGATGCTAGACTATATCCTAGATAGATACCAAGATATTCTCAAACAATGGATGATGCTAGACGAAAATAGCGAATACTTCGAACTCGCTCTTTCAAATCGATCTGATTTTATTCACGAGAAAAACAAAAGAGCACTTTTGCAAGAAATAAAGTGAGAAGATATTGTTCGATTTAGATGATTTTTGAAGAATATTTCGTATTATAATAAGAGGTATTTAGTGCCTAAATAATTGAGAATTGAGGATGGATAATTGAGAATTGAGAATTAAGAAATAAGTATGAAACTTTTTAATAATTCAAGGATATGTATTGAAAGGTGGAGATTAGTAAATAAGGTGTTTATATGTCTGAAAATAACTATAGAATTGAAGAAGAAAGCATAGAATTAAGTCTCAAAATAATTGAGTGTTATAAATATTTGTATGCAGAGAAAGAATACGTAATGAGTAAACAAATGCTAAGGTCTTGAACTAGTATTGGAGCGAACATTCATGAAGCACAACAATGATCTAGCAAGAGAGACTTTCTCTATAAAATGAATCTCTCATTAAAAGAAGCTTATGAAACTAAATACTGGCTTGATGTACTGGAAAGAAGTTGATACTTATCGAAATTTAATGAAAAGTATTCCCTAGAAAAGAAAATCACAGAGATATTAAAAGTGTTATCAAGCATTGTAAAGTCAACTAAAGAATCACTAAACCCGTAATTCTCAATTATCAATTTTACATTCTCAATTATCAAAATGAAATGTCCTGCATGTGCGAATATGGATACGAAAGTGATAGACTCTAGAGTAGTAGAGGATGGTTTGGGGATCAGAAGAAGAAGGTCTTGTGAATACTGTCAACAAAGATTTACGACCTATGAAAAAGTAGCGGTGACAGATCTTATCGTAATCAAAAGGGATGGAGCCAAACAGATGTATGATAGAGATAAGCTCAAAAGAGCTCTTGTAGTCGCTTTTGGGAAAAATAACTTCTCACTAGAAAGAATCGATGAGATTATCTCAAAGCTAGAAAACAAGCGATCTGGTAGTGGAAAACAAATCGAATCTAAAACTATAGGAGAGGATGTTCTTGATATGCTCAGAGATGAAGACGACATCGCCTACGTAAGATTCGCTTCAGTGTTTATGGAATTTGAGACGAAGAAGGACTTTAAGGAGTTTTTGAGGTAGTAAGGGGAGAGAAGGAAGAAGAAAGAAGGAAGATTCAAGGATAAACTGCTCGAGAAAACATACTCATCAATTATGATTTTTTCTAGAGAGTAAGAATACTCTCAATTGTGATCATATCACAGTTGAGATTTTTTTTTAACAGTCTAAATTCTAGTTTCTAAAAAACTCCAAATTCTAGTTTCTCTACTTCTTCCTCTTCTTCTTAGCCTCCTTCTTCAATTTCCTCTTACTCTTTCCGTCACCTATCTTAACTTTCTTCTTTTTTTCTTTCTGTTTTTTGATTTTTCCGATCTTGATTCTTTCAAGCTTTCGTTTTCCTGGTTTGAGATTTCCGAGATGTCGTTTATCTACTTTGAGTCTTTGGAGGGATTTTACTCTATAGCCAAGTGCTTTGAGCAGACGTCTAATATGACGATTTTTTCCTTCATTGAGGGTGATGATGACGAGGTGGCTTTCTTTGATTCTTTGGTATCTTACTCAGACACATTTTAGGAGATCTGTAGTGAGTTCTTTTTGGTTTTCTGTTCTTTCTCCATCGGTGGTTACCAAGATTCACTTACGCATTTTCTTGATGTCATTGGTCTTGAGTGGTCTGTCGATTTCTACTTCATATACCTTGTGGATATCATGAAAGGGATTTTCGTACCGGTCTACGAGGGTACTGTCATTGGTGAGCAGCAGAAGTCATGTACTATCTTTATCAAGTCTTCAGATATACCAAAAATCCTTGAGCCAGCTTTCTGGGAGGAGTTCGTAGATGGTTTTGTTGTGTTTATCGTCTTTGGAACATACGTATCCTTTGGGTTTGTGGAAAAGAGCGAGCTTTGGAGTAAATCCAGGAAAATATTTGATCGTCTCGGTGAAAGAATTTCCATCAGGGAGCTGGAGTTCGATCACATCACCAATTTCTATTTCTTTATCGAAATTCTCTATAGCTTCTTTATTCAAAAAAATCACTCCTTCTTGGAGCATTTCTTGATATTCTCTTCTAGAGACTTGGTGGGTTTTTTGGAAATACGTATATAATAACATCGTTTGCAAGGAACAAAATGATCGCTACACTAGTGCCATACTATAGATGTAATTTTAATTATTGCAAGACCACAATGTCAAAACGATGAGATGAATATTATACCTTACAAGCAAAAAAGGATGGGTATCTCGCTAGGAGTGCTTATAAGCTCGAAGAAATACACAACAAATTTGATATTTTGAAGTGAGCCAAAACCATGCTGGATATCTGATGTGCTCCTTGATCATGGTTGCAGTATCTTAGCAAGCATTTTCAGAAAACTCGTGAAGAGTGAGTAATTATCTGATTTGATCTGAAGCCTGTGAATCTTGCATTGCCGTATGTGACTTCGTATGAGCAGGACATCACTGATAAAGAGTGAGTGCAGGCTACGTTTGATGAGCATGAAATCAAGCAGTTTGACTGTATCGTGAGTGATATGGCGCCTGATACGATGTGAATGTCTGATATCGATGGGATCAGAAGTATCGGATTGATCGAAAAGACTCTTTGGATATACGAAAAATATCTCAAGGAATGAGGAACGTTCGCAATCAAAGTCTTTATGGGACCAGGGTATGAAGAACTCATGAGAGATCTAAAAGATCGTTATGGGAACAAAAACATCGTGAGTTTTAAGCCCAAGTCTTGTAGAAAAGCGAGTAAGGAGATTTACCTAGTGAAAAGAAATAAGAAGTAAAGAGAGAAAGAGAGAAAGAGAGAAAGAGGGAAAGAGAGAAAGAGAGAAAGAGAGAAAGAGGGAAAGAGAGAAAGAGAGAAAGAGAGAAAGAGAGAAAGAGAGAAAGAGGGAAAGAGAGAAAGAGGGAAGCAATAGCAAGAAGCTTGCTTTGTCAGTAATCGTTCAAGATAAACAGAAGTTTATGGTGTTATTTTTTTGAAAAAAAGAAGCACCCTGTTAAAAAAACAGAGTGCCCTACATAGATTGTTTTCTTTAGCTTTTCTGTGATTTTTAGGCACGTTTAACTAAAGGCTTTCGAGATTTGGGGGTAGAAAGTGGTTTGGGGGATGATCGTTGTACTTTCTTTAAAAATAACTTGAATGTTGTTGTTTCAATATGCTCACAGATGGGTCTTTTATCTTTCAATCTATCAAGTTCTAAATGCATTTGAAATGCTTTATTGATAATATTGTCAACTAAAGCGTAGGTACTAGATCCCGGCTGCATCCACAAGTAATGTTCCATGGTGGTCTCTTGTTCACAGTATGAGACTAAAGATACTTCATTGCTTTGATTATATGTGGTAAGGGTGCACCCTATCAAAGACATGCTACCCTCAAGATCAGATATTTTTTCAATCTGTAGATGATGAGTCACTCCTTCATGAGTTACAAATCCTTTAACTTCAATAATGGATAAAAACAAAGAATCAGTTTTTATGGTCGAAGTTTCTCTTGTAAAATTAAGATTTAATGCTTCATGCAAAGGAATTACATAGCAGGTTCCATTTTCAATATCATAAAAATTTAGTTGGTCAATGTGAATCTCATCCGAGAATGTTGTACGTTCTTGTATTGTTAAAGAGCAGCTGCTAAACCATACACAAACAATGATGTATATGGTAGTACGAATAAATATTTGATCGTTCATAG
Source organism: Candidatus Absconditabacterales bacterium (assembly GCA_937958645.1). GTDB lineage: Bacteria > Patescibacteriota > Gracilibacteria > Absconditabacterales > Absconditicoccaceae > JAHDCT01. The sequence continues at coordinate 12,560 of CALGNI010000087.1, forward strand.
TTGTTTATGTTTTGGTTCATCAAAACTATAGCTTCATAGCCCCTTCAAACAAGCATAGATCCTGAAAAGAGCTTGTGATCCAGTAAAATCATGAAATTTGTGCGATTATTTTGACTTCTGTTCAATTATTCGTATCATCAGCAAGTTTTCGAAAATCGCTAGATTTTTCACTCACTTATTATTATGAAATTAGGTCTCATCTGACGTACGAACGTCGGTAAATCAACATTGTTCAACAGAATCATGTGATCGTATAGAGCGATCGTGACAGATATTTCTGGTACCACCAGAGAACTTCTTCATGAGCATATCACGATTGCAGGAAAACCAACCGTATTGATTGACAGTCCGTGATTGGAGGATATTAATAAAGAAATGCAGTTTATTGAGCAGATTATTGAAGAAAGTGATGTGCTGTTGTTTGTGGTGGATGCAAAAGATGAAATTACTGAGCAAGAATATCGTATTAGAGATTTGATTTTAAAGCATCAAAAGAAGGAACAGACGATCTTGATCGGGAATAAGCTTGATTCTAAAGTGTACGGACCCGAAGCTGAACTTTTGATTGCTGATTTGTATATCTTGTGAATCTCAAGAGTAGTACCTATGTCGGCAGAGCAGTATGAAGGACTTGATCTGTTAACCGATGAACTTCACGATTTGGCTAAAGATCAACATATTCCACGAAATAAAGGACCCAAAGTAAAACATACCTGAACACCTATTGCGATTATTGGTCGTCCAAATGTCGGTAAATCTACCTTGTTGAATAAGCTTGTAGGAGAAGAACTCTCAAGAGTAGAAGATAAGCCAGGAACCACCTTAGATTATATCACTGCTACGTTTACCCGGGAGGGAAAAGAATTTCAGTTGTTTGATACAGCAGGAATTAGAAAAAAATCAAAAATCGTATGATTGGAAAAAATTGCTTATGCGAAGACGGTGGATATGTTATACTACACCAAGCCAGTAGTGGCGATGATCATTGATATCCAAGAATGAATGACTCACAGAGATAAATCTTTGTTGGGTGAGATTATAAGGATGTGACTTCCTATCGTGATTGGGTTGAATAAAATCGACTTGGTAGAGCCAGAAGAAGCTGACTATATGATCAAAAAAATCCGTACACAAGCATGATTTGACCGAATCCCTATTATCAAAATCTCTGGACAAGCATGAATTTCTTTGCCAAAGTTGCTTAAAAAGATCTATGACGTGTACGCAAGAGCTAACGATCATGTCAAGACTGCAGAACTAAACAAGACCCTCCAAAAAGCTTGGCTTACATCACCTCCAAGATTTCCAAAAAATAAGATCTGTAAATGGAAATACATCTCTCAAGTGGATCAATATCCTCCTATATTTTCATTGTCAGTAAATAATAAAGAATATGCAAACTTTGCATTTAAGCGTCGAGTAGAGAAGGTGATCAGAAAAAGTTATGGCTTTGAAGGGGTGCCAATCAAATTGAGTTTTATCAATAAGGTAGATAAGAATCCTTATTTGACCGATAACTCAAACAGTAGACTATAATGCTTAAAAAAAACCAACTCAGAATGAGTTGGTTTTTTACTTAAGTTAAAGATTTATTAAATTATTCAATATCCCATTGTTTATAAGAAGGAAGATGTCCAAGTGTTTGTAGTTGCATACATGAAGTAGAAGTACATGCTGATTTACAGAAACTTTCTGATTGTCCCATTCATAGACAAACTTTCATACACGCAAGTTGTTCACATTCTGCAGTATAAGAATGACTTCAAATTTTATGATTGTATAGATTCGTATCTACATTTTCAAGGTTCACCGATCTATCATTGATTTCTGCGTTTCTTGTGTTTTTATCTGCGGTTTGTTTTCATACATTAAATGCTCCAACCTGAGTTGGTTGAGCAGCGGCAGCTGCAACACCATGTTCATTTTTGATGGTAGCCACTAATTCTTTACATTCTTTAGAAGTACAAATTCTGTTACATTCTGCTGCTGAATTTACCTCAGTACATCCATCATAGCATGCTTGATCTACACATTCAAGATCATGTACTGCTGAATTAGCAATAATTCATTCAGAAATAGGCGCAACTTCTGCTGACTGGACTCCAAAGCTCCCGCTTTCTGAATCAAGAGAAGATCCTGCTTGACTATCCATATAAAAGAATACAGAGAATGCTCAGATCAGAAGACCCAAGACAAAGAAAGAATACACATTAAAGGTAGATGAATGTTTCATTGTGGTATTTTATGAATAAAAGTTTATACATATTCATATTATACATAGATCTTTATTTTTTGTCAAATTTTCGCCAACTTTATTTTAAAAGAAAAACGAAACCGTAGTTTCGCTTTAGCTTTTTGGGTAAATGTATCTTCTAGATTATGACTAACTAAGTCCAGGGAATCCTCAATTTCCTCCTCACATACCTCACATCATTCATGCAAGATCGTTTGGATCAAATCCAAGAATTTCTTTGGTTTTCTCCATAGCTACTTCTTGAGCTTTGGCTTGTCCTTTGTCTATTGCTGCTTTGATTGCTTTTTCTAATCTTTCTTTTTGTGCGATATCCATCAACGCATCATCTTCAATACTAATCTTTTTGAGTTTTTGCTCACCGGTGATCTCTGCGACCACACCGTCTTCAGTTGCTCTAATAAGTAGTTTCTTTAGTGCGTCTTGGAGCTTCTTGTATTTATCATACATTTGTTTCATTTCTCACATTTTTCAGAACATTTTAATAATTGATAAGGTAAAATTGATAATTGATAATTTCATCTAATTTAAACTTACGTGTCATCCTGAATTTATTTCAGGATCCATTGAGATGATGGATTCTGACCTTCGTCAGAATGACGAACGGATCAATTGCATTTTATTTATTAAAGTGCGTATACAATTTATCTTCAATAGCCATAGGAGTTTGTCGATCTTTATCTTCTACGGTCAGACCGATTTGGTCGATAACGTTTCTCAAGATGAAGAATTTTTCTAGTGAACTTTTGGCTGCGGTCTTGATTTCTTCATGCATCTTGTTTTTTTGTTCTTCACCCACTTGTTCATAGTATTTTTTCAATCCTTCTTCTCCACCAAATCTTTCTTTCAATGACGCTATTCTAGATTTTAGTTCTTCATCAATAAGCGTCTTTGGAATATACAGATCAAATGAAGAGGTAATATCTGAAAGATATGATTCTACTGACTTCATAAGCAGTGACTCTTTCTTTTGGCTTCAGATAGCTTCTTTTACTTTTGCTTTGAGTTCATCAAGTGTCTTTAGTTCTTCGTTTCCAAAGATCTTTGAGATCGTAGCTTCATCCCATTCTGGCAAGGTTACTTTCTTGATGTCTGAAACGTTTGCTTTGATATGAGTAGGAGTCCCTTCAACGTCAGTTTTTCTTATATGGAGCATAGGTGGAAGATCTTCTTGGATATAGTCTATTTGAAGTTCTTCACCGTTTTTCTTCCCATAGAAGTTTGACTTGAGTATCGCAAATTCTTGATATTCTTCATTTCCTAGATACAGACTTCCTGTATCTATCTCATCACCTTTTTCATTCAAGATGCTGAAACTTACTTTCGCTACCGTATCATCACCAACTTCTTCTGTTGGTTGATAGTCTGCGTATTGTTTTTGGAGATTGGTAAGTGTTTCTTCGAGTTCTTCTGGACTAGCGTCAGTCTCAATCGCATCGATGCTTATCTTTTTTCGATCTTGATTAGATTCAGATACTTCTGGATACACATCAAGCTTATAGCTAAAGGTAATCGTTCCATCTTTGTCTTCTTGACCAAGATCATAGATATTCCCGATAAATTTCACTGCTTCATTTTCTTTTACGATTTGCATCGTTCCTTGATGCACTGCTTCTTCGAAAAGACCAAGCTGAAGGTAGGTAGGCTGAATGTTTTTCTCTACCATCGCCAACGGTACTTCTCCTTTTCTAAACCCTTTCAAGTCCATATCTTTCTGAAACTGCTTCAAGACTTTGTTCTTGTTCGCTGCCATTTCTTCTGGGGTTACGGTAAGTTTGATTTCATAGTTTGACTGATTTCCTTTGATAAGATCATATTTCATGCTAAATAACCATTAATAATAAACAAAAATATCTTAGTGCTCGCATGTATAGCTATCTTATGACTAATATAAAGCTGAAGTCATGTGTTTTTCTTGCTTTTTCAT
>CALGNI010000088.1 GCA_937958645.1 Candidatus Absconditabacterales bacterium
AGAACTTACTTTACGAGCGAATTGAAGTGTTGGTCTGATATCAAAACACCTTCGGTGTTTTGTGAAATTTTAGAGTCCGTAATACTAGTTCTAAACTACTATATCAGCAATTTTCCTTACCTCTAGGTGCCGAAGGTTAGAAATCAATTTCTATTGACATTCTATTCTTTATGATTATGAATTTAATTCACCATAAAATATAAATAGATATGTATACGGAAAATTATTCTACACAAGAGTGGAATGCTCTTTCATTTGAAAAGAAATGTGAGATAAAGGCAAATGGAATTAAGGAAGGTAAATTATCATTTGTTATTGAGTCTCAACCAAACAGTCGAACTGATTTAAGAATTCAGAAAAAATACTGTGTTGGGTTGTATGACGAAGAGGATAAAGCAATTGCTTTGTCGGCATCAGGAGTTATTCAAATAATACCCGATGTTAGTTCGCTTAGACAGTACATAGATGATAATTGTACAAATAGGAGCACTATTGAAAAAGTTCTTTCGTATTTATAAAAATCCCAATCCTAAGAATTTCTCTTGTAAGGTTGGTGTAAAGTCAATCTCATAAGAGAATCTCTTATGGGATTTTTTTGTTATATACTAATTTTTTTCCTCTCTTCTAATCCCACCATCATAAGAATGTTAAAATAGGACTAATTCGTTATGAACTAAAACAGCCTTGCCTTCCAAAGCCCTATCAGGAATAGCTTCTTCTCTCAAGGTTGTGTGGGGAGGAGAGCTTTTCCACAAACAAAAAACCCTTGACCGAAGTCAGGGATTCTCTGTGTACGACTGGCAGGTGTTCAGGCTACCAATTGTAATAGTATGTGTTCTATGTTCGTACCATAATGTTGATGGTCTTACGACCGCTTCATGTGAGTCTCTTTTACAGATGCAGATTCGTTTTTCAAGATGATCATTCGTTTTAGTTCTTGACTTATTTATTCCTTTCGCTTGTTGAAGTTTTGTACTGAATCAATGTTCACTTTCAAGTAAATATTGATGCCAATAAATTAGACTTTTGTTTATTTGTGCTTTGATTACACTCGACTTATTTATCTGTAACCATACTTACGAATGTTTACCGGACTTGTGACACATAAAACGAAGATTCTTTCCATCACTGATAATACTTTTACTGTAGAGAATGTATTTGATGAACCGTTGTGGGTCTGACAAAGCATTGCTCATGATGGTGCCTGTATGACAGTAGGGACTCGAGATGAGAACCAGTACAGCTTCTTTGCTATGCAGGAGAGTTTTGATAAAACAAATTTTGGAAAAAAAAGTGCTGGAGAATCGTTCAATCTAGAGATGCCGATGAAAGCCTGAGCATCACTGGATGGTCATTTTGTGACCTGACATATTGATACGACCTGAACTATTTCACAGAAAGAGCTATCAGATGATGGATCATTGAAACTTGTCTGTTCCTTTGATACGAAGTTTGATGCACTCGTGATTCCCAAAGGAAGTATCGCACTAAATGGGGTGAGTCTTACGGTGGTGGATGTGATGGAATGATGATGTTCCGTTCGACTTATCCCTCAAACCCAAACCGACACCAATCTTTGAGACCTTGACCTATGATCTGTTATCAATATCGAGTTTGATATGTTGGGGAAATATTTGGTGAAACGAGGAAGGGAATAAAGTAAAAAATAGAAAATAAAAAATAGAAATTAGAAAATAGAATGAAGAAGAAAGAATGAAGAAGAAAGAGAGAAAGAGAGAAAGAGAGAAAGTGAGAAAGAGAGGAAGATCATCCTGAATGTAGGGATGCTTCGATAAAGCATCCCGAAATGAAGGATCTCGTAAGGTTTGATGCTCTCGAGATTCTTCACTTCGTTCAGAATGACGAATTGCTACCACCTTTACATTTTAAACGTTACCCCATGGCTGTACATCACGCAATATTATTAGAAGAAGTAAAAGAATTGAATCCTGCTTTGAGGATTGCTGTCTTGGCTGCAGAATTTAATGCTGAGATTATGGATCCCTTGATAGCAAAAAACCTAGAGTTGTTTCAGGAGAATGGTTTTACTAACGTGGATCTGTTTCGTGTGCCGTGATGTTTCGAGCTTCCTGGGATGGCGCAGACGATTCTGGAGAGCGGTATTTATAATGTGGTGATCGTGTTGTGATGTGTGGTGAGAGGACAGACGCCTCATTTTGACTATGTGTGCACCGAGTGTAGTAGAGGGATTATGGATCTGAGTATGAGTTATGAAACGCCGATTGTCTTTGGGGTCTTGACTTGTGATACGATGGAACAAGCACAGGCGAGAGTAGATAATAACTATGGAATCTATGCATTGAACTATCTCGTACAGTCTTGAGTCGCTGAAGCCCGTTTGGAACAACGTTATGAAGAGTTGAAAGAAGAAATGAACGCTGTGATGGAATCTATGAATGAGGAAGAAATCTTGTAAAAGCAACTTTTTCATACTAATTTCATGCTCATTCACTTCACACTCTTCGTTCGATCAATACCTTTGGGGTATGGTTGATAGGAGAGTTTTTTTGTACTCATTGGAGTCAAGTATTTCACTTTCTCAGTTGAGAGCTGCTGGAGTCGACGCGGTCGATTTTGGTGATTTTGATGTTGATACATTGAAAAAATGGTTAGATGAACACAGGATCGTGCCGAGTCTGGTGGGTGATGATGCTCACTATAAATTTACTACGATCTTGAGTAAGCCCTTGGTCTTGTATGAGATGTGAGAGAGGTCGTTGATGGATCGTCCTTTGCTGGCGATCGTAGGTCCACGTAAGATGTCTGCGTATCAAGAGAAGATCGTAAAAGAGTTTTTGGATGCCGCAAAGCACTATGATCTGGTGACAATTTCTGGATGAGCAGAAGGAGTAGATATGCTGGTGCACGAGTACTCTATAGCACTTGGTATCCCCACGATCGTGGTTTTGGGTTCATGATTTTATCATGCGCTGAGGTCCCGTAAGAGAGAGTGGTTGGCTTGAATTGTGGCAGCGTGATGATTGGTGATATCAGAATTTCGTCTTGGGGAAAAACCCTCCAATCGAACCTTTCCCCAGCGCAATAGAATCGTGGCAGGAGTAGCGGAGATGGTTTTTTTGCCAGGTGCGGGAAAGAAGTCAGGGAGCCTGATCACAGTGGATTTTGCAAACCGTATGCACGTCCCGGTTCATACGGTCCCTGGTTCTTTTCATGACGAAAGTAACGCCTGATCCAATGAGTATCTCTCGCAAGGATTGATAGCCTGTGCGATGGATTTTGAAGCATGCTTGGATCAGTATTTTTCTAAAAATCATATCAAAAATACAGCCCCTCTCGTTGAGCTTTCTGAGAAGCAGCAACAGATTTTGGACGCATTAGCTCAAGCAAAATCTATAGAAACACTGATCTCAGAAGTCGATCTTTGAGTCCCAGAGCTTCTGTGAATGTTGACTGAGCTTGAGATGATGGGCTTGGTGAAGGAAGGGGATGGAGGTTGGGTAAATTGGGTGAATTAGGCAAGTTGGGCGGGTTGGGCAAGTTAGGCAAGTTGGGTAAATTAGGCGAGTTAATTGCTTGCCTGAGAACTAGGACCGAAGGGACGAGGTGATCAGCTGCAAGGAATATATGCAAGGCAAAATTGCTTGCCTGAGAACTAGGACCGAAGGGACGAGGTGATCAGCTGCAAGGAATATATGCAAGGCAAAATTGCTTGCCTGAGAATTAGGACCGAAGGGACGAAGTGATCAGCTGCAAGGAATATATGCAAGGCAAAATTGCTTGCCTGAGAATTAGGACCGAAGGGACGAAGTGATCAGTTGCAAGGAATATATGCCGAAGGCAAAGGTGAATTAGGTGAATTAGGTGAATTAGATGAATTAGGTGAATTAGATGAACTAGGTGAATTAGATGAATTAGGTGAATTAGATGAATTAGGTGAATTGGGTAAATTAGATGAATTAGGTGAATTGGATGAATTGGGCAACTTAGACAAGTTGGGTGGATTAGGCGGGTTAGAGCTAGGACCGAAGTGAACAGTTGGAAGGATTATATGTCGCAAGGGTAGGTTTTTCTCTGGACTTTGGTTGACATAGTTGTATTATTATTTCCCAAATAAAAATTGTAAACCCAGTAAAATATTGATTATGAGTAAAGAAAAAGTGAACATTAACATGGTGGAGTATGATTCATTGAATGCTTTGGTGGCTGATATCGAATCGCTGAAGATGAGATCGGTTAAGAATACAAAGGAATATGAAAAGAAAAGGAGAATAGGTTCATTTTCTTACTATTTCTTTTTGATCTTGGTTCCTCTTAGCTTGTATTTTCCCATTCAAGGATCGATGATAATGGCGGCATTAGGGATTCTAGGAAGTATCTTTTTTTCATATTTAAATAATGTGTGTTATTTAAATCAGTTGAAACAGATGAGATCTGAGTATTCTTTTGCTCGGTTGAATGCTTGGATAGAAGAACTTCGGATCTCTAAAGCTCTTGTCATAGGATTGTCTGATCAAGAAAACGCAAGAGTCATTATGGATGAGAGAGTGTTGGAGTTTCTTAAGGACTTCGTGAAACAATTGTATCCTGACGAGTATGCCTATAGTGTGTTGAGCTTTGATGAAAAAGAGTTTATAAGACTTAGGCAATTTTTGAGGCCAGCGGCATATCAAAAAATAGAGCATGTGTTGGAAAACATAAAATATGATTATAAAATGTTTTTGTATGCAAATAAACGTCTTTTGAAAAGTATCGTATTCTTTTTGATATTTGTGCTTACAATGATTCACGCTTTCGTGCTCGTACATGATGAGGTTCTTAGCCAAATGAGGCCTGCTTTGGGATACCTTTTGGTTGGTTTATATATTTTGTATGTGTTTTTGTATTTTGTGAGCGAAGAACAAGCAAATAGGTTGTTAAGAGCGAGATTTTTAAAACACAAAAGACGCTTTTATCAAAAGCATCACAAAAATATTGAAACCATAAAAGACAGGATCGAAAAAGTAACCACTGATATTGATGAAAATTATACAAAGTTTAAGGCAAGTCTCAGTCTAGGCATGGATGTCATAACTCCGGAGTATAAGAACCAAATGAATTCTTATCAAACAGAATTGGAAAAGTTAAGAGTTTTGCAGAAAGAGTTTGATAATAACTTTTGAGAATGATTGTAAGTCACGTAGTTTTTGCTGCGTGGCTTTTTTGTTGATTATGTAGAGATCTAATGAGGAAATTTGGCTGTTTGTAAGTTGATAGCACGTAGATATTATTGTTTTGACAATAAAAAAAAGCCCACAGAAAATTGCTCTGGGCTTAAAATACTTTTATTTTTTTTACGACTACCAACTATCTGGCCAATCTTCGCTTTCTACATTTTTTACATGTAGTAATTTTCCAGTATGAATATTAAATACACCAACATTTGCATCTTTAGTAAAAGAAATTTTTCCATCACCAAGCGCTTCATATGATGAGAATTCGGTATCTTTTATTAACAATCCTTCTTGGTTCATTAAACCATACTTATAACCGCCATTATCTTTATCTCTGCGACCTACAACATATCTATAGGGACCAGGGATACTTAGAATGGTAATTGGATCAACCTTGTCTTGCTCAAACATTGTTACTCTATGATCTAATATCAAGATAGTACCTAATGTTTTTGAATTACTAAATCCAATAACCGTTTCAGTATCTCTAATATCATATCGTGCTTGAGGTAATAATAACTCATTAGAACTGTTTACAACTTTCATGGGTTGATACAGATCTTCTTCATGAATAGATTCTCCGACAAGGTATACTCCTTCCATTTTAGTTGGAACAACATAGCTATAAGGAAATTCATCAATTAATGTGCCATCAAAAGAGAATACTTTTGTTCTCTTATCTATAAAAGCTATTACCTTATCCTCATCCAAATCAACTTCTTGAAAAGTTCGTATATTATCATTACAGAAATCAACAATCCACGAATCAGTTATGTCTTGATAACCAACTGTTGGGGTTGATGTTATCTGATAAGTACTTAGGTGACAATCATTATCAGAAACACTGCTTCCTATTATTGATTGATTTGCTTGATAAGTCCCAGGTAGTATTTTTTCACCTACATAGAAATTACATTTCTTATCTTTGCAAGCCTTAATAATAGGAGTAAGAGTCTCTTCATCAGCTATTCTAATCTCATGAGCTACTTTAAGAGAAGTGAAATAAGGTTTAATTACTTCTTTACCATCTATAATAAGCCCATACTGACTTTCCAAATCTTTACCAATAACCTTTGTACGATAGTAACCAATGTTACTTATGTGCTTGGTTTTTTGATTAATTTTCTTACTAAACACGATACCTTCTAACATTTCAATGTTATGATATTCGGTTTTGGAAGGATGACTTAGATAAGAACTACCTTTACTCGGTAAATCTAATGTGTAAGTATTAGAGTTAGGATTGAAAGCCACATTAATTGCGGTTCTAACACTATATCCAGCTACTGGAGGTAGTAAAACATCATTGTTTAGACTATCATCATTACATGATACAAATACGAAAGCAATCAATAAGATTACATAATTTAAAATCTTTTTCATTTTAGTAAATTTTTTGTTTAAGAATGCGAAAACGTAAATGCATAGTATATATGCTTTCTGTTAAGGTTCCGCTGTCACTTTGTATATAATGAAATATACTTATATTGCAATGTCAATACGCGCATCGATAATTCCTTGCAAATTTCACTTTTTTCATCATAATGACTTTAGAAAATACGTTATTTATTAAGGTGTCACTTTATAAATGCAGAGAAAAATATTCCCTCAGCTACTAAACTTATGCGAAAACAACAAGATTTTGTTGTTGGTGTGAGCAAGGCAGGTTGGTAAAACGACCTTAATGAAACAGCTGCAAGAACATCTTCAAGCATCTGGAGAGGCAACATATTTTTTGAGTATGGAGAAGTATTCAGTATTGAAACAGTTGAACGAGAATCCAGAGCAATTATTTTCCATTATTCCACCGATCTCATCCCAAACCTATGTGTTTATAGATGAGGTGCAGTACTTAGATGACCCCACTAATTTTTTGAAATATTTGTATGATGAATATCATGACAACATAAAGCTGATTGTGTCGGGGAGTTCTTCTTTTTATATTGATAAAAAGTTCAAGGATAGTTTGGTTGGGAGAAAGCAGTTGCACCATATCAAGTCATTTGATTTTGAGGAGGTACTGATGGCAAACGACCAGCAAGAACTTATTCCATATCTACAAAGCTGATCAGTGCCTGGGATGTATGAGGATGCTTTGCGTAATTATTATGAGGAATTTATCACCTATGGAGGCTATCCACAAGTTGTGTTATCTGAGACTGTGCAAGAGAAAAAGGAGATACTTACCGAGTTGGCTGATGATTATATCAGAAAAGATGTCGTAGATGCAGATGTGAAATATGAAGATATTTATTTCAAGATTATCAAGATATTAGCTAATCAAGTTGGAAGCTTAGTAAATGCCCAGCAACTATCAAACACCTTAGATATGTCTCTACCAACGGTAAAGCGCTATCTATACATCATGCAGAAGTCATTTCATATAGGATTATTGAACCCATATTACAACAACCCAAAGAAGGAATTAAAGAAAATGCCAAAAGTATATTTTCTCGATATGTGATTAAAAAACCATTTTCAAAGAAATTTTGAATCAAGCTCAGAGAGAGTTGATATAGGATCACACCTAGAAAATGTTGCCTATAGGCAACTGTTAGAAAAGCATTCTCATACAGCCATCAAATTTCGAAGAGATAGACAAAAACATGAGGTTGATTTTGTGCTAGATGATGCACCAGCACCATATGCTCTCGAGGTCAAAACAAACATCAAAAAGTTTGCTCCCAAAAAGTACCGTGCATTTATTGAATCGTATCCAGATATATCACTGACTCCTATAGATCTTGAACAGAGCATGTTTTTACCTTATGGAAATCATGGATAAAGAAGTAAATGAATACATCTCAAAGTAAGCAAACGATCCGATTCTAGAATGGAGAACGTCTAAAAATGAACTTTCATATTCAGTAAGGAGAAAACGAAGCGAACCCCGCAGAGCGGAGTGAAGTGTGGGAGAGAGTGAGGTATTTCTAAAACAAGCCAATTCTCGCATTCTTGTAAGGAGCTATTTCAGAGCTTTAAGGAGGTGATGATTTACTTCGAAAAGAGATAGAAAAATTGTTTTTTTAGTATATAGGAAATTCTAAATACTGACTGCACAAACTGATTATTAGCGAATGATTAAAAAAAATAGTATGTATTTACTGAATACATATAAATACTCCAATTGCTAACTAAGCAATAAGTTTTAAATCATTGCAAACTCTTTTTTTCTCTATCAACATCAGTAATTTGAAAAGAACACTTTTACTTTGGACTATATATTCCATGCAATATAAAAGAATTTTTCTAAAAATATCAGGAGAAGCTTTGGGAGGAGAGAAGGGTGAGGGTTTGGATCATGAGGTGGTGAGAAAACTTAGTAGAAATATTAAGTCATTAAAAGATAAATGATATCAAATCGCATTGATGGTCTGAGCGGGGAATATTTTTCGTGGACGTGATCAAGGTGCTGGTATTGACCCAGCGATCGGTCATTATGCAGGGATGCTTGCCACGATGGTAAATGCATTGATCCTACAAAATATCATGTACCAAGAAGAAATCACTGCATCAGTATTTTCTGCGATCGAGATGCCAAGATTTATCAAGACGATCAATAAGATTTCAGCCGTAAAAAGACTAGACAATGATCATGTCGTGATCTGTGCTGGGTGATCAGGGAACCCCTTTTGTACGACAGATCTTGGTTCTGTAATTAGAGCACTTGAGTTGGATTGTGAGATTTTGATCAAATGTAGTGGAATTGATGGCGTGTATTCTGCAGACCCCAAGAAGGATGCAGATGCGACAAAGTACGACACGCTTACATACAAAGAAGCTTTAGCGAAATGACTCAAGGTGATGGATCAAAGTGCTTTTGGTATGGCAATGGAAAATGACTTGAAGACCTACGTGACGCATATCGATAGTCTCGCTGACTTGGATTTTGGAGTGGAGAAGGGGACGATGATAATAAAGTAGAAAATAGAAAATAGAGTTTAGAAATGGAGATGTCATCCTGAAGGAAGCGCAGCGCTCTGAAGGATCTCGAGAGGACACTAGCCTTGCGAGATTCTTCGGTCGTCTTTCGTTTCACTTTAGACTTTCTCAGAATGACGATTGTTTTTTTGTTTCCTTTGTCTACCTGCCTTCTATTGCAAAACACCCGAAGATTCCTATATTTTGTCTACTTGAGGAAGCTTACATTTCATAAATATCAGCAAAAAATGAATTGGCTTATTTAAGCTTCCTCGAGGAACCGTGAAAAATGAAATAATTGAAAATAATAAAAATTCTTTTCAATTCTTTAATTTATCAGTGGTTCCTTTAAATTGCGCATAATTTTCTCATCTCATTGTTCTAGATATGAAAAATATAATCACAAAGGTAGTAGTGTGAGCAAGTTGTCTCTTATGATTGGGGTGACTTGTTTTTTCGCAAGATGGATTGTCTCGCATTTCTCACTTGGTTTCATTGGATGAGATTAGTGAACGTGGGACGGTGAGTCGTTACGATTTGGCATATTTTTTGAATATTGTGGATTGTAAAGAGTGTTCAGATCCTGACAAAGAACTCAGTAAAAAATATGATAGCGCATGGCGAGAAGTGGCAAAGGCTGATGCGGATAATTTCGTGGATGATATCGTGTCAGGAGAGGAAGAGTTTGAAGGGAAAGAATATAGTGTCTGTGTGGCTAATGTAGTAGATAATAATTGGATGAGTTGATATCCCAGGACCACGAGTCCATTTTGTCCATGAAGATTTTGTGGTGCAAACACCCTGAGCTTTTGAGAATTTTCTCAAACGCTTGTTTCATTTTTGTGAGATGATGCATATTCATTAGCAAGAATTGATCGAAACAAATTTATCAACTGGATAGATGGGGCATGAGTAGTACTAGATAATAGGTCATTAGAGATTATCAATAATAGAATTGAAGTATGTGGAGAAAATACTTGTGATATTAGTTCAGAAGAAGAATTTGGTTTGTATCTTAGGTATTGTAGAAATAACCTTGGTGAATGCTGAATGCAATGAACAGATTCACTAAAACAAGGTGATTATGGAGTGAGTTATGCAAATGTGTTGATGGATCTGTGAGTGATTCAATCAAACGATATTCAAGAACTATGAAGATTTACCCCTGTACCTGCAGACTTATTTCTTGATGTTTTTGATGATTTGATTCAAAACTCTTGATGTGTATGGACTGATGATAGTGATCTTGATGGAGTAGAAAATCCTTTTGATAACTGCCCAAATGACTACAACCCGCTCCAATCTGATCAAGACCAAGATGGGGAAGGAAATGTTTGTGATTTTGATATAGATGGAGATGGAATTATGAATGCTCCTGGAGTATTGGATGATAGAGGTAATTTGCGCTTTGAGTTGGTTTGAGATTCGAAAGATAACTGTGTAATTATTGTTAACCCAGATCAAAGTGACCGTGATCGCGATCGTATTGGAGATCTTTGTGATACTGATGAGAAATCGCTCGCATGAGGAAATCTGAATAAAGTGCTTCCAGAAGAGAGATTGACCACATGATCTCTTTCGATCAATGCAAGTGTCCTGCAAGGAAGTTTGCCTTTGTTGGTTGATTTTGAGCCAAATAGCGATCGTGTGATAGAGGAAGTAGAACGATATTTTTGAGATGGTACACGAAGTAATAAGATCACTCCAGAACATATTTTCGACGATGCATGAGTATGGACAGTAAGAGCTGTAGCAACGTTTGATGATGGATCCAAAGCCGCTGCGAAGCAGTCAATTAATGTAATAGGAGACGCAAATAGCTATATCGCTTTTCAGGCTTTCGCTGATGTATTGGAATGAAATGCTCCGCTTGAAGTATCTCTCGAGCACATTTATCAAGGAGAATTGGATACCGTAGTATGGACAATAGGTGAAGAACAAAAGGCGATTCAGGCTGGTCAAGAGCATCCGTTTACTTTTAAGACTCCAGGATTGTATGAGGTACTTGCCCAATGATATAGATATAATAAAATAGTTGCTACGTCTCGTTTTAGTATTGATGTCCTAGAAGAGGATCAAAATGTAGCTGAGACTTGAAGATGAGCGTATCTAGAAGCTACACCATTGGTGGTGCGTCAAGGAGAAAATGTTGATATCACTACTGAGATCGAATGATTTCGTGAAGATCAGGTGAGACTTATCACTTGGACTATCTCAGATCAGAGTTTCGTAAATAAATCACTTGCACAATCACAGCGTTTCGTGAATCAAGGTCCTGTGATAGTGCAACAAAAAATTGATTTTGTAGATGATTACCCGCCGTTATTTCAAGAAATGACCCTGTTTGTTGCTCCTAGCGAAGAAGCGCAACAAGAAATTTTTGGTGCGAAAATGATAGTAGATAAGGAACTGCTTCAGGTGGCAGAAGAACTTGATGTGTCGATTGAGGTGACATGAGGGAGTGAGCAAGATATTGAATCTATCCAGCGAAGTGCTTGATCAACAAAACGTGAAGGAACTGAATTGGATGAAATATTCGCTTTTGACGCTAGTGGATCTAAAAGAATAGCTGCAAATATTATCACGACCAAAAAAGAACTTATCATCTTGGAGGCTACGGTAAACGTTATCTGAAATGAATTGTGTGTCACCAATACAGGATTTTGTGATCTAGATCAAGATAATATCATCGATATGTGTGATATTGATATCGATGGTGATGGAGTAGAAAATATGCTTGGTCTTGTGATCGGAGAAAATGAACAATGTTTATTTACTCCAGCAGTGATCGATCAAGAAATCATTGAAGAACAAATCGAACGTATCAAAAATTGAGAAGAAATTGACAACTGTCCTTTCCGTGCAAATGAAGATCAACGTGATAGCGATGATGACGCTTTGGGAGATCTTTGTGATGATAGTGATGAACCTAGACCAGAAGACAATGATGAAGATGGCGATGGAATTGATGATGATAAAGATGCTTGCCCTGAGATCCCAGAGAATAAAAATTGAATAGAGGATCTGGATGGATGTCCAGAAATCTGACCAGGATCTGGATGATCAAACGCAGGAAACGCTAGTGCAGGAAATACAAATGCATGAGACTCAAGCGCGTGAAATTCGAGTGCAGGAAATACAAACGCATGAAACTCGAGCGCAGGAAATACAAACGCAGGAAATACAAACGCAGGAAATACAGGCGCATGAAACTCCAGTGCGGGAAGCGCAAATGCATGAAACTCTAGTGCAGGTAATTCAGGTGGATGATCAGCGAGTGCAGGATCCGCTTCTTGATGAGCACCGTTTGTAAAAGCTGAAGACTGTATTCAATGTCCATGCGCAAAAGCAGATTTTGCAGCGCAGTTGATGGTCTGAGATCGTGTAAAGGCAGTTCTGGTCGACCCAAGTGAACAGATAATCTACAGTCATAGTAGTCCGAGGGCTATTAGGGTGAATGAGTAATTTTAATTGAGAATTGAGGATTGATGATTGAAAATTATCAAGACATGTAAAAGCTCAATTTCCTCATCAAAATAATTTTCAATTTATCTTGCTTTGCATATACTTCTTGTATCTAATCACTACGTCCCTTCGGGCCTAGTTCTTAGACAAGAATTTAATTTTCCACCTTCAATTATACCATGTCTTTCTATCAATCCGATCTACGAAAATATATCAATAAAGAAATTTATAAAAAACCCACCTTCGAGACGACTATCGCTGGGAAGAAGTATTTTGGTATCGTAAAATCGCAGCGTCGTTTGGGGAAGACCTTAAATCGGTATATGATTCACGGGATCCAATGAGTTGAGTTGATGGACAAAGATAAAGAGTTTATAGAGACTGTGAACCATATCCGTAGAGATTTTGGTGCATCGCGAGGTGATATCTTTTTTCAATTTTGATTCTTGGATGAAAAGGAAAAGATCTCTACTACCTCATTGAAGGGAGATGAGAAAAAGGTCAAAGAATTGGGCAAAGAGAAAGAAAAGTTAAATAAACACCTATGGAAAAAGCATGAATTGTTGCCCTCATGGAGAGAGCATATGCCAGATACGACAGTGAAGATAGATATCTCTCAAGGGATACAAGAAACCAGGAGAGGGTATTCAAAATCAGGAAAAAGGTATATCAACAAAGCAAAAAAAGAGGATCTTAGCTTTGTGATCGCTGAAAAAAGAGATCGAGGGAGATTTCGAGAGGTGTGGTATACCATGGCGTATGATAAAGGCTTTGCGATTATTTCCAAAGAACAATTTTTGACGATGATGGAATATTTGACTCAACAGAACTTAGGACGACTGATGCTTGCGAAGAAGTGAGGAACCTTGGTGAGTGGGAGTGTGATACTGGAGTATAAAGAGAAAAAGGAAGGAGCTAAGAAAGAGTTGATTTATCTTTATGGAGCGACCAATAGAGAGTTTGGAAATATCGGAGGACATTATTGGCTCAAGGATCAGATCATGAAGTGGGGAGCCGATCATCACTATAGGTCTTTAGATTTACTTGGAGTGGCGCCTCCAGGAGACGACAAACATTATCTTTCGGGAGTTTCAAGATTTAAGCAAGCTTTTGGTGGTGAGACTATTATTTCTAGTGGAAACTATGACTTGGTGTTCAATAGTAAGTTGTATAGATTGATGCAGGTGTTGAAGAAGTAGAATGAAGAAGGATGACGCGAAGGTGATTATCGTAGGGATGCTTCGTTAAAGCATCCCGGAATGAAGAATCATCATTGGAAGAAATGAGATATTAAAAAAACCTGCAGGAGAAATGCCTGCAGGTTTTTTATTTTTTATTTTCTACTTTCTACTTTATTTCCGCTCCTGTATTTGGAAGAATAGTAGGAAGGTCAAGTAATGAAATTCATTCTAGTGAATTAGCTGAGTTATGAAGTTCTTGTTTAGCTTCAGCTTCTACTTTCTTATCAAGAATGACATTAACGATTTCTAGATCTGTTTCAGTAAGAACAACTGATTCCTCAATCACAATAACTGGTGCAGGTGAAGGTTCAACAGCTACTGGTGCAGAGTTAAATGTTGATGAAGCTCCTCAAGAGTTACTAGAACTGTTAGAACTTCCTCCTCATGAGTTACTAGATGAGCTTCCTCCACTAGAACCTGAGCTTCATGAATTCCCTGAGTTGTTGTTTGATGATCAGTTGTTTCCTCCTGAAGTATTGGTGGCAGGTGCCGTGACGGTGAAGTCAATAAGAGCAATATCGCTATCATCCTCATCATCAGTACCGTTTCCATCTGTTTGATTATCTTCACCATATGCATCATTGGTTGCTGTATCATCAGCGATTGAATCAATATCAGTGGTTCCATAGACCGCTGAGTCATCAGCAGAGATTTCTGCAGTGTTGGTAATCGGAGCAATATCGCTCACGATCACATAAGTGATTTCCACGATCATACTCTCTCCAGCAAGAATTGGTCCAGCTAGATCGTATACTGCATTCCCTCATACACTAGTCCAATCATAATCATCGAGTTTCAATCCAGCAGGAGTGTAATCAGTAAGTTCGATGTCAGCAGCAGGAAGTGTTCCTTGATTGATAACATTGAGTTCAAAGGTCACTTGAGTTCCTACTTGGAATGGTCATTCAGTAACAAGAGTCTTGGTCAAGGCAAGGTCGTAAATCTGACCGATCAAGGTATCATGCCAATCAGCATCATCTTCATCGCTTGTTTCTGAACCATCACCATCTACTTGATCATCATCTCACTCAGCATCATTTCCAAATTCTGCATCTGCTTGACTATCTATATCAGATTCAAGCTCTCCAAATTCGTCTGTATACAATTCAGAGTCATCATCAGAGATTTCTGCATTGTTTCTAAATGAAGTTCCTGTAAACGCTGGATCGATGGTAAATGCAATATCTACTGTCGCTGTTTCTCCTGGTAAGATCGTGTCTGTATATAGTGTTGTTGCTGTATCTCACACTAGCGTCCATGCTGTATCGTTCAAGACTAATCCTGTTGGGACATAATCACTTACTTCGATGTTTGCTGCTGGTAGTGTTCCTTGATTGATCAATGAAAGCGTATATACCACTGCATCACCTGGATATACAGGCAAGTTTGTTGCGGTTGTATTCAATACCTTGGTCAATGCTAGATCATAGATTTGAGATAATGGAAGTATAGCTGGGTCAGCATCATCTTCGTCTGCATCAGTATCTTCAGCATCTGGGATTCCGTCTCCATCATCGTCATCATCGTTTACATCTAGGATTCCATCACCATCAGTATCAGTATCATAGATATCTAAAATACCGTCTCCGTCAGTATCAATATTTCCTCCATTTCCGTCAGTTTGGTCATCGGCACCATAGTTGTCATTTCCATTATCTGCATCAGGATCAGAATCAATATCAGTGATATCGTATAGCTCTGAGTCATCATCTGAGATTTCTCATCGATTCGTGATTGAATTTCCGTATGCATCAAGATTAATCGTGTAGGTGATCTCAACTGTAGCGCTTGATCAAGCTGGAATTGGTCCAGCAAAGACTGTTTGAGCGTTATTTCCTACACTTGTCCAATCAGCATCATTTAAGGTCAATCCTGAAGGTGTGTAGTCGGTAAGTTCAATGTTTGCTGCAGGGAGTGTTCCTTGATTATCGATCGTGAACGTAAATGTTACGTCATCTCCTGGATATACGGGTAGTTGTGATTCATCAAGTGTCTTGGTGAGTGCAAGGTCATAGATTTGATCTACGTTTAGTACTTGAACATCATCATCGTCATCATCTTCTTCTTGATTTGGTCCATTTCCTGGAGCTGAATCAATATCAGTAGTACCATACACATCAGCATCGTCTTTCGTGATTTCAGCATTGTTGGTAAAGGTATATCCTGTGAATTCTGGATCTATGATAAAGGTGATATCTACTGAGGTATTTGCTCCTGGTAGGATCGGTCCGTCGATCACCATCACTGCATCCGTACCAACGAGCGTCCAGTCAGCATCATTCAAGATGAGTCCATCTGGAGTATAGTCAGTGATTTCTAGATCTGCAGCAGGAAGTGTTCCTTCATTAGTTACCGTAATCGTATAGGTCACTTCATCACCTGGGAATACAGGGAAGTCAGTGAGTTCTTCATTGATCGCTTTGTCCAATGAAAGGTCATAAATTTGACCGATCATCACATCAGCAGGATCAGAATCATCAGAATCATCAGTTCCATCTCCATCCAATTGATTATCTTCCCCTAGTACATCATCATTGATAGCATCAGGATCAGAATCAGGGTCAGCTGTACCGAAGTATTCTGAGTTATCATCAGAGATCTCTGCTACATTAGTAAAGTTGGTTCCCGTAAAGTTTAGATTGATCATAAACGTAATATCTACCTCCATCTGACCACCAGGTACAATTGGTCCTGCCAATTGGTATGTTGGATTTCCATTTACCAGAGTCCAAGTAGGATCATTTAGTGTCAATCCAACTGGAGTGTAATCAGTAAGCTCAATATTTGATGCTGGAAGCGTACCTTGATTAAACACCGTCAATGTATAGGTAATACTATCGCCAGGGTATACTGGGAAGTTTGTAGCGACGGTATTTACTACCTTAGTAAGCGCTAAGTCATACACTTCTACAACGAAATCAGCCCAATCAGCATCATCTTCGTCATCTGTCCCGTCTCCGTCTGTTTGATTATCAGTTCCTTGTGCGTCATTGGTTGGATCCCCATCTGGTTGTGAATCAACATCAGTAGTTCCATAGACTTCGCTATCATCATCAGATATTTCTGCATTATTTCTCAATGAACCTCCCATATAACTAGGATCGATCGTTGCGGTAAGTGATACGAAATCACTTTCTCCAGGCAAGATAGTTCCTGAGTATTGGTGAATTGCTTGTGATCCACTAGCGGTCCATGCAGCGTCATTTAATGTTAAACTTGCTGGTAAGGTATCAGTAATTTCAATACCTGCAGCTGGCAATGTTCCTTGGTTGATTACTTCCACCAAGAAAGTAATGCTCCCTCCAGGTACGATTGGCATTTGAGTATTTGGATCCAAAGTCTTCACTAGAGCTAGGTCATAGGTTTGACCAATCATCGCTACTGCTACATCTGAATCATCTTCGTCATTTGTTCCGTCTCCATCAAGTTGATTATCTTCACCTTCTGCATCATTCGAATCATCAGCATCCGGATCACTATCTGGATCTGCTGTTCAGTAATCAGCTGCATTATCAGCTGAAATTTCAGCTACATTTGTAAAGCTTGTTCCTGTGAAGTCAGTGTCGATTATAAATCTAATATCAATCGTTTCTGATCCTCCTGCTACTATTGGTCCAGCAATTGTTGTTGTTGGATTTCCATTCACAAGCGTCCAGTTTGGATCTGCTAAGGTCAATCCATCAGGAGTATAATCAGTTACTTCAATGTTTTCAGCTGTCAGTGTTCCTTGATTGAATACTTCTATCGTGTAGAAGATATCATCTCCTGGGTAGACAGGCATTTGTGTAGCAACGGTGTTAATAGTTTTTTGAATCGCAAGATCATAGACATCAACCGTTATAGTTTCTGGATCGTGATCATCTTCATCAAGTGTCCCATCACCATCAGTGGCATTATCATCATTAGATGGATCGTTTACATTGTTTCCATCAGCAGTACTATCAATATCTGTAAATCCATTTTCTTCACTATCATCATCTGAGATTTCTGCATTGTTTGTAATGCTTCCTCCAGTAAAGTTAGGATCGATTGTAGTAGTAATTGTAACCTCTTGAGTATCTCAAGCAGGAATTGGTCCTAGCAGTGAATTATACACTGCAAACCCGCTACCATTTAGTGTCCAATTAGAATCGTTCAAAATCAAGTTTGTATTTAGGTAATCTGTAACTTCAATATCATCCGCGATCCATGTTCCTTGGTTATACACGGTAATTGTATAGGTTACATCACCTCATGGTACGATTGGTGTTGGATCAGAACTCTCAAAGGTCTTGGTAAGCGCTAGATCGTAGATATGTGACACTGCATATTCTGCTGGATCGTGGTCGTCTTCGTCAATAACTGCTTCATCTTCATCTAAGATTCCATCTCCATCATCATCGTCATCAAGATCATTCGGAATTCCGTCACCGTCGATATCATCGTCTTCAGAATCAATGATCCCATCACCGTCCGTGTCAAGATTTCCTCAGTCACTATTGGTCTGATCATCCGAACCAAATACATCTGTATTTTCTGCATCAGGATTTGAATCTATATCCTGCACATCATCACCATACGTACTAGCATCATCTCCACTTATCTCAGCTCGGTTTGTTTCTCCCACTCCCGTATACGTCGGATCTATCACATAATCGATTGTAATAATATCACTTTCTCCTGCTCCTATCATCATATATTCATATACAGCGTTTCCTCATACTTCTATCCAGTCAGCTCCTGTTAGGATCAATCCTGCTGGTGTATAGTCAGTAACTTGCACATCTGCAGCATCTAATGTTCCTTGATTGAATACCTCTATTTCAAAACTAATTGTGTCTCCTGGATAGTATGGTCCTGGTCCACTGAGTACTTTAGTCAGTGCAAGATCATAAAAATCAAAGGGTAAATCGACCGTATCTTCATCATCTTCGTCATCATCATCGTTGTTATTATCAGAATCAGGATTTGAATCTACGTCTGTTGGTGGTTCGTTGTCTGGATTGGTATCATCGTCAAATGCCGATATTTCTGCACTATTTTCTAATGCCGTTCCTACAAAGTTTGGATTGATGGTAAGTTCAATCATGAGTTGTGTTGAATCCAGACCAGTCAAGAATGGTATTGTCTGAATCGCGTTACCCATCCCATCGTCGATCCATCCGTTGTTTGGAGTGAAGATAAACATTGCTGGGTCGATATAATCTGTTACATCTACTGCATACGCATCGATGTCTGTATCATTAGTAACATCGATGTTGAATACAACAGTACTTCCTGCTACATATGGTCCTGGGCTTGCTGTCGTGTCTACTGATTTATCTAATGAAAGATCCATTTCGTTTCCTAGGGTGATATATTCTGGAGCAACATCATCTTCAGTATCATTAAAATCTGGATCTTGATCATTTGGAGTTCCGTCACCATCTTCATCATCGTCTTCATCGTTTGGAATACCATCACCATCGATATCGTCATCTATGATGTCTGGGATTCAGTCGCCATCAGTATCTTCATTACCTGGATCTGAATCTAAATCTTTTAGTCCATAATCTTCTCCGGCATTATCTTCAGTAATAGCTACTACATTAGCAAGTTCTTCACCTTCAAATCCAAATGCTAATTGGACCGTGATTTCTTTGGTAATAGAAGCTCCCATAGCTGGTACCAGTGGTACTGTAGCTACTGCGTTCGCTCCACTTGTTGTCCATCATTCAGCAGTATTATTCCCATAGCTAGGATCAAAATTGAATCCAGCGAGGATATAATCAATAATTTCTACATTATTTCCATCGAGTGTTCATTGGTTACTTATGATTACTTCATACGTTACCAGATCACCCCCATGATATGGACCTTCTGTGATCAGTGTTTTTGTGATAGCCAAGTCAAAGTTCTGAGCTAGATTTACCACTGCATAATCATGATCATCTTCATCATTTCCATCTTTACCAGACTCATCAATTACATCATCTTCTGCTTCACCATCGTTAGTTAGGTTGGTGTCAGGATCAGAATCAATATCAGTAGCTGGATCTCCATTGCTGTCATTAGCTGCACCTATTTCAGCAAAATTAGTAAGCTGAAGTTCTTGGCATGATGCTGAGATCGTAAATACCAAAGGTACAATAACGCTATCTCATGCAGCAAGGCTAGGATGTGTATATTGTGCTTGAGCTCATACTTGTGACCATCATGCATTCTTCGCAGGATCAAAGCTAAAACAGCTTCCTGCTGCAGGAATGTCATCAGCGATGAGCACATCAGTTGCATCTATGATTCCTTGATTGTAGAGTTCTATATCAAACGAAACGTCATCTCAAGCTGAATATTGCGACTTAGCAAGATCTGGAGTAAGTTTTTTTGTCAATGCTAGATCGAAAGGGAGATCAGTTGAGTCAGCATTGTTTGCTGGGTTGGTGTCTCCATCGTTACATTCGTATATTGCATAGTAATCGTATGAGAAGTCATTGGTGTATTCTTC
>CALGNI010000089.1 GCA_937958645.1 Candidatus Absconditabacterales bacterium
TTTGAGGGAGCAGATATGTTTGATTCTGATTATATTCTATGAACATAGTGCTAGTCAGTTAGTAAAGTAATCACAGTATAATCACTTCATTCAAAAAAAATACCTAAACCCTTCGGGTTTAAGTATTTTTGAGACAGTCTCTGAAGCATCCTTTTTTTCTTATCAGAAGATTTTTTTAATCAATAATTGATATTCTATTAGTAACTTTTGTTCTGAGGTTCAAGTCACTAATAGTTAAGCTTGCAGGGTCAGTTGTTTTAATGAAAACTCATCAGTTATCTGTAGAAGTGAGTTTAATTGATATTGATTCTTGGTTTGCTGGATCAAGAGGAGGAATCTCTCATGAGATGATGAATGCTACTTCTTCTTGGTCGTTGATGATTGCGTCGTTGCCTAAGTCAGATAAATCAAAGACAACTTCTGTTCAATTTTGAAGGCTTCAGGATGCTTTTTCTTCACTATTAAGCTTAGATATGCTCATATTGAAAGCTGCGTTCCCTAGTGTAGTATTGTCATCTACGAGTATCGAAATTCTTTCGATGATAGTATCAAGAGATCTTCAGCTTTGTAATTCAGTATTATCTCAACTCTTCGCTCATATTACTACTATTGCTAAATCTTGATCTCATGAAATCAATCTGGTGTCTATCGTTCTTGATTCTCGTTGATCAGTAAGAAGAATGTGAGTAATAGTCGTGGGTACAATAGTGACTGTATCATTTCACTCATCTATACTTACGGCGAGATTTCTTCAGGAGATGCTTCATTTTGATTCTTGAATATCAAGATTGAGGTTGAAGCTTGTTTGTTGAGGAGCTGAAGAATTAAGTCAAATCTTTTTAGCTTTGATTACAACATACAATTCTGATTGTCCTTCAGGTATTTGTCGATTGATATTTGGAAAACTAATGATGTTATTTCTTGGTCTTTGTTGATCAATGAGTCTTCCTTGTTCGTCAAATAGTAGTATTGATTCAACTGACTTTTCTAGATCTTGTACATTTGCTAAAATGGCTAATTCTTCAATAATCGCTCATTCTAATTTTGATACTAACTCGTACTTAAATACCGGATCAGAAGTACTACCGGCTAAGATATTCTTATCTCCTTCATAATAACCTGAAATATTAATAGTCGGTTCAGTGTGGATATACTCTACAGTATCTTGTGGCTGCACAGTGCTTGCTCCATTAGTTGTAACTGGAGTGGTTAGGATTGATTGAGCTACTGTTGCTTGAGTTGTAGGTGTTGATATAGGCTGATTTTGGCTAACTGTATTGGTGATAGTATTTGGTAAAACAGAAACTACTGTGGTAGTGATTGCTGGAATACTAAATACTGTAGTATCTAGTGTATCATCAATGCGGAAAATGAGGTACTCCAGAGCAAAAAAGACCGTGTCAGTTGTGAAATTGCTATTTAGATACTGAACAAGTGTATTGCGAATGGTTCATAGTTTTATTTTGAATTCATTATTCATCGTATTTCTTCTAAGAAAAGGAGTATAAGTGTTATCTATAATTCTAGTGAAAATCACTTCTTGATCTTCACCAATATTTACAAAATCACTTTCAAAAGTGCTTTGTGCAAAAGAAAATGAAAGAAAAAAGAATGCTGTTGTCAGAAGAATTAATGTTTTTTTAATCATAAGTATAGTGAATATAAAATTACTAATTTGCAACAATGACCTAATTGAATCATGTAGTTATATATACGAATAGCTACCCTAATCTAAAACTCAAAATATACAACACTACACAATGCAAATAAGTCAAATAGCTTCTTCAATTTTATCCATATTTTTTTTTGATTTGGATGTTCTATGATTATACTTGAGAGTAATCAACTTTAGTAATGAAAAACATGATGAGTCTTTGTTTTGTGAGTCGCGCTTTCGTGCTGGATACAGATAATAATATCTTATTGATTAAACATCAGGATGATTCTCCACGAGTATTACCTGGTGGTCATTTAGAAGAAAACGAGAATCCTTCAAGAGCTCTCAGAAGAGAGATCAAAGAAGAATTGGGTATTGGGATTCAAATTTTGTGAATCCGCAATAGAACTAATGATGATGCAGTGATGATGTTGCCCTTGCCGGTGAGTATGCAGGAACTGGAGTATTATGATGAAGAAAAAGATGCTTTGGTTCGCAAGTGTGAATTTTGGTATTTTGTAAGAGCTGAAAACACAGATCTTAAAGAAGAAAAAAAGGAAGTGAAGGAATCGAAACGATTCTCTATCTCTGAACTACTAAATCTTGAAAGCCCAAAAGAGATTTTCCAAAGCACGAAGGACATCCTGGAGCAAAATGAAGATCTTTTAGAGTTATTGTAGACGAGTTTTCTCATCAGTAGTTGTCATGCAACGGTAAACATAAACTAACTCAACAAATCACCATTGTTAGTTGAAACAAGCCAAAGTATCACTACAGTGAAGTAAGTGAGCTTTATATTTTTTGATGTTGAGAATGCATAGTTTAGAAACCATCGTTTCCTGGGCGAAGAGAAAATGATTTGTGTATCCGTGATCTGATATCTACGGATGACTTGCTAATGCTTGGGATTATGGACCATATGGAATACAGTTGAAAAAAAATATCCAAGATCTTCGATGGAAGACTTTTGTACAGCAAAAACCTGATATGGTAGGTCTTGATGCTCAAATCTTGATGCATCCTAAAGTATGGGAAACTTCGGGTCATGTGGATAATTTTGATGATCCTTTGATTGATGATAAGAATACGGGAGAGAGGTTTCGTGCAGACAAGATTATTGAAGATCAAATTGAATTAATGAGAAAATGAAATAATGAAGCACTCAGTGATGATGACATTATAAAAACATTGCAAGAAAAATATTGAGTAACAAACTTAATTCCTGAATCTTGGAGCTTTGAAAAAATGCATGATTTTATAGTCAAAGAAATCCCAAACAATCCAAACTCAAAGAAATCTAAACCAGCTGATCGAACTGAAGTGCGTAAATTTCAAATGATGTTCTATACTTACCAAGGTGTAGTGCACGATGATGCTGATGCGAAGATATGGATGAGACCAGAGACGGCTCAAGGAATTTTTGTGAACTTTAGAAATATTTTGGATACGACTCGTATGAGAGTGCCATTTGGGATTGCTCAAATAGGGAAAGCATTTCGTAATGAAATTACTCCAGGGAATTTCTTGTATAGAACGAGAGAGTTTGAACAGATGGAAATAGAATATTTCGTTTCCAATAAGAAGGACGAAGCAATGAAAGCGTTCGAAGATCGAAAGGTAGCAAGTAAGGATCGATGGGAAAATAAATTGAAGCTCTCTGCAGATAAAATTAGATTTCGTGAGCATGAGTCAGATGAACTTTCTCATTATTCTGATGGTACGTTTGATGTAGAGTTTGAATATCCACGAGGTTGGGGTGAACTTCAGGGGATTGCTTATAGAACTGACTTTGATCTTAAAAATCACCAAGAAGCTAGCGGGAAAAATATGCAGTATAATGATCCTTTCACTGGAGAAAGATATATCCCTCATGTAATTGAGCCTTCATTTGGTCTTAGTAGAACTACACTAGCAGTAATGCTAGATGCCTATGACGAAGAAGAATATACCAACGGTAAAGGAGAAAAAGAAACAAGAGTGGTTGCAAGATTTCCTTTTGCGATAGCTCCTGTAAAAGTTGCGATCTTCCCTTTGATCAAAAAGGATGAAAATCATGTTCGTATTTCACATGAGATTTATGCTCAACTTAGTGGTTCACTTATGGTGGAGTATGACGATGGAGGTGCAATTGGAAAAAGATATAGAAGACAAGATGAAATAGGAACACCATACTGTATCACGGTAGATAATGCTTCTACTGAGTCAGGGACGGTGACAGTAAGAAATAGAGACACGATGGAACAAGAGACGATAAAAATCGATGAGCTCCTGGAGTTCTTTGCGAAGATATCATAAAAAATCATAAATTTGACATATAAGGATAAATACTCTATAATTAGATTTGATTGTAGAGTTTTTTTTTATCCTTAAAAAGTGATGTCTAAAAGAACTGCTGCCTTTATAAAAAGTGCGCCTAGATGATTGATCATTTTTTTGTGATTAATTTTTTTGTTTCTTTTATTTTTATCATTTCGAAAAAATAATGAATCCTTTTCTACACAGACATTCGAAGAAAATAAATCTACCGATCACATCAGTGATTTTGGTCAATTGATTGTCAATAGTTCAAAGCATAATGAGTGAGCTTATATTTCAGACCAAGTATGAATGCTACTACCAAGTCTTGTAGTAGAATGAAAAATAGTTATGAGTGATCTTGTAATACAACTAAATAATTCAAATGCGAGCTTAGATGAAGTTGCTACTTATGATATGAATGAGTCTGATAGATTTATTTTTGAGCAGCTTTGGTTAGAGAAAATCTTGAAGAAAAAGGAATGAAAAATAGACGACCTAGTATATACTTGATATAAGATTAGCGAGCAATCAGATTCTGTGTATTATAATTTGTATTTTTCTACAAGCACGTTTACAGACTCTCAGGAAATACAGGGACTGGAGCTAGTAATTGTGCATCATGAGGAGTCAGATCAACGTAAACTCATAAGAGTTGCTATGATGACCTCATCTCAACGAGAAAAAATGTAATCTTCAGTGCAAGTGTATAAAAATCTATTTATCTCTAACCTCTTCCTTATGAAAAATGTATTCCTAGTGCTTATAATGATGTTGTGAATGATTGCGGTTGTAAGCGCAAATTCTCCTGTGGAAAAAATAAGTTCTTTAGAGTCAAATACATCATTGGCTAGTGATGATATTTATATGATAAATTATTATTATAATTTACTAAAAGGAGTGGAGGCAAGTTGTTCTTCTCCTGATATAAATGCAGCGAAAAATTACTCTTCCTCTATTATAAAGACCTTAGATAGCAAGTATGCTCGTATGTCTATTGGCGATCAATTATATGAAAGTAAAAAGCTCCATGATAAACTTCTCTCCTTTCAATTTACACTCAACCGTATCTGATGAGAGCATTATTGCACCTTGAAATATATTTTGTATACGGTGCAGAGTCACTTAAGAGACTATCATGTATGAATCATGAAAAACACATGAATCATTCGTGATTTTGATGGATTTGTTTTGTGAGGTGCAATTCATGGAGAAGCTGCAAAACTTGAAATACTTGATTCATATATTGCAGAGTTACAATCCTATGAACAGCAATTGTGAGAAACAATTACCTTTGTTAATGGTGATTCAGTGACTTCTAAAGATGCAGGTTGGGTAAAAGTTAGTGAAAAAAATAAAAAAATCATGCAGCTGACGGTTTATAAAGCTATGACTGAGTTGAGAAATGCAGGATTATTAACTGAGGCTGATGTGCAAGAACTTAAGGATAAATTTGTATTGAATATGCGTCTTTCTTGTGATTCATTTCATGGGAACTATAGAGTTACAGAAACCTTTGACCATACTGGAGAGCATATTGAATTTTCTACGGATGAAGTGCCATTAGATGTTAATGTTTGTTGAAATTACTTTCTTCTCAAAGAACTTCCTGAGCACTTTTATAAGATCGTAGTTCATGAACTTGGACATCATTTTTATTATTATCGTGATCGTGTTTGACATGAAAATTTCGAGAATATCTGTTGGTCTTGAAATCAATGTACTGCCAATGATTTTGTAAGTGATTATGCTACAACTTCAGCAATCGAAGATTATGCTGATCACTTTATGCATCGATTTCTAGGGTTGAAAGGTCCTCAGTCAGTAATTATTGATAGAAAAAATCAACATTTCGATTCATTTAAGTAAACTACTTCTCGTCTTTCAAAAACCGCTACTACGCGGTTTTTTTTTATGTTGTCAATTGCATTGGTTTCATAGTAGTACGCTTTTTTGTTCATTTATGTTTTTAGAGTATCATTAGTAGTGAGGAAATCTTTACGTTACTTTGCGTAACTTATGAGCAAAAAACAGAATAATAAACAAAAAAATATCTGAACAAGAAGAAATCTCCATCTTCACTTTTTCTGATTGAGCGGACTTTTGGTTGCGATCGTTTTGTGATGATTCTTTATGAGATTGTCATGATCAGAAGGTAATCCTTCCCAGGAAGTAAATACGGAAGCAAATATTATGCATGAGGTAGGTGAAGAGCTAGAGGAGGAGTTGGAAGAAATTATCCCATTGTATTCAGATTTTACTGAGATCCCTTGTGTGAATAAAATATGTATCGATGAGTGTCTTGATCAATGATTTACCGACAAGTTTTGTGCAACTAAATGCCAAATTCAACCTAGTTGTGTCGAGGATTACAAAGATCTCGTGGCTTCAAACTTTGAGTTTGCTGCTCAAAGTGTAAATGAGAATTGACTGAGTATTGATGAAGAATTAATTGAACTTAGTTTCGTATGAAACTATAATAAAATTTTGCTTGAAGATTTTGATCTTTTTGTAAGTTTGGACACGTATAAACAATCTTTGGAGAATAAAAAAGATCTCTTTTTAGATATGAATGAACTAAAAGAGTACAGTACATTGAGTGATTATCTTAGCGTAGCTATCGGTGCTTATGATATTATATCAATAGAAAATAAATATAGTCAACGACAAGAATTATTATGAAACTTACCTCTGAATTCCTATGAAATCCGTTTTGCTGAGTGAGCTGACGTTCAACGTTTTAAGAATGATATAGCTGCATTGTGAATCACGGACGCTTTGATTAAGCCCGTCCCAAAAATGATGACTTTTGCAGACGCTAATGATCCTTATGCGTTTGATCAATGGTATCTTAGATGATATCCATGAGTAAATGCTTTTATGGCACGAGATCTGTTGCCTGAGACGATAGGGAAACCTGTGACGATTGCGATTATTGATGATGGAATTGCAAAACATCCAGATATAGTTGCAAGTAATACTACTATATCATGACTCCACGGAACTCATGTAGCATGAATCGCAGGAGCTGCAACTAATAACGCAACTGGGATCGCATCTGTTGGACAAGCATATATCGACCTTCGTGTGTATGGATGATTAACAAACCGACGTGATAATTTATTTCAAGCGGTACAGGAGTGAGCTACTGTTATCAATATGTCTTTTGGTTGCGATGGTACTCCAGGTAGTGTTGGTGAAGTTGCTAAACAAGACCGATATGACCTATGTTGGAATGAAGAAGATGCAATGATTATGAAAGAACTAGAAGCGCAATGAATACTGTTGATTGCTTCTGCGGGAAATGATGGTGAAGCTATCGATTATATTACTACTCCTGCTGCTTATCCATGAGTGATTTCAGTGTGAGCAATTACCAAATGATGAATCAGAGCATCGTTTTCTCAGTATGGTAAAAAAGACACTCTTTGAGATGGTTTGGATCTCTATGCGCCTGGAGTAAGTATTTTATCTACTGTGCCAGCAGGAGCTCGCTTGTGAAATTGTATTGATACCGATAGAAATGGATATGTTAATTGTTCTTGAACTTCTATGGCGACACCGTTAGTGTCTTCAGCAATATGACTTTTGAAGGCAGTGAAGCCAACGATGACTAGTGATCAGATCTTAACCGTACTTCAAAATACCGCTACTCCTGTTTCTCATGACTCAGTAGGTACCATCGATGTGTGTCGTGCAGTTGCTGATGTATTGGAAAAAGATGATAGTGTATGTGATGGTTCAGAACTTTGAATCATTTGATGATCTGGTAATTCAGATCCAGTTCTTTGTGGAAATGGATTTATGGATACTGGTGAAGCATGTGATCTTGGAGTATCTTGAGATCAGTGTGGAGCATGACTTTCTTGTGTAGCATGTCAGTGCGAAGCACCATTTTTGATTCAGTCTGAACATTGTGATGATGGTGAATTATCTGGTGATGAAACGGATATAGACTGCGGGGGTTCATGTGGAGTATGTGATATAGCGAGATTGTGTGATGAGAATAATGATTGTGGATCAGGATATTGTGATCTAAGTGGAGCATCAAACGGCTGTTTGGTAGATGCTGATTGTAGTGATAATTTGTTTTGTAATGGTGTGGAGACTTGTTCAAATGGTACTTGTTTGGTGGCAAACTCACCTTCATGTGCCGTGGATCAAGTATGTAATGAGCAGCAAGATGTTTGTACTGATAAATGTAATAACGGAATTTGGGATGAAAATGAAACAGGTGTTGATTGTGGTGGTGTGTGTGAAATTAAATGTCAGGGTGAACAGCACTGTACAGTAAATGAAGATTGTGCTTCAGGGCAATGCAATTTCGATGATGAAAAGTCTGATGGAGTAAATATTCAGCCTAACTCTTACCCACAAGGAGCTAATCAAGAAAGTAATGTGATACCTTGAGAATACTTCATCAAAATTGATGATGGACAAAGAACTGCTATGCAAGCTCAATATACTCAATGATTTAATGTAAATGCGCCAGATGCTGATGAGGTGATTCTGGCTTTGAGTGAGAAAATGATAGCAAATTCATGAACCGTAACTCATCAGTCGACGGTAGATAATGCAATTATCACAATGACTAATCAATGAATCTTAAAAGACATATCGCCCTTCTTTTCAAACAATGCTTGAAATTCTGTACTAATGACTCGTTCTGATGGTATGGAAATGCCCTTATATAATACCTATTCAGTTTCTGTAGATCCTAGTATCCCTGAAGATGAGGTATTGCCATGGCTGGAGCAGATGGCTTGAAACTGAGCCCAAGCATATGTTGAACCTCAAATTACTTATACTACTTATCAGGATGCTTGAGATGATGGGAGTGCAGATACTACCGGTGGAAGTACATGATGAATATGACCTATAGGGGTGAATGATGAATTTGCTGATGAGATGCGATACTTACGTAAGATAGAAATGGATAAGGCTCGAGAAGCGTGAGCAGTAGGAAGTAAGGATGTAGTGATTGCGGTGGTTGATGATGGATTTGCTAGACATGATGATCAAACCGATAATGTAGTAGATGAATATAATGCATATTCTAAAAATTCTGATCCCTATAGTGGATGTACGCATGGTACTCATACTGCCGGAACTGCAGCAGCAGTAACAGATAATGAGATGGGTGTGCCAGCAGTGTCTACTAATGTATGACTAATGATTGTGACTTGATCTAGTACGTGTAGGGTATTAAATAGAACACCATCTGGAGTAAGATATGCAGCTGAAAATGGGGCAGATATTGTTAGTATGTCTTTTGGTGGACCAGCAAAAAGCACTACATTTGAAAATATTTTTAATAGTTTTCCTGATGTATTATTTATCGCTGCCGCTGGAAATGATTATGGTGAAGTAGTGAGGTATCCTTGTAACTATGATAACGTATATTGTGTAGCAGCGTCTACTTGTGCTGATCAAAAAGCAAGATTTTCAAATTATGGGAGCTTTGTTGATATCACAGCTCCAGGGACAAATATTCTTTCTACGATGCCTGGTCAAAGTTATAAGCCACTGCAATGAACTTCGATGGCAACACCGTTGGTATCAAGTCTTGCTGGGTTAATTATGTCATATGGAAAAAATAAAGTTGAAACGATGACAATCTTAGAAGAAACTGCTGATAGAATGGATAATTCTCCGATTTTTACGTCATGAAAATTGTGAGCTGGACGTATCAATGCATGTCGTGCAATGAATGCCGTATGAGTGGCTTGTGAAGCACTTGAATGATGATGACCGTGTATCTGATGAAATAGATGATGATGAGAAACCTGATGATCTACAGGAACTGGTGATGGAACTTGAGATAGTTGATGAGGTGGATGAGGGAGTAGTGATGGATGATCAGATGATAGTTGAGGAAGTTCAGACTGATGAGGAAGCACTGATTGATGATCTTCAAGTTGATGATCATCGTCATGAGGTGGTTCTTGATCAACCTGATGATCAACCGGGGGTGATACATGAGATTGATGAAGTGGAGGATGTTCTGTAGCACAAAATCTTAATTATGAACAACAAGTACAACAATGATTTATTCAAGAATGAAAATACTTTGTTCAATTTGATAATGAAGCGTCTAGTGCAGTAAGTTCACAATTTCTTACTTCATTTTCTATTGATTCTGAATCTGAGAAACAAAGTGTAATGCAAAGTCTTAGTACGGTAGTAAGCAGTGATAGTGATTCAGGAAAGATCTATGGGGCAGTGCTTGATCTTGTAGATCAGTGAGTGTTGACAAGTGTAGATCCAGTCTTGGATGTTGGAACGATAACTACGATGAGCGCTGAAGAAAAAGAAGTATTAAATACCTATGTCTTTAGTTTTGATGAAACGAAATCTTGATTTTCAAATGATATGGTCATGGCTACCTTGTCTGATCTTTCATCGAATCTAGAACCTCTCCCACTATATACGACCAATAATATTCCAAATGATGCTCAATTTGGTCAGATGGCGTATATGAAATTGATCGAAGCTGATACTGCTCGGGCTGCAGGATTAGAATCAGGAACTGAAAATGTCTTGGTGGCTGTAGTGGATGATGGGTTTGCTCAACATCCCGATGTAAAGTGAAATGTAGTGAGTACTTATAGTGCAACCAACAAAAGTTCGAACGCGTATAATAACTGCCTTCATGGAACCCATACTTCGTGATCAGTTTCAGCTGAGACAGGAAATGGCTTGTGAGTAGCATCACTTTCAAATAATGTTGATTTGATGTTGGTCTCAACAACGAGTGCAAGTGGATGTGGATGATTGCCAGGTGCGTATGCTGGAGTATTTTATGCAGTGCAAAATGGTGCTGATGTGGTAAGTATGTCATTTGGTGGTCCAGCTTATTCTCAATCGCGACAACAGTTGATCAATGCCTATAAAGATGATGTGGTGTTCGTTGCTGCAGCGGGAAATAGTGATACCGAATGTCAGATGTACCCATGTTCTTATGATGGTGTGACTTGTGTAGCAGCGAGTACAACGAGTGACACGAAAGCTTCATTTTCAAACTATGGAAAACAGGTAGCCTTCTCTGCTCCTGGAACTCAGATTTTAAGTACTGTTCCTGGGTCTAGTTATTCTAGACTTAGTGGAACATCAATGGCGGCTCCGATTTCTTCTAGTCTGGTGGCACTACTTCTTTCTCATGGAGTAAGTGATCCTGTGTGAGTTATTCAAAGTACTTCTGATAAGATGTCTGGTACTTTATATGATCAAGGAAAATTGTGATCATGACGTATTAATGTGTGTCGTGCAATGAGTTATATTGGAATGCCATGTGGTGGGTATACTCAAGGACCTTGAAAAGATCCTTCAGAATGAGATAATGATAATGATGGTATTCCTGATGAAAAAGATCCAGACGATGATAATGATAATGACCCAGATGAAAGAGATCCAGACGATGATGGTGATGATGATCCGGATCTCACCGATCCAGATGATGATAATGATGGTATCCCTGATGAAGAAGATGCTCCAGAAGATGAATTTGATTTTGGTGTATGTGAGCCAGTAGTAGTTGGAGTTCCAGGTTGTACTATAGCTGATGCATGTAATTATGATGAAAATGCTACTATCAATGATGGGACTTGTGTGCCTAAAGATTGTGAAAACAACTGTAATGGGCAAGAAACATGACCTGCTAGAGTGTTAACAGAATGCTCGGTGGATGATCAAGCTTGAGTTTGGACTAGTAAATGCGAATGTAAGGTAACTACAACTGCAAGCTTTGTAAATCAATCAGTCAATACTCCAATACAAATCTTCGCTGGATGAGCTTGAGTATGTAAAGATAAGATTGAAATCACTCCTGTGTGTGGAGATGAAGTAGTGGAATGAACTGAGGAATGTGATGATGGAAATACCGTTTCTGGTGATGGATGTAACAGAGTATGTAATAACGAATATCGTAGATGTCTCAATAATGCCTGTGGATGGTCGAGTTCATCTGGTGGTGTAGTATGTGAACAAAACACACAATGTGAGGGAATTTGATGATGAGATAGTGATGGATGAGTTACTTGATGATCTGATGGTGATGATGGATGAGACGATGATGCATTACCACTTCAGTGATATCCTGTGATTAGTTCTACATCAAGAATAGTTGATGCGAGTCAATCGATCTGATCAGATGTAGAAATGGAAATCGAAGTGGAGTATGCAACCTATGCACCTTATTATCCTTCAGCAAGTCTCGCTGTAGATATCTTGTATCCAAGATGAATGTTGTTGGAGCAGTTTTCAGAAACCATAGAATGATCTCATGAACTCGTGGCACGTGAATACTCTGATAAAGCAGCAACTCTTGAATTGACCTTAGCGCCATCTACATTAACTCTTAGTGATGATGATAGTGAAAAAAGAATTGCGAGATCTACGATTCGTGTATCATTTGATATTATTGGATGAGCATATGAGACTTCATTAGTTAGGACACAAGTAGGATGTTATGAATTGCAGTTAGGTTCTTATGAATTTGCTGGAAAGAAAACCTGTACTGAAAGCACCTGAATTCAGGATGTAGTAGTGGTGCATGATCGTACGCATACGGTGAATGTGTCAAATGGTGCACAGTGAGTAGGGGAAGCAGGTGTGATTATTAGAACACCAACGCCTGTGCCTGAACCAACGCCACCTGAAGAAGATGATTGAGAGGAAGATGAAATAGAGCCTCTACCAGAGCCTGTGGATCCAGAGCCAAGTCCTGATCCAGAAGACCCAGAGGAAAGAGGAAGTGCTCCAGATCAATGAGATGGTGATGCTGAGTGAGGAACGGGAGATGTTGATGAGCCTGAGCATGGAAGCCCTATAGATGATTTGATTCCTGTCAAACCAGATATCCCTCCATTTTATGAAATAGAACCAGAGCACGGAAGTCCTGAGTTTGAATATATTGATGAACCAGGATCATGTCTTTGGAGATGATATGAGTGGGAGTCGTGTTTTGATGGAATAGATAATGATTGTGATGGATTGCCTGATTGTATGGATGATGAATGTTCTGGATCAGTAAGTTGTGGATGAGCGAGCACCTTCCCTGTATGTGGAGATGGAATTGTCTTCCAATCAACCGTAGTAAGTGATGATATCTTCGAAGAATGTGATGATGGTAATACACTTTCTGGAGATGGTTGTAGTGATTGTCGTTTGGATGATGGTTGGTCTTGTACGCAAGAAGCACCATCAGTATGTGAACAGATCTCTTGTGCTAGTCATGCTGAAGTATTTGAGACTGCAGCGACCTGAGGGATGTGTTGTCCATGACTGTCATCTATCCAGACACAAGTAAGTGTTCATGGAATCGGATCTACCCTAAAACAATATACGATTTGTTTTGATGAAGAAATAGATGAGCCTGTATGTAGAAGTAGGTCAAGTGGAGATCCAGAAGGTTGGTACTTGTGAATTCAGGAAGGAGTGTCAACGCTTGCTTCAATTCTCCCAGGAGAATGTACCGGTGCCAGAATTAATTATTATGAAAAGATAGAAGAGCTCATACAAACCAATGAAGAGTATTGTAGGTTTGATGGTGAAGAGTTTGATGCAATTAGTTTCTCAGATCATGTGACCACGCCTCAAAAACGAGCTATTGATAGTTTACTCAAAGCGTGTGTAGTAAAATGAAGAGGAACAGGCTATGATGCCTTTAGTCCTTGATCAAGAGTATCTAGAGCAGAATTTATAAAAGTTCTTGCTAAGGTAGTATGACTTGAAGCAAATATTAGATTTGCTCCAGAGTGAGTAGAGTGGACAGGAAGTTTACCATACGCAGACATGTCTACATCTCATCGATGAAGTCAGTACTTAGCATATGCTGATCAACAATGACGAATTAGTCCTCTAATCTCATCCCAATGAGGAGAAGCTGTATTCTTGCCAAATAAATCCTTGAGAGTAGAAGAATTGGCTAAAGTACTTTCCCGTGTCTCTCATGGAGATAAGATGACAACACTAGACATTCTCAATTCATTCCCAAACAGTGATTATCCATCTAGAGCAGAACTTGCTCAACTTATGGTAACGAAATTTATGGATGAATTTGAACCAATCTTGTATCTTCAGTGAGACAATAGAATTTATTATGAAGAACTCATGAAGCAGTTGGAAGGGATGAAGCAAGAACAGCAGTATCAATTTATCATAAGACAAATTGCCTTACTTGACCAAGAAGAAGTGAAAATGGGAAGTATTATCTGAGGAACTGAATTTTATCCGTATTGGTTGGCGGAGTATTTGAAGAGTTTGGTGTATCAGAGATAAAATAGTATATTGGTGTTTTAGTATGTTGGTATGTTGGCTATATATCGAATAGGCAGCAATGCCGTCATCCTGAAAGGAGCGAAGCGGATTGAAGGATCTCGAGAAGTTATAAATCTCTCGAGATTCTTTGTTTATTTTCTTTCAAAAATGACTCATTATAAAACCAAACCGTAAATACCTAATTTGTCCCTACATTAAACCCTAAATGCAGGAGCATGTAAACACAAAGTCTTCCTTATGAGGCTCCTTTTTATATCAATTTTGCACTAAACCACTAAGCTAAGGCTATCTTAGTGTTTTTTTGTTTTCTAACCTTTTATCTTGAATATGCAGAAGTTAAAAGATTTTCTCCTGAGTTTGCATCATTACCAGGTCTACGCAATTTTTCTTCTAACTCTCTTAGTATCTTTGCTTGGTCGAAGGATGTATGATGATGCACAAATAAAAGCGCAATTGCAGGAAGAGTTTTTTAGTGATGAAGGTGAAGAGATTTTTGCTGTGCAAGGTGATGTATGCAATGAAGGTTCTTATGTAGGTCCGAATTGTGGTTGGGATTGTGATTGATGATTATGTGCAAATGTAGGTTGAGTATCTTTTTGTTCAGATTGTCCAATAACTGGTTGATGAAGTTGAGTCTGCGTAGAAACACTTTATGATACACAGAACTGTGCGAATAGATGTGATTGATGAGATTGCGGTTATAATTCACCGGGATTATGGAATTGTACAGATTGTCCAGATGGGTCATGAACAGTATTTGATTGTCCTATTATTTCTGCAAATATCTGAACTGCTTGTGATGATAATGATGATAATACAATTAACGATGTGATAAATGACGATTGTGAATGTGAATGAGAGATAGATCTAGAATGTGTAGAGCCAACCCCGTGTCTAGTCTCAGGAATATGTGAAGCTGGAGTAAAGTATTATGAAGATCGTGACGGAGATGATTATTGAGATAGTGCGGCTCCTTGAGGTTCACTATGTGCATGAGATACTCTTCCAAATTGATTTGCAACAGTTGGTGGTGACTGTAATGACGCTAATGTTTCTATAAATCCAAGTGCTCAAGAAGTTTGTGATGACTGAGTAGATAATAATTGTGTATGATGAGTAGATGAAGATTGTTATGACTGCCCTAATTTAGATAAAAACATTTGAGACTCTTGTTTTGATTGAAATCCGAATACAACAAATGATATAGTAAATATTGATTGTGAATGTACATGAAATACACCGATTGCTAGTTGCAAAGGAGCTTTACCAACAACAACTTGAATACGTGAATGTCAGCCAGGAGTGCTTCCCCTTCAAGATACTGACTATTTTGATGTGGAAAGCTGTAGATGAAATAAGGAATGTAGCTTCTGTTATGATAGTGATACTGATGGAGTTTGTAATATAGCAGATAAGTGTGAAGGGTATGATGATGCTATTGATACTGATAATAATTGAACGCCTGATGGTTGTGAAGAATGCACTGACTCAGACGGTGATGGAGTATGTGATGACGCAGATAATTGTGATAATGAACCATGACCTGCTAGTAATAATGGTTGTCCTGTAGAACCATGTGGAAATGCATGATGAGATAGTGATGGTGATGGAGTATGTGATTATGATGATAACTGTCCAGATGATATTAATCCTGATCAATCCCAATGGATAATATATGAAGATTTAGATGGCGATTGATATTATACAATTCCTATTAATCCTAGCACTTGAGAGCCATTTAGAGGTTGTCCTTCATATCATTATAATGAACCTTGATCTTCAATGACAACCACTTTGCCAGCAAAACTTTGAGATTGTAATGATGCTGATAGAAATGTAAACCCAGGAGTATCTGAGCCAATTTGCGATGAAGATAATATAGATAATGATTGTGTTTGATGAGATGCTCCTACTTGTCCCTCATGTACAAATAATCGATGTGCATCAAATCGTAAGAATTCATGACAGCATTGTGTATGAAATGCTCTTATATCCTGTGCAGAAAGCTCAGATTGATGTTATTATGAATTAGGAAATGAAAATTGTTCTGAAAATAACCTTTGCTTTG
>CALGNI010000090.1 GCA_937958645.1 Candidatus Absconditabacterales bacterium
AAACCCAACTCCAAGCTCATCAATTATCATAAACTACATTTGATCATTTTTTTGCAAACGATCTGACCATATATCAATTACATCAACTTCAACAATTGATAGGATTAATCATTCATCAATAAGAATTATCATCAGAATTGGCAAAAATCATTGTTTTGATTGATCAATTCTCATTTTCTTTAAATTCTATTCATGTCGAATCATATTCTCAAGCGACCTCATAATATACTCATCATACATATCATTGATACACTGTTGATGTGTATTCAAAATTCTCAATCTCAAGTCATATGTTATTTAGAGATGGACCAACACCATTTAGATAGAAATCAATGATATAATTTACCGTATCTCTGTATTCTTTATACTCGCTATTCCAATTTAAAGCATTTCTAGCACTTATTAATGATTCTATTGAAAACTTAGAAAGCAATTTTTTCATCTTTAAGTCAAAATTCCACCTACCTACTAACAAACTAGTATCCGCAATATCATGTATACATGATACACTATTTAAATCGCTTCATGAATTACATTTCCATGGTTTGTTATTTGATCAGTTTGTGCACTCTCAATAGTACGGTTTTATATAAGACTTTTTATTATATGTACATCGTTCAGGTGTTCCCGCTATCTCTACTCAAGCACTAGCAATCCCAACCTCACTATACTCATTATACTCTCCTACATGTTTTGTGTTGTTTTGATCAATATAGTACCCTCTAAACGCTCACTTATTTGATTCTACAATATCAATATAGCTAGTACCATCAACGGTTATCTTTTGGGTGCCTCATTTTTTATACTCTACACCTACTTCCTTCGGTACTCCAGAAGTTTCTATTGATACAAAACTGAATCATAATCATGATAAATGGACTGCTTCTATGGTGTCTGAAGGGGTGATTTGTTGTTGTGGTACTGGTGTAGGTTTTATTTCCTCTAATGGCTCCTCCTCAACCACCTTCTCCACTATCACCTCATACCAACACCCCTTCAGCTTCCCTTTAGCTACATCTTTGAACTCACTCGTATTGCATGCTACAGCTTTC
This sequence comes from Candidatus Absconditabacterales bacterium, assembly GCA_937958645.1. GTDB lineage: Bacteria > Patescibacteriota > Gracilibacteria > Absconditabacterales > Absconditicoccaceae > JAHDCT01. The sequence goes on from CALGNI010000090.1 coordinate 1,053, forward strand.
GCAGTCGTCTTATAATCATACTTACCATCGACTCCATATGCTACCTTAGCTTTACTTGGTACCGTACAAGTTCCGCCATGCATTGCACATTGCGTGTATCATGCTGGACCTTTTAGGTCTGATAGTTTGATGACTTTGGTTCGGCAGGCTCTTACTCCATTTACTGGATTTCAGAACGTAGCTATACTACACGAGAGTGACTGTCCTTTTGCTAGATCTTTGAATCTATATTTACCTTTGGTTCCATAGGCTACTTGAACATTATCTTTTGCTATACACTTACCATTATCTTTTGCACAAAGTGTGTATCAACTAGGTCAGGTTGCGACTTCTCTCGTGATGATGTTATACGTATATTTCAATGATTTTCTCTCGACATCTGAGTACTTATATATCGTCAGATCTGTGTTTTGGGTAATATTTGATGTATCTACAAATCGAGTGTTTGGAGTCTTTCTAATGGGTAGATTCGTTCCATTGGTAGCCGATATCTGACTAAGATAGAATCATGGCTTATTTGAAAATCTCAGCTCTTCACCAGGAACGACTGTGGTATCCAGTGCTTGGACTGTTAGGTCTAATTTCTTAGATTGGGTATGAGCATCCTTTACCGTGATGCTTGTTTTCCCTGCGACTAGAGGGAAGATATAGTAGTTTCCATCTGGCTTAGTAGATCCAGGCTTCACCTTCAAGATCTCTACTTTTTTCTTGTCATACACGAATGAATACGGAGGTAATCACCCCTTGATAGTAAATGCTTTTTCCGCCCCTACTATTCAAGTAGAGCTAGCAAGAGAAACATTGAATGGGATGTCTTTCACGACTAGTTTGATCTCTACTCGCAGATATTTTTTCTCTTTACGATTCAAAATTCTCGCGTAGACAGTATCTGAGTTCACTTTCGAAGTATCTATTTGTCGAGTTCCTCATCTCCATCGTGTCGCAGGCTTCTTTAGTATAGGTAATGCTTGTCATGACTTAGAAACAATTTTCAATATAGGCTGATGATATGCTGAGCGGAACGTAAGAATATCCCCTCTAGTCTTTGTCTTGGTGGTAGCATACACCGTTACGTTTACTGTTTTCTTTTGTCCTTTCTCATCAGTGATAATAATACTACTTTTTCATGGTCTGAGAGCTTGAATAGGTATCGTTTGTCTTCGCTTTTTCGCACTTGCGATGGCAATTCACTCATCTTCAGTAGAGAATTCTTCTGCTCCAGCATCTTCTGTACTCACTTCTCCTCGATCTTGAGCCTCCATTTCAGCTTCGATTGCTTCCTCGGACGCTTCCTCAGCTAATTGCTGCGCTGTAGGCAACGCTTCTTCTTCGTCTACTAAGGCCTGCAACTCTGGTTCATCCGCTTCGTCTACGTCAGTATACAGCACTGCTTCTTCATCTTTTTCTTCAGCTCATGCACTAGCAATTGCTACTCATTGAGACTTACTTGGTATCAGTCAGATCTTATGATTCCCCTTTTTTACGGTGATCTTACGCGCTCATCCAGCCATCTGTAGGTTGTACATTTGTCCTACCCTAAGCACAAGTGAGTTTTTATTGGTCGTAATTGGTGGGGCTGGCTTTATCACTACATCAAATTCTAATCGTTGATATCTTCTTTCTTTCCTATTGTACACTCTTGTATATATCGTTTCAGTGCTTTTGAAATTTGATGTATCAACATGTCGAGCTCATCCTCTCCATCGGTATCTTGGTCTTTTGGTAAGTTTTATTGGAGTACCAGATTTCGTTTTCAAGTACTGTATCGGTAAGTTATATACTGAGGTAAGCTTAAGTAGTTCTCCATCATCTTTTCTAATAGTTTTCTTGGAAACAGATACAGGAACGACCTTTGATAATCATTTGTTATCTTTGATAGTAATTCTTCCAGAAACTGGCCTGAGTCATTGAAAATAAATAGTCTTTTTCCACGCTGAGGCTATCTCGACTCATTCTGATTCTCCATCTTCTTCAGCTACTGCATCAGCGGTGGTTAGATCAGATTCTTGGGATTCTATTGCTTCAGGTTCTGGCTCAGCCAACTGTTCAGGAGTTGGCATTATTTCCAATTCTTCATCTATTTCGATTTCTTCAGTCTCTTCGAGTTCTATCTCTGAATGGAATTGTGTTTGATCATCTTGCTCAGCTTCACCAGCACTAGCAATACGCACTGAGTTATTAGGCGTATGAATAAACCCTAATCTGTCTGTATTTTTAGAAACTGAATACACTCATCATCATCATAAAATCTTGAGAGAATAATGCTGTCCCGCCACAAGATTTACAGAATTTCTACTGGTTTTGATAGGAGGAAAGGTAACTTGTGGGTCAAGTTCTAAAAAGTTATACCTGCGCTCTTTGCGGTTATACATCAAGGCGTATAGTTTATCATTTGTGTTCATACTTCAAGCTTGGATCTCCCAGGTTCATCATCTCCATCGGTATCTTGGTTTCTTTACAAACTTCAATGAAGCTCTTTTTTTAGTCCGTATATTTTTGATCACAAGATTGTGAGTAGATACAAGACGAAGAGTTTCATGAGATTTTTTCTTAACCACCTTTGGACTAATAATGACTTTTACTCTTTCCCATTTTCCAGTGGAGTACTTCACGGTAATATAACTCACTCACGGTCTAAGTGCTACAAAAGTAACTGGTGTTCACTTTACACTTGCTATGGCTACTTCCTCATCATCTGAGCTAGATTCTTTATATTCAAGGTCGCTTTCTCCTTCTTGAGCTTCAATAGCTTCTATCTCAACAAGTTGCTCTTCAGTAACTGGTTCTGGTGTTACGTTCTCTGGTAACACAATCTGCTCAGGTTCCTCACCTTCGACTACTTCTTCACCTTCTGGCGCCTCTACTAAACTATCTTCTGATTCATCATTAGTGTCACTAGCACTAGCAATTTTTACATCTTGGGTTTTGTTTGAGATGAATCAAATGTTATTATTATGCTTCCAGTAAGAATATCTTCCTCATTGAGACCCTACCATCACTGTCTTCATATCTCCTACGGTCAATTTCATCGTTCCTGCCAACTTGAATGCATCAGGCACTTCGGTGATATCATTTGTAAGTTTCGCCAACGGAGTAACTGCTTTTGCCGTCTTTGCTTTACCAAAATCAATAGTATATTGCATCGTCTGCAATACTTTCTTTCCTCTTCTACTTCGTCTAGAATACACAGGATCTTCTATATTATTTTCTACATACACGTTCATTACTACTGGCGCTGTTGATGCACTCCTTCTTCCTCTTTGTAAAGAAATTTTATTGAAGTATTTGTAGGCATAGCTTCTATTATTTCTGTATCATGGAATTTCATATCATCTAGCCCTATTGGTACGACCATAGTAAGATTGATAATCTTTATATGATGCGAAACTCATCGACTTGATATGATTTCGACTAGGATCAGAGTATATGGTAAGTTTACCACAATTACGATCATAATATCCGCGGTAATTCCTCTTACATTCAGACACCGTCAGACGAGTCTCTTGTACTTGCACGATGATATTCTTTGTTCTTCCTTTCTTATCAGTTACATAAAGCACTTCATTACCTGGCATTAGACCCACCAAGGTAACTGTAGTTCCATTCGAAGCAGAGGCAATCTCTACTCATTCTGAGGAATCTTGTACTGGAGTATTAGCTTCTTGTTCAGAAAATTCTGGTAAGGCAACAGGTTCTTCCTCACCTTCGTATTCTCTTTCCTCTTCATCCTCTTCATCTAAAGGTTTTTCAAGTAGCTGACTCATGAGTTCATTTGCTTCATCTTCTTCTATCAGACCAATTTTTGGCACATCTAGATCAAATGCTTCTTCAGACTCACCTTCATCATCTCAAGCACTAGCGATCTTGGTTCATGATCAAGTTTTACCTGCATATCACACGATTCATCAAGTCTTTCTCAAGATTTTAAATGGTCCTTGTCCTTGGATATTAATGGTTACTTTTTCTCACACCTTGAGTTTTGCGTAATCATGACTCATCTGGAAAGATTGGTCGTTAGCTTGTTTTTTGGATTGGGCATCTACTCTAGGAGAAACCACCTTAAGTCAGACTTCCATTCTTAGGTAGGTACTTCAAGCCTTTCTGCTCCCATTTCTTTTTGGTCCATGGAAATTATATATTGGCAAGGTCATGGAATAATTTCACAGCTGCTTACCAGTAACAATAAAATATGCTCAGCTACGAGAACGATCTAGTTGGTAAGCTTGGTGCTTAAATGGCAATCTAGTTCTTCATCGTCACCGAGCCCTTGCCCAAGAAGGAAGACCAATAGCTTTTTGTTTACCTTGTAGTACTGATATGGTTTTAGGTACCACCTCAACCTTTACTTGAATCTTTTTTAATTTTCCATCAGTGATGGTGATGCTCGTGATCCCTGGTTTTAGTCAAAGGACATCGATGATTCATACTTTGTTCGCAGAAGCGATCATTGCTCACTGCTGCTCAATTTCCTGCGAATCTTCTTCATCAGATAGGCTTTCTATTTCGATCCCTTCTTCCAAATCATCAGTCGTTGCAAACGCCTCTTCTAATTCTTTTTCAGTGGGAAGAACATCAAGTTCTTCTCCAGTTTCTGCAAGAACGATATCAGTCTTTTCAGTTTCTTTTCCATCAGCTGACTGTATTCTTACCACTTTTCTATGCGAATCTTTGATATTTCAAATTCACAAAGCTGCAACTCGGTTTGAATTTCAGGCTGTCACCGCAATCTTCTTATAAGCATCACTTACCACCACTTGCTTCTTTTGGCCTACCGTAACTTTTATGTGCTGAGTACTAACTTTCATTCATGTATCATCGTAAGATTGAATCTGAATGTCATTATTTACTCAAACACTAGGGTTTGAAGGTTTATATGCATGAGAGAATTGTTTTACTCCCAACCCAGCCATTACTTTTGGCATTTCTACAAATCCTCAGATAACTTTTCATGGCTCATAAGTAACTTTTGAGGTATATTTTTTCAAAAGTGCTCTAATTTGAGACTGAGTTAGGTTTGGTTTATATGCTAAGATTGCTGATGTAAGTCAGGAAATATGTGGGGTAGCCATACTCGTTCCATTATGGGATTCGTATTTATTTCAAGGCACAGAACTATAAATCCCTACACCCGGAGCAGAAACATCTACTAGCGGTCCATAGTTCGAAAATCACGCTCTTTTATGATTCTTATCTACAGCTCAAACAGTAATTGCTTGAGGACATGCACCAGGAATATACTGACTTACTGGTCTATTTGCATTTCCAGCTGCTGCCAAAACTATTACTCACTTTTTTACCGCATAATCAATTGCTTGACAGGTTGTATTGTTTCTTGTGCTTCATCTTCCTCATAGACTCATATTCAAAACATCTATTCATTTGTCTGCTGCGTATTTTACTGCCTTATGAATCGCATAACTTGGACAATACCCATATTTATTACAAATCTTCAATGCTACAAACTCCACATGAGAATTAACTCCGTAGACTCATTGCCCATTGAGTGCTCATCAAATAGTCCCTGCCACATGGGTTCCATGCACGTGATCGTCCATAGGGTCACTATCCTTGTTTACAAAATCATACCCTGGTATACGAGTACTCATTGACTCTCTCAAATCTGGGTGATTCCTATCAATCCCGGTATCAACCACTCATACCGTTATTTTTTTCTTTTGTTGTAATCATCCTTGATACGCAATAGCATTGTACTGTTGCATTCATCGTAACTTTGTCGTTTGCTCACCTTTGTGTCCTGCGACAGTAATAGCTCATATCTCATACACTTCTGGCTTCACTACACTTATACCAAGCAGATGATCTGGTATTTCACCTTCTGCTATTTCAGATAATAGCTCTTTTCACAATAAACTATCTTCTTCTAGAAGTAATTCAAAATATCAAATACCATCTTCTACGAACAACAATTCAAGAAGGACCTCTCCATCAAATCTCGAAAGACTTTTCTTCACGTCTTCAAAAGACTTTCTGGATTGGAGCATTACGGTGAACTCACTATTTTCTTCACTCAACATAGAATCTACAGCAGTATCAATAGCTTGCTCTTGTTTCAATGGTCACCCTTCTACTTGAACCAACTCATCTACAGAATCATGATCAGTCAATCCAGAATAGGTCTTAAGATAAATCTTTTCTTTGGCATCTTGCAAGATTTCTTTCGCTTCTTCTTGCGTTGTTCATTCTTTGATATCCTGAGTTGCTTCTTCCAACAACTCATCGATCTCTTCTTTTTTCTCATCCAAACGATCTTTCATTTCTTCGTCTTTCACTCTGTCTTCCACGATGTCATAAATCTTGTCTACGATTTTTTCGACTTTCTCGACTTTTTCTAGCTGCTGTTCTTGAACAGCAGACTCTTGAACGGTACTTTCTTCTTGAGCAACAGCTTCAGAACTAGTTTCCTGGGCATACACTCAGTTGATCATCAATCAAAAAAACTGCGACATCAAAAGTATCGATGCAGCAGTAGCTCTCAGAAAAATATTCATAATAAGTAGGGAGGAGATAAAAAAGGTTTACTGTTTGTAGCTTATGCAACCAAAACTTCACATGGACCGTTTTTTTCAAAATTCACCTCATATGCATGTCGAAACACACATACCAATAAGCAAGAATGACCTAATACTGCTGAATAATTAGCACCTTTCACTATGGCGCAATCATTTCATCAGTAAACTATCTGCTTTGCTTATATCAGTTAGGTTCTGATAATCAAGAATCTTTGCAAGGTAAAAGCTATGAAAAAAGTATGAAAAAAATCGTAACTCATCTATAAAGCAGCTCCAACAAAGAAAAAAAGAAGAGAGATTCTCTACTTTTGATTAGGCTGAATTGTGTTGACAGTCTTATTATTTATTGTTTCAGAATATTCTCCATTTTTACACGAAAAATTGATAGAAATTATTTTTAACTAATAAAACTGCGTAATTTATTCAAAAAACTAGTAAATCCAAACAACACTCCGTATAAGATCTTAGCCACAAAAAGTCAGATGAGTCCTCCAATCAAAGCGCTGATGATCTGGAGCTTTTGTTTGAATCAATCAATCTTGTTCGCTAGCTCTTGTGAATCTACTCAAGATTCTTCAGTTCAAGCAAACAGATCACCACCAAATGAGCCTAATGCTTGTCCTATCACATCACCCACAGAATCTTTAATATTTCCCAATTGCTGAGAACCTTCCAATGCAGCCTGATAGATCCCAATCTGAAAATCAATAAGGTCATATACGAACTGGTATACCCGTCGTCAAACATATACTGAATCGAACAGGACAATGATTATCAGGAGGATACGAACTAATTTCATCATGATGAAGTATATAAAGTTGGATGAAGCCAAGGCACGATCGCTTGGACTACGATTTGAGAAAATGCTTCTTTTCTGGGTAAGTAGTTTCAGGTAAGGTATCATACTGCACCTCATTTTTTCTTAGTATCTTTTACTCATGTATGTCTATCCATGATAAGTCATAACTCTTCACCTTTATTCAAAGCATCAGTCATAAAAGAGGGCAAGACAAAGCTTGGTCCTCTTCCAATATTGGCATATCAGGTACTATCACAAATAGCTACGTCGCCGCTAATATATTTCACGATATCTCAAAGTACATTCTCTTGATCATACACTCATCACTCAAGACCAAAGGTCATATCAAAACCTCCCTGTTCCAAGCACCATTTTGCTCTATTGTACGCTCAGGATTCTGTCTCCAGCTGACTCATTGGCATATCACTTACACCACTAGGAGCGGGTAATCCTTCTACAAATACCTCATGCTCTAGGTAAAATGCAAGAACATCCTTAACTGCCTGTATTTTTACAGGATTCAGGCTCCCAACAGCGACTCTTTTGATATCTTTCAATAAGATCATGAACCATACTAAATAAATAAATTAATGATATCTTTCAATAAATTGATTCCAAGTTATCGATGACAACCATTTCTTTAAAGGATAATTACTCAGAATCATGTTTTTTTCATCTTGGTCTCAAGAATATGTATCTACTGTTTCTATAATTGTAGTAACTTTATATCATCTTCGAGAAAGTTCTTGAGCAAGACATAAAACACAACAATCCAAAGTTAAGCCAATAAGAATAATTTCTGATCTAAGATCCCTAGGTCAAATATTATTCAATAATCGCTCGTCAAATAAGTGAGAATCCTGATATGGCATTGACGTCTCTTTACTTCAATCAAAGATATTTTCTCTAACTCGAATAGGAGAGTTCATAGCTTTGACCCAAGGCTTTGCAAATTTAATATCCTTAGGAATAACTGACTCAAATCACCGAGTTCAAGGCACGCAATTATTTCTTGTGGATCGAGGTTTTGGTTGTCTATAATCTGATATAATTTCATATAGTTTTATTTTGTTGGCTCTAAAAAAAGGGACTAATCTTTTTAAAACAAATTCAACACTTGGACGTAATTTATAGCAATTACCTCATACAGTCGCAAAATCATTTTGAAGATCAACTGCAATAACTTTATACGTCATACTATAAGAACAATATAAAACATTTCTCTTTCTCTATTTTCATCTCTTCCCCTATATCTCCTCCAGCACCTCCATCAACACAGCATTGTAGACATCCATTCCTTTAGAACTCAAGGTAATGACTCAGCGCTCTTCATCAAACTTTAGATGTCTCGATTCGATCAAGTCGGCGATAATTTCATCGATATTTTCTACCAAGACATCACGGTAGGTTTCAAGATGGATTCATTTATCTGTCCTTAGTAACAACATAACTTCCTCTGATTTACGCTCCTTCACTCAAAGCTTTATTAATGACGCTTCGTCTTTTCGCTCACCTCATAGATATTGCTTTCGTTGCGTGGTGTTTTTGAAACGATGAGCGCCTTTATCGTGGACGATACATGAAGACGCATTGATTCATAGACCCAAATAGTTCTCCATATTCCAATACACCATATTATGCAAACTTCTTTTTCATGAAAGCGCGAAATTGGAGATTTCGTATCTTTGATACCCAGCTTTCATCACGGCATTTTTGATTCGTTGAAATTCTTTCCAGATTGATTCATCATCAGATAGGATTGCTCCTTGAGTCTCAGGTCATTTTTGCTCATAGTATCGTTCTGCTCAGGGGAAAAGCTCTAATGTATACACACTCACTCCATCAAATGCTTGTGAAGTCATCATCTTCGTGAAGAAGTCTCTCTTATGCTGACTTCGTGGAAGTCGACCATTGTCTACTTCTGTCTGCACTTGTGTATGTGCCGGGTTTGCCCCAAAAGCGATGAAATCAAGGTTGTATACCGTGGTGGCAGATTTAATTTCTATTACTTCACGAAATCGATGAATCAGATTATTAAAATGATAGTTTCTTTTGCTAGATTCTAAGATCTTGTCATCAAGAGACTGGATACCAAAGCTAAATCTCAATCTAAAGACATTCTTATATCTCTTTTGGGTCTGGGCAATAAACTCTATCACCTCATCCAATGGATCAGGATTCAGCTCTATACTCAACTCCTCCAGAAACTCACAATCCCATGTGTCTAGCAAGGTATCAATCAGTTTCCAGAGATGATCCTTACCTAGCTGAAAAGGAGTTCACCCACCCAAATAAATGGTCCTGAGCTGTTGGTCACCATACTCATTCACTCTCGCTTCGTTTTCTGCCAACAATGCCTCTAGGTAAGAGGCCTTCATACGATCCACTCCTCACTCTTTGAGTTCACCATCATTTTCTGGCATAACGAAAAATGAGCAGTATTTGCATTTATGGTTGCAGAAGGGGATGTGGATGTAGAGGGAGAGCATGATTAAAGTTTAAATTTTAAAGTTTAAATTTTAAAGTTGAAAAGTTTCATCACAGTGATTAACGACGAAGCAAGCTTCTTGGCAATCTTTCTTCGAAATATACATATTCACATCGCTTTTACATCATGAATAGTATTGATTAAGGTATTTAAATTTCATATAGTAATAGGACTTTACAAACAACTTCTCTATTATGTATTTAATTGCGGATGCAGGTAAGACAAAAATAAAATGGTTCTATGGTGCTTCATTAGAGGAATGAATGTATTTTAGTAGTGACTGATATAGCCCTAGTTTTGAAGCCCCAGAAGTATTGGAACAAATTCTAAAAAATAAAGTGTTTGGTCATGTTGAATGGGACAAGATCTCGCATGTTTATTATTTCTGAGCAGGATGTAGAAGTCAGTATCCAAAGAGTATTATAGATGTATTTAAATCTTTGGCGCCAGATTCAGAAATCACTATAGATAATGATATAATATGAGCAGCTATGGCTAGTGTGTGAAAAAAGAGAGGGATCGTAGCAATCTTATGAACTGGTTCCAATAGTGCATTGCGAAATGGCAATAAAATGCTAGAGAGAAAATGAGGGCATGGGATTCTTTTATGATCAGAATGAAGTTGATGATATTTATGAAATAAACTCCTTCACGCATATTTGTACGAGATACTTCCAAATGATTTACAAGAAAAACTTGATGAAAAATGGACAAAAGTAACACTAAAAAGATCAATCTATGGATCCAATGATATGTACAAAGAGGTGGCATCTTGGAGTAGATTTTACAGTGATCATAGAGGTCATGATTGGATAGAAGAGAAACTATATGAATGTTTCAAAACATTTTTTGACCTCACAATAACTCGCTATGAAGGATATGAGAATCTACCGCTTTGAATCATTGGAAGTGTTGGGCGATACTTTCAAGATGTAGTAAAACAGGTGGCCTTAGATAGTGGAGTTAAAGAAATTTCTTTCGAACAATACCCTATTGGAAAATTAGTTAATAACTTAATTCAACAATAAAAATAAAGATTTTTTCAGATCTCCCATATGATTGCCTTATTTTAACTCCTCATCCAAAAACTCAACCACCCCACTCATAAAGTCATTCCATCTAAATCAAAACTCATGAAGCTCTCCATCAAAGGTGATTAACTCGATCGCATTATTTGTCATTGAGAGTTTTTCTACAGCTTCTACAGACCGATCATAAGGGACATCGCTATCTCTGGTTCCATGATAATACTGCATCGGGATACTTATTTGATCTAGATAGGTATTTGCAGAATATGGAGCAAAGGAAGTATCGTCATCGAGATTTCAGATCCTGTTGGTAAGCTCTTGAAGTTCAGATCTCGAGAGGTCTTCACGTCTCCAACGGTTGAAGTTTTCTTTTTCCCTCACATGAACGGGCGCATACATCACTGCTGCATCTACTAAGCCAGGCTGAGCAAGTATGGCATGCATCGTTACACCTCATCCCATCGAATGCCCCATCATAGCTACATTTTCTGTATCGATCTTTGGGTCATTCAATGCTTTCACAGCTGCTACTGCATTGATTACATCAGTTCCATAAAAATAACTACGAAAATAATACAACTGATCTAATTCTGGCGATGTATCAGAAAGTCCATGATTGCGATAGTCTGTATGAAGTACGACAAATCAATTGCGAGCCAGATAATCTTGTTCACGCTTTAGTCAACGTCATACCGTGTATACTGCAGGATTGATATATCAATGATTCAGAATCACTAATGGATACGGTCAATCTCAGGTCGGTACATTCATAATTCCTGAAATCGTGAGACCATTGCTGGTGTAAGAAATGCGAAAGCGAGTGTATGCTTCGTTTTGGGTCAAGACCTCCTCAAACACCAAGTCCGATCAACTAAAATCCTTTTGTTGCATATCTTTGATACTTCGAGGAATCACTGCATCTTCACTCCATTCATCTAGCAAATACAAGATGAGTGAATCAAAAAACGCTTGTTGTTTCTCCACGAAGCTCCTCAAAGATGCAAACTCGTTCATGATATCCAGAAGCTGTTGTTTTGTGATTGAATTCTTTTGCGCAGCTTCAATGATTTTTTCTCAAGCCACTCAGACTGCGTTAATTTCGCTAGTACTAAGAGTATATCAAAAAACAGATTGCGTAAAAAACATAACTCATAGCAATCAGGAGAGAAGCGGAAGAAGGAATTTCATGGATTTGAATAGTAGATAAAATTACTCTTTCCTCAACTCTCGCCATAAGATCATTATCACCCCTACAGATATCGCTATATCAGCCACATTGAAGATGGCTCGTTGGAAAGGCAAGAATGCATTGAGATCAATAAAGTCTCTTACTCATGAGTTCACGACTCTATCAATAAGATTTCCCACTCCTCATCAAAGTAAAAGCACTACTCATATCTTAAATACTGTTAAGTAAATACTGACTGCTCTATTTCTTTTTGCCTTAGCTATTTCATCAAAAGCATATCGAAGCAATACAAATAAAAAGAGAA
>CALGNI010000091.1 GCA_937958645.1 Candidatus Absconditabacterales bacterium
AGAACTTACTTTACGAGCGAATTGAAGTGTTGGTCTGATATCAAAACACCTTCGGTGTTTTGTGAAATTTTAGAGTCCGTAATACTAGTTCTAAACTACTATATCAGCAATTTTCCTTACCTCTAGGTGCCGAAGGTTAGATTGGGAATAGTATTGACATTAGTATATATTTACTTATAAGTTAAGTGAAAAGTATCCCACCGAAAAAGATTAAATAGACCCTATGAGGTAACTGTTGGTTGCCATTGATTTGTGGTTGGTTAAAACCCGCGCCAATAGATTATTATCTAGGTTTTTCATATTTTTCCCTGGACCCTCATATCATTAGGGACTCGACTTTTAGTTGGGTCCCTTTTTTCTTGTAAAAAAATCTCGAATCAATACTGTTTAGTTATGGCATGAGAAATACAAGCAAAAATGATAGAAGTAGTAAATCTTATCCCAAAAGGTAAGGTAAGTTCATATGGACGTGTTGCGCAAGTTGTCTCGGTGTTGAGTCAAAAAGTCATTACTGCTCAAGTGATTGGTCGACTTTTATCTGGACTTCCTGAATCAGCTTGGGATCAACTTCCCTGGTGGAGAGTAGTGAACAAGAAGGGAGTGGTGACAAGTTTGAAACTGGGAGAAAAGGGACTGAGGCAGATAGCATTATTGAAAAAAGAAGAAGTAAAAATCGTTGAGGATCAGATGGATATGAAGATCTATGAATACGATTTTGCAGAGATCTTAGCATAGATAAATTTATACTTTTTGAAATATACAATGAATGATGGAGGAAATTATGAAACTGATCATGGTATTGAAGGAGAAATGGATGTTTTTTCTCAAGAAGTACAAGAACTCGTAGCTGAAAATCTCTTCAATACTATTGCGGATCTGAACCTTTTGCAAGAACAATGAACCCTTTATAAAAATCCCAAAGATATGGGGATAAAAGACATCTGTGATGGTGAGTATACTTGAAACTCAAAAACAGTTATTATGGATTTATTTTCAGCATAATGAAGCTCTGTAAATCAACCTCCAAGACATGATTTTTAGTTTATTATACTGCCATGAAACCAAATCGAAATGTCATGCAAAACCTCTTAAAGTGGATTATGATCTGATTGCTCTTGATCATCGGGATTATTGTTGCATATATTTATACTTCCAATAGTTAGGCACTATGCCAGTAAAAAAAGTAAAGCGATATGTGGTGCGACAAGGCAAGAAACCTGGCGTATATACCTCATGGAAACAATGCCAAGCGCAAGTGGCATGATTTCCTGCAGCCAGATTTAAGTCATTTACGAGTAAGGCTGATGCCGAACATGCTTTTGAAATGTGATATGTGCAATGATCGTCTACCAAGCTCTTTGTTCAAGAACTCATCAGAACCTGAGCAGTAGTGAAAAATAGTATCTGTGTGGATGCAGCTTGTAAGGGTAATCCTGGTTCACTTGAGCGAAGATGTGTTCGCACGAGTGATCAAAAAGAACTCTTCCGTTCTCATCTATACCATGAATGAACGGTAAATATCTGAGAATATATCGCCTTGCTCCGTGGGATGAAGCGGTTGATCGATGAGTGAAAAGATCATCGATGTATCTATAGTGATTCTCGTACCGCTATGGCACGAATAAAAAAAGGAAAACATAATAGTATGTTGAATCGAACAAACAATAATGCCAAACTCAAGCATGCATTACAGCAGCGGGAGCTTTGGTTCCAACAAACCAAACCAAACATTGATGTACTGAAGCGACATACTAAGGAACGAGGGGAGATTCCGGCTGATTTTGGGAGGAAGTAAATATATGTGGTAGAAAAAACTATGAAAATTATTTCACAATACTAAGTTGATATTGTTTCTCATCCAAGACATAAGTACACTGGTTATATGAAAGAATTTGATACGTGGAATATCGAGAAGAAACTGGCGCATAATCGTGTAATCAAAAAAGATTTCATCATCAATACCAAAGAGATTTGGTACGTTTCTTTGTGATGTAATGTGTGATATGAGCAAGATGGGAAGATGAATTTTCTAAGACCTGTTCTAGTGATTCGTAGGATATGAAGCCTGTATTTTTGTATACCATTAACTACAAGAGGAAAATGCGATAGTGCATTTTACTATACTCTATATTCTGTGAAATTTGGTAAACCATCTTCACTAATTCTTTCTCAGTGAAGGGTATTAGATAAGAAGAGATTTCGTTATAAAATCAATAAAGTTGCTGCATGAGAATTTAATCATATAAAAAAACTTCTCAAAGGGTTATATCTCTGAGAAGTTTTTTAGTTACTCTCATATGTATGAGAGAATTCTGCCATACTGCAGACATTTGTATACATACTATAAGGATTTTATTTCTCGTTTGCAAATAAAAAAGTGTGAAAAACTTGAAGTCACTGTCTGTGACTTCAAGTTGGGGAGGTCTCTTTGTTAATTTTTTCCTTTGATAATCTATTAAACACAAGTACTATTCTCTCAATGAAAACTTCTCTAGGCGTTTGATATATGGTATTGTCCTGACTCTGTTTTTGAGGTGTATGGTTTTTTTCAAAGATGATAATCCAAGATATTTCTCCTATGACGTTTACTACACTAAGAATAGCGATAGGGCTGTTTATCTTGTGTGTATTGGGTCGAAAGTATCTTTCTAAGATCTCATCGATTCAAAGACAGGATTGGAAAAAAATTGTGATTGTTTCAGTTGTGTGAATGGTGTTATGATCAATATTTTTTACTTTGTCTATAAAGTGGACTACAGTAACAAATTCTTCATTTTTGTTTTTTCTTCCAGCAATCTTACTACCAGTCTTGGGTGCTTTATATAAATGATTGGAATTAAAGAAGACTACATATGTAGCTATACTCTTGAGTATTGTATGATTGTACTTTCTCTTTGATCCAGATCTAATAGGAACAAGTGTTGTTGGTAATTTATTTTGATTATTAGCAGGAATAAGTAATGCAGTATATATTGTGATTGCAAAAAGACTAGCTCATTTACCGCCAAAACTTTCGAGCATTGCTGTGTTTGCTGTGCTAGTCTCAACATTACTAGTAATTACTTTAGTGGTCGAATGAAATCAATTCTGAATGGTAAGTGCTGCTTCTTGGAAAATACTACGATATTTATGATGATGTATGGCATGAGCATATGTGTTCTTAAATAGCGCATTACAGCATATTTCATCATATTTTACTTGAGTGTTAGCGATATGAGAGCCTTTAGCAGCTACTGCTCTTGGAGTTCTCTTTCTCTGAGAAGTTCTTTCAACTCAAGCTTTTATATGAATATGAATTATTTTACTAGGATTTGCGTTGATTAGTCTAGATAAATGAATACTTGGTAGCTGAGGTGAGGAATAGGGGTATTTACAAGTTGTTTCATAGTTATTTCTTTGCGTACAGAGGGCTTTTTTGGTATATAGGAAATTCTAAATACTGGCTGTATAAAGCTGTTTAAGTTCTTCAGATTTTGAAATAAGTATTTGCTTGCTACTACATATAAATATTCAATTTGCTATTCACTAAAATTTTGTGCTCTTGTTGAGCTCCTTTATTTCAGAAACTATCAAAATCACGTAGTGACTATTTTATTATAGATAGCAATATTTATTTATTGCCTTTCTCATGTCTTTGTTGCCAGCTGAAATCATATCAGAGAAGATTCTCATCATGAGATGAGTGAAAGTGATGCTAGATAGGGCTTTAGACAAACTATATTGAGTCGAAACAAAGGTTTTGAATCAGTCTGTGACTAGGAATATAGATCTTTTCCCTGAGGATTTTATGTTTCAATTGACCAAACAAGAATTTGAAAATTGGAAGTCACAATCTGTGACTTCCAATAATGGAGATAGAATGTGACGAAGAAAATCACCTAGAGTGTTCACAGAGCATTGAATAGCGATGTTATCATGTGTTCTAAAATCTAAGCAAGCAAGAATAACTAATATTGCCATCATCAGAGTATTTACTCATATGAGAAAAATCCTTTCATCAAATCAAGAAATACTAACCAAGATAGAGGTTTTAGAAAGAAAAATACTTGATAATAATGAGAATATCCAGCAGATACGATTTGAAATAAAAAAGATGCTTGTGGAGGAAGAGGATAAAGTGACTAAGATTGGTTTAGAGTAAATCAGGAGTAAATGTCGTAGATTTCCTTGATAGTGGTATTGTGATGTATATATTGGCGACTTAAATCAAACACAAAATCCATGTCAAAGAAAAGAAATGCTTCCAAGAACAAAGAAAATACAAAGAAAACAAAAGAACCCATCTCCTTACCTAGGAGTAAATCTAAAGAATTTAGCAACAAAAAAATGAAAAAATTAGCTCCACCTCCGACTTCAATTAAGCGTGTTTATTAATCGATTTTCACTATTTTTTATACTGTCAGTGTGGTTGCGCTGATGGTTTTTTTTTTTTGAAAATTATCTAGGCATTTGAGAGGAGATCAGTAGTATCTTTCCATGCCAGATTTAGATCACAGACATTGAGATCCACATATATAGTCTCTAGATTATAAAATTGAACAAAAAGACATCTAGAGACTACGAAGTAAATGACTTAAATCTAGACGAATAGAAAGCGCTTCGCTATATTCTATCGTCTAAATTTATAGTCTATTTACTATATTTAGATATTAAAAATAAATTTAAAATGACAACAACCCAAACCCAAGACGCCCAACTCCGCGAAGCACTCGATAGTTCAGATGATTTCAAGTATTCTCATCAGATCAAAGGTCTAAATGAGGAGACGGTGAGGAAGATCTCTGCAGAGCTAGAGGAGCCAGAATGGATGCTAGAGATGAGACTCAAGTCACTTGAGTTGTTTTATAGTATGCCGATGCCCAATCGAGGTCCAGACATCTCTGGATTGGATTTTGATGAGCTGGTGTATTATGCATCGCCAGAGCAGCGTGAAGCAGAAAACGATTGGGATAAAGTAGATCCTGCGATCAAGGCAAAGTTTGAGAAACTCGGTATCCCTGAAGCTGAACAGAAATATCTTGCTGGAGCAGGAGGTCAGATGGATAGTGAGGTGGTGTATCATAGTATCAAAAAGAAGCGAGCCGAAAAGGGCGTTATTTTTGAAGATATGACTGAAGCAGTGAAGACGCATCCAGAATTGGCGAAGAAGTATTTCATGAAACTGATCCCTGCGAATGATCATAAATTCATGGCATTGCATGGTGCTGTATGGAGTGGTGGGACATTCATCTATGTGCCAAAAGGGGTAATCGTAGATGAACCATTGCAGGCATATTTCCGTATGAATTCTTTGAGTGGAGGACAGTTTGAACATACCTTGATTATCGTTGATGATGATGCCAGATGTGATTACATAGAAGGGTGTTCTGCTCCCAAATTCAATAAATTATCGCTTCATGCATGATGAGTCGAGGTCTATGTAGGAAAAAACGCTCACATGAGATATTCCTCAGTAGAGAACTGGTCTATCAACACATATAACTTGAATACCAAAAGAGGAATCGTAGAAGATGATGGGTTTTTGGAGCGAGTTAATGGAAATTTGTGATCTGGTGTGACGATGTTGTATCCATGTAGTATCTTGAAGGGAGATAGATCTCGTTCTGACCAACTATGAGTAGCGGTAGCTGCAGCATGACAGCATCAAGATACCTGATCCAAAGTGATTCATATAGGAAAAGACACCTCTAGTACCATTATCTCAAAATCAATTTCAAAAGACGGAGGAAATGCAACCTATAGAGGAATAGTAGATATCAGAAAATCTGCAACCTGAGCGGTAAATGCGACTGAGTGCGATGCGCTTTTGATGGATGATCAATCTATTTCTACCACGATACCACATATCAACGTAGACAATGGAGAATCAACCATTGCTCATGAAGCGAGTGCGGGTAAAGTCGATGAGGAAATGATGTTTTATCTCATGTCTCGTGGTCTTGATGAAGGACAAGCGATGACGATGATTGTGAACTGATTCATCTCTCCGATTGTGAAGAAACTGCCCCTAGAGTATGCAGGGGAGTTAAATAGATTGATCGAGATGGAAATGGAAGGAAGTGTAGGGTAAAGAATAATTGAAGATTTTTGAAAATAAAAATTTTCAATCTTCAATTATTAACTATCAATTACTCTTATATTTGACAAAAACATGTTCCCTACCTATACTTACAGTAGTGATTTTTTGCTTACTGTAAGAGATATGGTGATGGAGAAAAAAATGAAGCGTGGGTTTAGGATAATGGACTATGTATCAGTGCTTTCATTGATGATTTTTCTTGTTCATGGAATGAGTTTTGGATATAAGAGTTGGATTGCTCGAGAAAATAGTAAGTTGAGCTTTCAGGATATTGCTCTGAGTCATTGCGGTATTTTATATACTGAGTATGGTGAATTTCAGGATGCATATGCATTGAATCCCGAGTGCGATGAGAATGCTGAAGGGGAGGCGGCAAAACTAGAATGGTTGGACTATACACAAGAAGATTGGGACACTTTGAGTACGGTGTTTAAGACAGATGGAACATTGGTGGTATATGATGAACTTACGACTGATATCCAGGAAGGGAGATTGTTGATCACGGTGAATCCGAATAATGATCCTGATGTAGATGAAGTAGCTCTTGCTAAAGAGTCTATCCAGTACCTTATGGATCAATTTTGAGGATCAGTTACTGATATCAAATTCTTGTTTAGTCAGACGTACTTGACCTTAGATTATATCCTAGAATACTCAGTTTCACCAGGTGTTGATATTGCTGCTTTTGCGAAGCATATAGATGCTAATCCAGATCTTAATAAGGTAGTATTAGTAAATCCAAATGTGAACTTTGGTAATTTAGTGCTGGAAGAATTGGATAATAATTCATGATTTTCTACGCAGTCATTTGATAACGAAGAAGCTGAACAACGGCATTTAGAGTATATTGGTTATGATGAATTGGTCGCATGTCTTCCAGAATGAGAGGTGATTAAGGTGGGTGTGGTTGATAATGGGTTTGACTTGGAGCATCCTGATTTAAAAGAAACCTTGTATGATTCTTATGATGAAGCTGATAAGGATGATGATGCTCATATACCCAAGATAGAAAAAGCCTGGAACCATGGGACTAAAGAACGATGATTAATCTGAGCTAAACATAATGATGTGTGAGTGAGAGGAGT
>CALGNI010000092.1 GCA_937958645.1 Candidatus Absconditabacterales bacterium
GGGAGGGAATAACATAAATAATAAAGTGAAAAAAAGATGTTCAGGATTCTGAGCATCTTTTTTTTAGAAAAAAAGTTCTCAAAAATTGACACAATGCAGCAATATATGTATAATATGTCAATGTTGTATTTTTACTAATACTCTATTTCTAGCTATTTTACCTCCTCAAATAAAAATGAAAAAGATTTTTCTCTGGTTACCGATTCTTTTGTGACTTTTGTTGTTGTGATATTTATGAATTGATCAACTTTCTCATGATAGAGAGGGGACTGGCTTAGATCTTTGAGATTATGATGATGAATTTTCGTATATCACGGATGATATTATTGCTGATCTGTGATGAGATAAGACTACATGCCCAGATGGAGTACCAAGATTGCCCTTGTGAGAAGTGTGTGATGATGGAGATCCTACTACTACCAATGATGTAGTAGCATATTTTGGATGTGGATGTCAGTGAGTGGTTGATGAGTGTCCTTGAGGATGAGAGCCTTGAATTCCTTGAACACCATGTATGGATTGAACTAAGGTGATTTCTGCTAATGGATGTGCGTGTGTCAATGGCGTGAATATATGATGAAATATTTTTGCATCACAGTCTTTTGATGAAGATGATAACTGAGGAAGAGTAAGACCTGAGGAAGATAATATACAGGAGGAGATATTAAGTAATAGTTGATGACAAGTACCTGATTCTTCGCTTATGGCATGAATGAATATGTGATCATGACAATGATCTATGGCTTGATGTTATGCGGCGGTTTGATGTGATTGACGAGAATTTAATTTAGCCCATAACGTTCCTGAAGATGCTACTTTTGATATTATAAATAATTCAAACTGAACGGTGATAGAATCGGGTATGTTTGTTGCGACCGAAGAAGAACCGAATATGCTGATATGAAATCGAATTGATGCTGAATATATACCTGCATGTTGAACGCCTCTTATGTTTGAGTTGAGTTGGTGAGAATGACTAAAAGAAATTACACCGTGACAGATGCCGTGTGAATGTCAGGGCGTATCAGTACAAACTACTCCTGAGTGTTGAGATACTGACTATGAACCAGCTGTTTGATGATGTAATTATGGATATCCAGATCAAAATGACTGACTCCCTGATGGTGACTGTACTGCTTTGTATAGTGAGACAAGTACTGCAAAAACCTGTGAGTATTGTTCATTGGACTGTATGGTTGAAGTAGTTTCTGGTGAATACTGTGGTGATGGAATAAAGCAATCCAATGAGACATGTGATCCAGCTGATACAAATGAAACGAATCGATGAACTAATTGATGTAGTGAAAATTGTGAGAAACAAGAATATGTGTGTGGTGATGACTGATTTGATGCAACACAAGATAATGATAACAGTACTGACTGTAGCGATCCACTTCCTGAAGGAGAGACCTGTACTGCTTCGCCTTGAACCTCTTGTACTTATTGTAATGAGTCTTGTGAGACTGTTACGATAAATACTGCTTGTGAGATCCCAGTTTGTCCGCAGCCGGTTTGTGATGCATGATCGCGTGTAGTATTAGGAAATACTCCAACTGATGCAAATGGTTGTGAATCTTGTCAGGATTTTACTTGTGAAAAGATTCAGTGTGGAGAAACATGATTTAATTACGCTCTTGATGATGATGTTACTACAAACTGTAATGCGCCTCAAACTCCATGTATTCCTTCAGCTTGAAGCTCATGTACATACTGTAACAATGAATGTGATGAGATTGAAGTAAGTGTTGCTTGTAGTCCGACAACACCTTGTGCAAATCCTCAAGATTTTTGTGGGCCAGGACAGCAAGTGCAATCATGATCGTGATGACCAAATTATGACACATATGGTTGTCAGATTTCTTGTAAAACACCAATATGTGTTTGTGAAAATACCAATCAAGCACCCCAAGGAGTATGAACAAGTTGTAATGATAATAATACAAACACGACTAATGACGTTATTCAAGATGATGGGTGTAGTTGTGCTTGAGAGATTGTGATTGTATCTGATCCAGTTTGTGGAGATGATGATTATGTTCCAAGTTCATGATGATGCGCTTATGGATATCCTGATCAAAATGGTTGAATGCTTGATGATGCTTGTAGCGTAGATTATAGCGATGCTGATGCAGCAAATACTTGTGCCTACTGTGCTGATGACTGTACTGTTGTTACGATCACGGGTGAATATTGTTGAGATGGAGTGGTGCAAACGCAAGAAGAATGTGATCCCACTGACTCTAGTGAGATAAATCGATGAACGAACTGATGTAATGAGAGCTGTGAAAAAGTAGAGTATGTTTGTGGAGATGAAGAGTTTGATTCATCAATAGATGATGATGAAAATACTAATTGTAATACTCCCCAAGTTGGTTGCGAGACTAGCGCTTTAGGTTCTTGTGAATATTGTAATGAAAGCTGTGAGTTAACAATTTTAGAATGAGCGTGTTTTCCAGTTCCAGATTGCGCAAATCCAAATGATTATTGTGCTCCAGGAGAGATGGTACAAGAGGGCTCAACATGATGGAACTATGAAGGTGAGTGTCCGGTGTCTTGTAAAACGCCAATATGTGTTTGTGAAAATACCAATGATGTGCCACAAGCTGTATGAGTAAGTTGTGATGATAATAATGCTGAAACAATTAATGATGTTATTCAAGATGATGGATGTACTTGTTTGTGAGTAGTTGAATTCACGTCAGCTCCAGTATGTGGAGATGTAGATTATATACCAGATGCTTGATGATGTAATTATGGATATCCTGATCAAAATAACTGAATGCTAGATGATGCATGTGTAGTGGTGTACAGTGACTCCGATACTGCGAACACTTGTGAGTATTGTGCAGATGATTGTTCTGTTGCTACTATTTCAGGCGAATATTGTTGAGACTGAGTGCTCCAAGTGCAAGAAGATTGCGATCCAGCTGACTCTAGTGAGACGAATCGATGAACTAATTGATGTACTGATACATGTCTAATAAGTAATGTGTTATGTGAACAGACTAACGAAGTGCCTCAAGAGGTCTGAATAAGTTGTGATGATAATAATGTTGATACTCTCAATGATATGATTCAGGAAGACGGATGTACTTGTGCATGAGAGCTTCAAACGTATTCTCGATCTGTGTGAGAATACGAAGAATGTTCATTGACTTGTGGAGGAGGGATTTCGACCAGGTCAGTGTCTTGTATACATGATCTTACTCTGGCTATAGTAGCAGATGAATATTGTAACCTTCCTGTGCCTGCTGTACAGCAATCATGTAATACTCAAGCATGTGAAACCTATGATCGATTTGCTGACGATCGATGAACTTGTTCAGAACTCTGTGGAGGTTGAATGAGGGAGCGTGAAGTGCAATGTAGAAGATACTCTGATAATACCATCGTAGACGAAAGTCTTTGTGCTACGACAAAACCAGAACCAATGGGTGACTGCAATATAGATGTATGTGAAACCTATGAACGAAGTGTGGATGATCGAGGAATCTGTGATGCAAACTGTGATGGGTGAACGAGAACGAGATCTGTGAGTTGTGTAAGCACCTCAAATAATTTGGTCGTGTCAGATGAGTTTTGTGGAGAGCCAAGACCGCAATTGCTTCAATCATGTAACACTCAAGTATGTGAGGTCTATAATCGAGAAGTCGAAAATCGATGAGCTTGTTCAGCGACTTGTGGAACCTGAGATCAGGAAAGAATAGTTACTTGTGTTGATCTATCATGAGCTACGGTTTCAGATAGTCTGTGTGTTGATGCAAAACCATTGTATATGAGATCATGTAACACCCAAGAGTGTGAAATATATAACCGATCTGCATGAGACTGGTCTGAATGCTCTGCATTATGTTGATGAGGTTCACAAACTCGTGAGGTCATTTGTGTAGATAGAACAAATGAAGAGGTGATATCTTCAACTTTGCTATGTGATTGAATAAAGCCATCTGACACTATGAACTGTAATATGAGTGCATGTATTGATGTAATTAGTACGGCTAGGTGATGATGATGAAGTTGAGCAAGAAAGGTTAGCTACTGTTGAGATTGAGTGCTCAATAGTGAAGACGAAACCTGTGACGATGGAAATTATCTAGATGGTGATGGATGCGATAGATTCTGTAAAGAAGAAATCTACGTGCATGTGTGTTGAGATGGGATCTTAGATCAAACTACTGAAAACTGTGATGATGGAAATACCACTAATAACGATGGATGTAGTAGTGCCTGCATGGTTGAAGTTCTTCCGATGTGCTGAGATGGACTTGTAAATCAATCTTCAGAAGAATGTGATGATGGAAATAAAAATAATAGCGATGCCTGTACGAACGCTTGTCTCATCAAAGAGTTGCCTGTGTGTGGGGATGGACTCGTGAATCAACTTTTAGAAGAATGTGATGATGGAAACACAAGTAGTTTGGATGGATGTTCAAGAACTTGTTTAATAGAAGTGGATGAGATCATTATCGATCAGATTAGATCAGTGAAAAATAACCTCCCTCAAGCAGTTGTGTTTGATTCAGTGATTGATCTCCCTGTCTTCCTGCCTAAGACTTGAGCTTGGATAGGGAAGTAGAAGGTTTTGGCTTGTTCGATATTGACAATAGAGTTTAATTCATTAGGTTAGTAATTGAATCAAAAATAAAAATTATGAAAAGTTTGTTACTTATTTGTCTTCTATTGCCTTTGTTCTCTTGTAATCATGAACCTGATTCTTTTGAATCTCAAGTGATAAATTCTGAAGAAAGTGTTCGAAATGATTATATGAATGGTCATAGTGATCTTGTGATTACCGATCCTATTGCCACGACTGATTCGCTTTCAAATTCTGACCAAGATGAGGAAGTAGAAAATCCCGGAGATAGTGGCACAAAGGGAGAAAATAAATATAATTTAAAACTAATTGATTCAAAGCATCCTTCTTGGGATGTAAAACCAGTTAACTTTGCTAAAGAGGCTGAAAAAGAATCCACATAATTTATCATAGTTTTTATGGTGAGTTAGGAGCTGCTCACATTTGTGGGTGGCTTTTTTTTTTCTTCATTAAATAAAACAGAAGTTTGCAATTTGTGTTACACCTCGATATACTGTTAGTATTTATAACAGCATCAAGATGATCGAAAAAATACTTCAAGATTTATGATTTAGTGAAAGAGAGGCGAGGTTGTATCTTGCTGGTCTTGAGACTGGTTTAGCTCCTGCAAGTAAGATTGGAAAACAGGCTGGAGAAAAGAGAGTAACCGCTTATCAAGTGCTAGAACAGATGGGAAAGAAATGACGACTTAAAGAAGTCAAAAAGAATAGTGTTTCCCAATACGAAATGCTTTCCCCTAAGCAGTTAAGTAAGATGTATGAAGCTAAAACTCAACTACTCAAAGAGAGAGTTCCAGAGATGATTGGTCTGATGAATCAATATGCGACCAAACCTAAGGTTCAGTATTTTGAGTGAAGAGAGCAGTTGAAGGACTTATTTCTTCAAATTGTGGATTCTTGAAACTCCTACACTGAAGAGCAACAATGTTTTTTAACATTTTTGTGAGCAATTGATGTAGATCCAGAATTTGCTCAGTGGTTAGAAAGTGATTTTAAACCATATAGATTAGAATCTCCAGCGATTTCTAAATCATTAATCGCTGAAGGTAATCATGCGTATTTGGAATATACAATGATGTATCATGAATACCGTCTTGTTAAAGATCCAGTATTTGAGCTTTCTAACGAGATCGTGATGTATGATGGAAATAAAGTGGCACTCTTGATGTATAATGCCGATGAACTGAGTGGCGTAGTGATCGAAAGCAGTAGTTTTCATAAAGCACTAACGAATATTTTCTATACTATTTGGAATTTAACTAAATAGTTGTTAATTTTTACGACAGAAATCAACAAATTGATCTTGATAAATTTGATTCTGCAAGTATGGTATTTTAGTTAATCGATTAACTAAAAATATAAACATTTAACAATGACAAAAAAACATGACTTTCTTAGTGAACTTAATAGTAGGTTCCCTAAAATCGCAAATGACCTTGGCGACTTTCTGAAAAATCCAAGGCGTGAAGGAACTTTTATTGATACTGTAAAAAAGGGCATAAAACATGATCTGCTTTATTATATCATTACGGATAGAAGATTAAATCTAACTAATATATATTCAATGAATCCATCATATATATATCAAATTGTTGGACAAGTTATTGTGCCAAAAAAATTATATAATATTGATATTGATGCTATACGATCTTTTTTTAAGGTAGAACTTGAAGGGTCGTGGTTAGCACGATCTACTGGAGAACCAGTATGTATTGGTTTAGATAATCAGGAAGATCAAGATCATGTTACTATATCGCTAGGTTATTCTTCAACTATAGATTATCCTAAAAGTTGTGATTCACTACAATCAAAAATGAAAAGACTTACAAAATTAATTCATAATCAGCGAATTAAATAAATTCACATCAAAAAACAAGAAAATGAAAAAAAATATGTTATTCTTAGTCACAGTATTCTTCCTTTCATCCTGTTCTCAAGACATTCATTATGAAAAAATTAAGAATAAGATTGAAACTTGTGAAGAGATAGTCTTAATAGATTCTAAACTAAACCCTGATAATGTATTACAGAAAATTTATTCATATGATATTGGATGTAATGAAGAAAGTTATGTACTTACATTAACAGTCCAGCTTGTTGTTCCATATCCAGGAGGGCACGCTCCCTATGCTCTGAATAGTGAATTGACTTCACAGGAGGATGCAATAACGATGTCGAGATGCAAGTCGGATCAGCTATACAAATTGATTCGTAAGAAGCTTAAGTCTTAGTGACTCATATATAATTGAATAGTAACTACTGAGTTGTTTTTATAACTCAGTTTTTCTTACACCAAATTTTTCCCCACACCACCAAGCTCTGATTGTTTGATGATTGCTTTTACTACTTCAGGATGATGATCCATGAGTTGATGTCCTGCTTCTTTGATTTTGCTGAGGTAGTTGGTGTCTGTAAGAATCTCGATCGGGATGTCGGTTTCACCAGATTGTCTTACTCATAGGATTTCTCAAGTTCCACGCAGACGAAGGTCTATCTCTGCGAGTTTAAATCCATCGTTTGTTTCCTCCATATGACGGAGCCTATCATAACTGTCTCCAGATTTACGTTTGGTGTGAAGAAAGGCATAGGACTGGATATCAGATCTCCCTACACGTCCGCGAAGCTGATGGAGTTGAGAAAGTCCGAAACGTTCTGAGTTTTTGATGATCATGATCGTGGCGTTGGGAATATCGACTCAGACTTCTATTACCGTCGTGCTTACCAAGATCGCATATTTATTGTTCTTGAAGTCGAGCATGATTTGATCTTTTTCTGCTGACTTGAGTTTCCCATGGAGTAATCCGATTTTCCCATGAAGTTCTGGATAAAGCGCTGAGATTTCTTCTCGTTCTTTTTTGACACTAGCGATTTCTTCCATTCACTCTGCTTCAGATTCATCGATCAATGGCGTAACGATGAAGCACTGTTGACCTTGTCCGATCTTGGTCATGATTCGAGGTTTCAGTTTTTTAATCTCTGTGTTACTCACGATCTTGGTGATGATGTCTTTTCTTCCTGCTGGCATCTCATCGATGATACTGACCTCAAACTCACCAAAAAATGCGAGCGTCAACGAACGAGGGATCGGAGTAGCAGTCATTTGTAAGATGTGGGGACTATTGAAACGTTGAAAAAAACCTCTTTGCCTTACCCCAAATTTGTGCTGTTCATCCACGATAGCAAACTGAAGGTCTGAGAAATCTATATCATCTTGGATGATGGCATGGGTCCCGACGATCATGTCTATGGTTCAGGCGGTAAGCGCTTGCTTAAGTTCAGCTTTACGTTTGGCAGGGAGTGCTCAAGTAAGAAGTTCGACTCTGACTCACAAAGGGAGTAATAATTTAGCGAGACTTTGATGATGTTGAGTAGCTAATACTGACAGTGGAGCTAAAAATGCTGTCTGTCCTCAGAGTTCTTTGATAATATGATAGGCGACAGCCGCAGCCACTACGGTTTTCCCGGAACCTACATCTCATTGGAGCAATCTCATCATCGTGCGTCCATTGTGGATATCATCGACACATTCTTTGATAGCCCTTCTTTGAGCGCCGGTGAGTTCGAATGGGAGTGTTTCTACGAAAGTCTTGATGTGTTCCCAGTTGATTTTTTCAGTGCTGGGTAGGTTTTGTTGATAGTTGGCTTGATGATCTAGTGAGACGAGTTGGATGTTGAGAAGTTTTTCAAAAAAGATTCTGTTTTTTGCGTCTCTGGCTTGTTCTAGATTTTCTGGAAAATGGAGATTTCTTATGGTTTGTTTGAGTGGAGGGAGGTCATAGGTATTCAAAAAGTCTAGGGGAAGGTATTCCTCAAATTCTTCAATTCATGCATCCAATACATCAAAAATCTTGCGAGCAAATCGTGCAGGTTTGATCCCGAGGAGTTCTGAGTAGATCGGATAGATCCTTCAGAAGTTGTAAGCAGAAGTATCAGTCTCAGCTGCCTCGATCATGTCTGGGTGACTGAATGAGACCTTTCCATATTGGAAGTCAGGCTTTCCTATAATATAATATCGCTTGTTTGCTTTTGCACTTCTTAGAACATAGGTTCCACGAAATGAGTTTATGATTCAGGGTTTTTCATCCTCATCGATGAAATGGATTTGGGAGATTTTTTTACCGCGTGGCGAGGTAAACATTGATTTTTTGGTGATATATCCTTTGACTGTCTGTAGGGTACCATCAGTAGTAACTGTGGATAAAGTTTTAATTTCTTTTCTATCTTCGTAGGTACGGGGAAACATGAGCATCAGCTCTTTGAGGTTACTAACTCAATTTGATGCAAGAATATTGGTGTATTTTGCTGTGGTTCTGAGGAGTTTTTTGAAGGGGATGGGTTCCATATCTAATTGATAATGATCTTGAGATGGTTAACAAGGAGTCAGCTTTTGTTTTTTTAGTGATGAACCATGATAGCATTGGAACATATCAAAAATGTTTTGATTACATGAGCCATTATGCCAGCCTCTGAGAGAGCATCTCAGAGAATAGGGGAGTTAGCACAGCAGTATAGTAACTTGCAATGAGTTACTCGTATTCTTGAGCTTGGACCTGGTACTGGAAATCTTACTCATCGTCTGATGAAGCAAGATAATGTACATATCACCTGTTTTGAGGTGCTCGAGAGTTTTGTTGGCCATCTTCGTTCTCATTATCATGACTATGATAATATCGAAATTCATCATGATGGAGCTGAGAATATGATGAACTATCTGGAGCCCTGAGCTCTTGATGTGGTAGTGTCAACTATTCCTATGACGTTCTTGTGAGATGATTTTATTCCGGTACTGCAGCATATTCATGCGGTACTCAAACCGTGATGAGTCTTTATCTCAGGTCAAATTCGTTCCCAACAAAATAAATTCTATGCAGAACATATCTGAGAAGAAATCTATCTAGATAGAGTATGGGGGTTGCAGCCTATTCTGGTAAGTGCTTATCTCAAAAATGCTAGTAAGTAGTTGATGAATTAGCAATATGCTAAATCACTAACACAAATCTACTATTTTTTGTATAAAGTAAGTTCTAACCAAAAAGGTGAATTTGTTTGTTAAGGAAGCCCTGCAAAATAGAGCTTTTACGCATATCTTCCAAAAACAGGAAACATCTAAAAATATAGTCTGGCTTACTTAAGCTTCCTTGAGGAGCCATGAAAAATGAAAAAATCGTAGATATTATAAAATCTCTTCAATTCTTTAATTTTGCAGAGGCTCCTTAAATTCTGGTCGAAGAAAGAGCTGTGATACGCTACATATATATAAATACTCCGATTGCTAAAGAGTCAATATTGTGTAAATTGATTATTCTTGTTTTATTGTGAATGCATCAAAAATCCGCAGGATTATTTTATTATTACGAAATTATGATTAAAACAAACATCCTTGCTATAGATTATGGAACGAAATATATTTGAGCGTCTTATCGAAACGAAAGATCAGGATTGACGATGCCGATTGGTACCTTTATGAATGATCAATACTTGATGTTTAATCTAGGTGAAGCTTTAGGGCGTTACGCAATTGGTAAAATCGTCGTTGGTTATCCTAAGCAACACAAGGGATTGCAGGCTAAGATCGATCAATTGATCAAGCAGTTATGTTTCATCGAAAAGAAATTGGAGGTGGTGAAAGTAGACGAAGAGTATACTTCTGTACAAGCTGCTGTCACTCTTTGAACGACAGAAAAATCCCTTGCCGAAGATACCGTTGCATCCATGCATATCCTAGAGTATTATTTGAAGACCCAGGAGTAAATACATATCAATATACCTATTGACATAATCAAATATGCAACTATAGTGCAATTACAATCTCTTATTAGTAAATAAAAATAAATAGAAATGAAAAAAGTAATAGTATTTATGGTAGTTGTTTTGTTTCAAACAACTGGATTTACCCAGAATTTAAACGCGCTCTTCGATAAGCTATATGAGTGTGACGATCTAAAGCTTGATATTGCGAGAAGTGAGTTGTGTCATACCTATCTTTTAAAAAAGACTGATATAGATACAATTATGCTCTCTAGTGCCAATAGAGAGGCATTGATAGCTGCTTACTCAAGTGCATCAAATGATATGCTTGATTATGAGATCAATCATATTGAATTGATTTTGCTCATTAGGGCATATGAGAAAAAATTCAAGGAATTGAAAGAGCTGGTGAAAGTTGACTCTAGTGAGTCGGAGGCAATAAAGACTATTCTAGAGGAAAATGATGCGTTTCTTTCTAGAGCAATGAAGTTAGAAGATGAATTTGAGAATGATTATGATGATTTCTATACAAAGCTTAGCTATATAAGGAAATTGAAAGTTAATTAATCGAGGAGTGAATTGTAGTCTCAAGTATTATTGATGGAGGAACGATAATTTCATATTTCTTTCCTTAAGGCTTTGATTGTAATCAAGGCTTTTTTTATTGTTACATTTATTTAAATGCTTGAAAACCCAAGAGTAATATAAAAGGCTTAAATTAACTTGACATTATGTTTAATAAGTGTATATTATTACCATGTTACTTATAGTCATCATCAAGATCATAGGTGTAACCATGTTTCTTGATGATCACATAAGTATGAGAATTGTCACTATAGTATGACCTGTTTGAGCTAAATATTCCTTGACTTGCGATAACATATGGTTATCAAAGAGTTGTTGAAAAGTATCCCTTATTTTATTAATTTATCTTGTATCTTATGTGATTTCGCGCAAAAATGGATGACAAGAAGATAAAAGTCGATTTGGATAAAACCAATGTAAAAGACATTCTTCAGTATTGTAAGCCAAAAGAGCAGTTAGTACTGTACAGAAAGTTTTGATTGGTAAGTGGAAAAGAAGTGCCATTGCAAAGAATCGGTGAAGCGTATGGTCTTACTAGAGAAAGAGTGAGACAAATCGAAGCTCAATGATTGATGAGATTTAGAAGATTGATCATCGGTAATGAGAAATATCTCAAGGTGATTGAAGAAGGAAAGAAAATACTCGATATGAATGGATGATTCTTGATTGAAGATGATTTCCTCGCAAAATTGGTAAATAAGGGTATTGGTAAATTCAATATGCAAGAATTGAAAATGATCGTGGTATCTGATTTTGATATCTACTATCTAAAAAGAAATAGAAGAATCTGGAAATGATTCTTTATCGACCCACTATTCGAAGATCTTCTTACGGATATGACGGTATATGTTACTGAATACTTCACCAAAAAGGGAGAAGCAGAAGATCTCTATGAGTTTGTAGACAAACTAAAAGATGTATATACAAGCAAATATGAAGATATTGAGTATCTACAAAACAACCTTTTCTACACAAATTTCTTCAAGTCTATTAAGTGAATCGCTACGTTTTATG
The DNA here is from genome assembly GCA_937958645.1 of Candidatus Absconditabacterales bacterium. Classification (GTDB taxonomy): domain Bacteria; phylum Patescibacteriota; class Gracilibacteria; order Absconditabacterales; family Absconditicoccaceae; genus JAHDCT01. The sequence continues at coordinate 11,941 of CALGNI010000092.1, forward strand.
GGAAAGTAGGTTTAGATACCTTCACAGAAGTAAACCCAAAAACTATCAAGCAAAAAGTACTGTATATCCTCAGAAGAATCAATAAACCACTTCATTATCAAGAAATGGCAACGAAAGTCATGGAATGGTTCCCAGAAAAACCTGTAAAAGTTAATACCGTACACAATGAATTGGTAAAAAATAATGACCTATTCGTAAACATGGGACTTGGAATCTATGGTCTGAAAGAACGAGGATTTGAAGGAGGAAGTGTTAAAGACATCATCGAAAGAATCTTAAATAAGATAGAAAGACCAATGCCAATCAAAGAAATTCAAAAAGAAGTTTTGAAAGAAAAAATGGTAAGTCCAAATACGATCGTTCTTACACTCCAAAAGTATAAGGATATGTTCGAAAGAGTAGATAAGTGAGTCTATCAGTTGAAGAAATAATCTAAAGTCCCGCGTTTGCGGGATTTTTTTTTGCTTTATTTCCTTGGAAGAAGTATACTAAGGTATTGATTTATGTAATTCTCTCTTATGTCTTTTGATGCTTTAGATCCAGAAAACCTCAATACTAAAGATGGTTGATACCAAGATAAAGTTTCTCAAGCTCAAAAAGATCATACTGATATCCTTTCTTCACATCAAATAGTTGATCTAGAGGAAATTGGGGTCGATGATATTAAGAAGCTACAGAAAGTATTGATTGAAGTTTTGGATTGAGGTGTAATTACTGCTACTGATGGTGATCCTCTCAGGGAAGTGATTAATAAGTTGAATGATTTGCTACAAGATGAAGTCAAGAAGACAGAAGATAGATTGATCTCTAGAATACAAGGCAAAATAATATTATGCTGATCAGATTACGCAAGTTTCAAAGTAAATAAAATGAATATAGATCTTGATATAAAGATGGGAGAAATAAAAAAGATAGAACATGAAGTAAGATGAATTATTAATAGGCTTGACAAATACCTTAAGTAAAATTATGATTTCGAAGAAAGAATACCAAGAAGCTTGCTTCGACGGTAATCATTGGTATTCTGATTTTACAGATACTCTTTCTTAAAGAGACTTTTTTTCTAATTAATGTAGAAATACAGTCTAACATCACTATCTTATGGCTTCGTTTGTAATTAACTATCTGCTCAGGTGGTGGAATTGGTAGATCTGCGAAGCGATGCCCCTGACCGAAGGGAGTGGGGTACACGGGACGTGGTGAAAGCAAGACGAGACTTGAGAATAATCTAAAAAGAGAAAAACTATCTGCTCAGGTGGTGGAATTGGTAGACACGCACGCTTGAGGGGCGTGTGTCGCAAGACGTGAGGGTTCGACTCCCTTCTTGAGCAATTATGTGAACTTTATATCTGATCTAAACGAATAGGTTCGCATTTTCTCTCTTTATAGAGAAAATAAGTAAGGGATTCATGATTACTGAGGAATAATGAGTCAATGAAAAGATGGACGAAAATAATATAAAGACATATCCCTTACATTTTCTCTCTTTACAGAGAAAATAAGTAAGGAGCATGAACATACTAAGAAAGCGTAAGACAACATCTTGAAGAAGAAGAGTGGACTATGGAGACGAATATGCTCCTTAACTCCCTTCCCGAGCACCATTAAACAAAGTAAAGATTGATCAAAATGCGTAGGTTCGCATTTTTTTTATATAGAAAAATAAATGACTTATTGGTTCTATTGAGTAATATGTAAACTATTTTTAATTACATTGTTTAGTATACAGTACGTAAGTGTAGTGTTTATTTGGTGTTATAGGATCTGCTTTACAGAATGACCATTGTGTAAACTAACACTTCTATTGACAAATGGAATTAAATATGTATATAACATTTGTTGTTTTTTATATTTAATTTTAATGGTATGTGAACTAATAACAAATTTAATAACAGTCCTAGGTATAGAGAAAAAATGAGAGATGCTTGAGCAGTTGAATCTTACCAAGACGCAGTCAAGAGAACTAAAGAAAATACTATCGAAACAATAGATAGGACTTCTGAAGGAGAAATTCTTTGAATTTGAGTAATAGAGAAGCTAAAGAATCTTAGAGAATATTTGCCTTGAGAGATGGATTTTCTGTATGATTTTGCAGACTTCCTTTCTACTAGAACTAATGATGAGTTAGTTCCTGGTTGATTCAACTTGATGGCAGAGTTAGCGATTTACGATTTAACAAATTGAACTGATTGATTCAACAATAATCAGCCAATCAGTCATAAAGTTGCTTGATACCCTGCGATGATGTATTCATTAACAAGACATATGCTTCCTAAAATAGCTTGAGCAATATTTAGTGAGGAGTATTGAGGCGAAGTTAAGCAAGTACAAGACGAAGTATTTGACTCAATTAAAAAGAAAAGACTTGAGGAGAATGATAAATTAATAGCACCACAAGGTAAGTTCAGAGTGATTGGAGTTGATACTTTCACAAGAGATGAAGACAATGATTGGGTTCAAGGAGATTTTGATACTCTTGAAGAAGCGCAAGAAGAGGCAAATAAAAAAGGTTGAGAAATGACTAAAATGCATATTTATGACGACCAGGGTAATCATAAAGCTCATACTTGAACATTCTAGAGTTTAATTAATTTGATATTGAAATGGATTCTGAGAATTAAAACTCAGCAATCCATTTTTTTTGACTAAAAAGATTAAAGATTATTTGATGTATTAACAATTCCGAACCTAATCCTATCTTCTCTCTCTTATCTTCTCTCTGTTCTAATCTCACTACCATACAAACGATTAAACAACCTTATCTTCCAAAACTCAGTACAGGAATAGCTTCTTCTCTCATAGTTGCACTAGTGCGGGAGAGTCTTTTCAGTAGGTGTAGGCATACAGCTGTACAATCAGTCATAGCTGGTATCGGTCTGCATTACTGACATAATCAAGCATATGTTCGAAACCTGTCACAGAAAGGCTGCTTGTTTATTAAAAAAAAAGCACCATCAATTCTGACAGCGCTTTTTGAAGTTCCTTATTTCTTTTACTTTTTCTTATTATGATCCTTATTCTCTTTCCAAATCATCCAACAACAGAATCAAATTACTATAAACGCGATTAGACACAATAATGGAATAGTTAGGAAACCTCGGTAGTTTACTTCCAATGCTGCACAAGGATTGTTGGCTGTACAGGTGAAGGTATTTCATTCTACTACGTTTTTTTGAAGATAATAATGATACGCTTCTAGTGGGATTCCAATAGCGACTAGAGGCAATACCGTCCAGATATAGTTTCGTTTCTTTTGGATAATTCATACAAGAGAAATAATCACTATTGGATACATTAAGATTCTTGCATACCAACAAAGGGTGCATGGTTCTAGTGCGTATGCAGAATCAAAGCATACTGGAGTAGCGAAGGGGTCACCATAAAATCCATAATACAATGAACCGAGCATTGCGATTAATGCTTGTCAAAAGAGGATATAATGCCGAATCGAGAGGTTTTTTAGTTTTGACATCTAATAGTATAAGCTAAATGATTGCCGTCAAAGCAAGCTTCTTGGTCATCTTTCTTCGAAGTATTAAGTAATGTGCTTATTCTTAGTTATGTTGAGACCAATTTCAAACAATTGTTACAATTTATTAAATATCTCTTGTAAATTGGATCTTTTACTATACAGTAATGGTATTCTAAAGTGATAAGTCATCTATGGTTATAGTAAATTTCTAAACACAATACTTCCTTGAATTTCTCAAACAGCAAAACCATTTCAGCAAACAGAAAAACAAAGAATTTACAAATACTCGAAAGGACTTTCAAATTTTATCAATTTTTTCACATGGTAATAGAACAACTAAAAACTGACATAAAAGCGGCTATGATTGCCAAACAAGTGACACAAAGAGACATCTTGCGTATGGTAATGTCTACTATCAAAAATAAAGAAATAGAAGAGAAAAAGCCCCTTACGGACGATCAAATCATCAAAATTATTCAAAAAGAAGTAAAGCAGATCAACGAAACTCTCGAAGGGTATACTGCAACTGGAGATCAGGAATGAATCAAAAATGAAGAAGAAAAGATTGCAACGCTTTCAAAATATCTTCCTACCTTACTGTCAGAATCAAAATTGAAGAATATCTTGATAGAAACTCTCGAGAAGCTAGGAATAGAAGAACCAGCAAAGAATAGAGGTCCCGTAATATGAGCGATCATGAAAGACTATGGTACTCAAGTTGATGGAGCACTCTTAAATAAACTTATCTCAAGTCTATAAAAAAAGAAATTTTAGTTAATAATAGCAGTTTAAGTGTTGATGAAGCAGGTGAAGATCCTAATGATGATCATATGATGAATATTCTTGAGTCTCTCGAGCTGATTTGTGTTTGCTAATGACGAAAGTGTTTGTGTTCATAGACCTTATCGTATCAATGCACCTTCTAGCTTAGATATCGTTGATGATTTTAGTGGTACTGCACGCCTGAGTTTAGAACAAAGAATAGATTTCATAGGAAATACCTGAACCAAAGAAAGTATAGGACACGAAAGGGATGTTGATGATCAAAGTTTCCAGGAGCAGTTTTGTTCTGAGTACATCGTGGTATTGATGGGAACAGCCGATGAGACTCATCTTAGTGAGCTAGATTGACTGACGTGAACACAGTTCGAAAAAGACACGAGATTTGCTTCATGCACCTTCGTAAACCTCGTGCCCAATCAAGAAAGAGCAGATGTAGTATTGTGAGCATACGGAGAGGATCATTATCTTTACGAGCGCACCAAGTATCTTATCGATACACCAGAAAGCACTGCCTTAGAAACCTTTTTCAATTATCCTAGTGCTTTTGAGTGAAGAGAATCAAACAATACGACCTATCCATATTTTATGATCATAGGTCAAAATGGTAGAGTCGTAGAGGATGGAAATAATTCTTCAGAGCTGCTTCAAGAGATGCAAGGATACTGTCGTTCTTATGACTGTGATGGGGTGGTGACTAATTCACAACTCCCAAGCGATGCTGAAATCGATGTAGATAATGATGGACTAGCGAATGATGATGAAGGAGAGTTTGATATAGATGGAGATAATCAGGCGAATACTAGTAATACTGAAAGACATGCTCGTGGAGATATTGATGGGGATGGAGCGAAGAATTTGTATGATATGGATATTGATTGTGATGGAATTCCAAACGATCAAGATTCTTCTCCTTGGGGTCCCTATGAAGCACCTGAAGAATGTGGAGATGGAAACGTAGATATAGGCCAGACCGAAACCTGTGATGATGGGAACGAAATTGATACGGATGAGTGTACCAATGTTTGTAAACAGGCGAGATGTGGAGACGGAATCGTATGGGCATGAGTAGAAACCTGTGATGATGGAAACTCAAATAATGGAGACGGATGTAGCAATTCTTGTAAAAGTGAGACTTGTGGGGATGGTATCTTGCAAAGAGACTTTGAAGAGTGCGATGATGGAAATCAAGCAAGTGATGATGGATGTAGCGAATGTATCAAAGATCCATGAGAAGAAGATTCCTGATGAGAAGATTCATGAGAAGCTGATGCGTGAGAAGAAGATTCATGAGAAGCTGATGCATGAGAAGAAGATGCATGATGAGCTGATGCATGAGAAGAAGATGCATGAGAAGAAGATGCATGATGAGCTGATGCTTGAGAAGAAGATGCATGATGAGCTGACGCTTGAGAAGGAGAACTTTGAGGAAATCCAACATCAGGGACCAATACATGATGAGTAGATGGAAACGTAGATGGAGGAAATCCATGAGGAAACCCAACATCAGGGACTAATACATGATGAGTAGATGGTAATATTGATGCTGGTAGTACCGATAGCGGAAGTACAGACAATGGGAACACGGATGATGGAAACACAGACGAGGGTAATACAGATGACTGAAGTACAGATGATGGAAATATTGATGGTGGAGATGCTGATGCTGGGAATACAAACGCTGGAAGTGTAAATGATCCTTGTAAAGATGAAAGCGCAAATAATACCTGATGACCCCTGCCTTGTACCTATGATACCTGTAGAGATCCAAGTGCAAATAATACCGGATTACCGTCACCGTGCACCTATGATGAAGATGCAGTGTGTGAAGATGAAAGCGCAAATAATCTTTGAGAACCATTACCTTGTATCTATGATCTTTGTGAAGATGTAAGTGCAAATAATACCTGATGACCATTGCCCTGTACCTATGATGAAGATGTTGACCTCCCGTTCCCGATTTGAGGAGGTTGAAACTCAGTTGCTGGGAATACGAGATCAACTAATGCAGGAGGGAATTGAGATTTAAAAGGGCTGACTTGCGCTGTTGAATATGGGCATTGTCTTACAGCTTGTTTAAATTCTTGAAATAGTTGAATTGGAAATGATTCTTCAATTCAAAATCCTTGACTTGAACCTTGATTAGATGAATGAGGAGGTAGTGATGCTGATGGTCTAGCTAGAAAATTTGCAAGCGGTTTGGTATATGCTCAAAGTACTGGTTCATGTGAAGATGTTTGTGATACAAAAAAATTAAACTGCGAAAATTGCCTCTCTCAAGCATGATGAACGCAGAATGGATGTGCTTGTAAGCATTTTGATCATATTTACCTAAATACTGATATTCCCTTTATCGGTCAGTGCATTCTTAAAAGACCAACTGGAAGTGAAGCGGTGAGTACGAGTAACTTACCAAACCTTGACACTGCTTTTCCGAGACTCGTGAGTGGGATATCGAGATTGTTACAATCTCTGATCTTAGTGCTTGGATTTATGGCGATTGTGATTGCTGGGTTTATGATGTCAGCATGAGGAATGTCACCAACCGCGAAAGATAAATGAAAAAATATCTTAAAGTGAGTGGTGGTTGCGCTTATCTTACTGTGAGCTTCTTGAATTATCTTGAACCTTATCAATCCAAACTTCTTTATCACGCAGAACGATGTAATCCAGGAGAAGGTTGACTTTGTAGAGAGAAACAGAGAAAGAAATGGAGAAATAGTTAGAATTTAGAGTTCAGAAACTAGAATTTAGAACGATCTAAACTCTAATTAGATGTAAAAGACTACTTTAACTTATTATATATTACCATGACACTAACACTAGAAAAGAAAGACTGAGGAATATTGCTTTGAGAAAGACTGTACCTAGGAGATGAAATCGTTAAAGATCGTATCTGTTTAGCTTTGAAAAAAGGTGAAGCCATGAATTATGGTGAAGGAGAAATATCGGCAGTATCGTTTCCCGGTGAATATGATATTCAAGATGTGAGTGTAAAATGTATTGATGCTGGAGATGCTTTACATTATATCGTGCATATTGAAGACACACGAATAGCTATCTTACAAAGTTCAGCAGCACTAGAAAAAGAAAATATTGAAAACATCGATCAACGATTTGTGATGGACGGGTCTATCGAAAAAGAAATTCAAAATCTGGAGCTGGAGGGAGAAGTGATTGTGATTGAAGAATAAACAATCGTCATTGGGAGGAGTCGAAGCGTAGCGGAGACGTGGCAATCTCGAGAGGTTAAACAGGTCTCAGATTACAAGACTATCCGGTTCTGAATGACGAATTGCTATCAATTACTATCACTCCATCATCATCTACCAATTGCTTGTGTTCGTAAGGAATGTTATGGTGATCTAAATAGTGAATGAGAGGCGCAGTTTTTTGTTTATATTTGATGACATCATCAAAAAGAATAATTGACTCGTCATGAAGAAATGGCTTACACTTGAGATAATAATCAAGATAAGAGGCCTTCTCAGCATCAATAAAAAGGAAGTCAATCTGATCGGGGAGTAATTGGTGCGAAAATTTGAGAAAATCACCAAAATACAGTATCATGTTAAGTAATCTAGAGTTTTTCGTATTTGTGAGTGCTTTCATATAACTTGGATAAGAACATTCAAAAGAAACTAATGTTCAATCCCATTTAGAAATTTCTTTGGCAATTATCACTGAGCTATATCAAATAGCTGATCCTATCTCCAAACAATATCTTGGTTTTCTCGTTTTTAGGAGTGAAATAATATATTGTTTGGTAGGGTCGTCTATAATAGGAACATTACGTTTCTTGGCATAGTCAATCATTGAGTCTAACAATTTCTTCATACTGCTGTATTGCTAAAATACTACTGTACAGATCTTGAAGGGGAGAGAAAGAGAGAAACAGATAATTACTTGCTTATGAGATCAGAGCGAAGCGATAGATTGAATAGATGCAAGGAATATAAACCGAAGGAGAAACAAAGAAAGAGAAAAAGAGAGAGAAAAAGAAACTAGAAATTCGAAACTAGATATTTGTAAACTCTAAATTCTAACTCTAAACTCTAAATTCCCTTTTCCATTCGACCATTTAACTTTATTAATTATATATTATGACAGAACAATTCAATTCAAACATTAACTTCACTAAATGAGAGTGAACAGAGAAACCTAGCTGATGAGCTAGTAAACCAGCAGCAAGATCACCTAGATCTGCAGCAAAAACTTCTAAGCCAGCCAGACCAAGATCTTGATGAAGATCTTGATGAAGACCAGCTGGAAGATGATGAAGATGACCAAGATCAAGTGGATGACCAAGAAAACCTAAAGGACCATTACCAATTATTGGTCGCGCTGATATCCAAACTAAAGCTCCTTTTTCTATCAAAAAATGAGAAAAACCCGTAAGAGTTGGATCATTGATGGGACTAGAAGAGGTAGGACAGTGTATTTTCATCGAGTATGAAGACGATATGATTATCGTGGATGCTGGGATGGAATTTTCAGCTAATGAGACCTTAGGTGCAGATTATATTATTCCTGATATTAGATATGTGAAACAAAATATCAAAAAACTAAGAGGAATCGTCTTGTCTCATGGGCATTTAGATCATATTGGTGCATTGAGAGATCTCTTGCCAGAATTATGATTCCCTACGATCTATACGACACCACTAACACTAGGAATTATTAAGAAAACTTTTGATAACAAATCTGATATAGAAAAAATCAGATACAAGATTGTTGATCCAGATGTGGATCTTCTGAAGTTGGGTGCATTTACGATCGAATTTGTTCATGTAAACCACAATATTCCAGAAACTATGGCAATGGCAATTCAGACGCCCAAGTGAATTATTTTTAATTCTTCTGACTTCAAGATTGATCACACGCCAGCGATTGGTGAACCAGCTGATCTTGCTAAGATTTCTAGAATCTGACAAGAAGGAGTGAAGTTATATATTTGAGATTCATTGGGTTCACAAAAGAAAGGGCCAACGCAATCTGAAAGAACTATTGGAAAGACCTTGGATAGTATTATTGAAAAATGCCCGGGGAGAATCGTAGTGGCTACGTTTGCATCGAATGTATGACGTGTGATCCAATTGATTAACAGTTCTATTAAAAACGATAGAGTAGTTTATCTCTCAGGGAGATCAATGATCAATAATGTTGAGATCTGCCAAGAGTTGTGATATATCAATGTGCCAAAAGGACATGTCCGTAAGATTAACAATGATATCGAAAATATGCCTGATGAACGTGTAATGATCCTTTGTACAGGTGCGCAAGGAGAAGAATTCTCTGCTTTGGCAAGAATGGCTAGAAATGAGCATACTCAAGTGTCTCTAAGAGAAGGTGATACCGTGTTAGTTTCTGCTTCTGTGATTCCTGGTAATGAGATCCAAGCAATGACTATGAAGGACAGCTTATGTCTTAGATGAGTTCATTTGATAACGAATGATGAAATGGATATTCATGCCAGTGGACATGGATGAGCTGAAGATCATAAATTGATGTTGAATCTTATCAATCCAGAGTTCTTCCTTCCCTTCTATTTGAATGCATACTTCAGATATGAACATAAAAAATTGTGATTAGAAGTAGGGATTGATGAAGAGAATATCTTGATGCCAAATCATAATGGTGCGATTATTGAGATGTATGACAATGGATGTAAAATTTCGAATGAGAAATTGAATGTCGATACGGTATTGATTGATGGAAAAGGAAAAGGACATCTTTCTGGAGAATATGTAATCAAAGCTCGTCAAATCATGGCGCATGATGGTATGCTTTCTCTTGTGTTTAAGATTGATCCTGAGAACAAACAACTCATTGGAAATGTACAGATTGAGTCAAGATGATTCGTGTATTCATCGGAAGTGAGAAAAGTGCACACTCGTATTGTTGAATTTGGTAAATCAAAATACAATAGCTACGCGAAGAAGAGAATGGAGACCAAAGATATCATGAAGAAGATTAAAGATGATCTCGGGGACTATATCAACAAAGAAATCTGACGTAGTCCAATGGTAATTCCTATGTACGTATACATCTCTAGAGAGGGTTGAGCTAAAGAAGCTCCCGAAAAGAAAGAGGATGAAGTTGTTGGGATGACTATTGAAGAGCAAGGAGGAGAAAGATAACATAAAAGCAATTGATAGTTGAGAATTGATGATTGAAGATTTTTCAATTATCCATCATCAACTATCAATTTTTTTGTTTGTGTAAAATGACGAATCAATACTTTTGGGGTGCATAACTCAGTTTTCCTCCTTTTCGTGAGTTTTGATAGGTAACTCCTTGTATTGAGTATAATAAGGGTAGATCATTTGGACTATTCTACATAATTGCAGCTTTTCATATTCTCTTGGAATTCTGTGCATCATTTCAATTGGAACACAGTGCATTCCACTTATCCACGTGGCTGCTTTTTTCTTTCAGAACCTCTGCGCTATATTGTCTAACGGAGTTTTTCCTAATCCTCTAAATGATTTCTTGCTTCATTTCAGATGATAATTGTTTAGTTGCAGAAATGACTCTACATGAGTTATGAATTCTTTCTTATTCATGCTAGAAATGCCTTTATAATCTAAGCAGATCCTCTCTATGTAGTCATTTTTATTCTCTACAAATCAGTTGTCTTGTGGTTTGCGTGTTATGCGCAGGCTGTGCTTTCTTTCTCTGAGGTACTCAACTAGGGTACTAGTATCCAAGTCTGTTACTTCAATACCTCTGAGGGCTTTATTGTTTAGATACTCTGATCATGCATCAGTTATAAATAATATCTTTTTCTTTGATCAAAAAATCATTTCAACATGTTCAGTTATTTCTTTTATTATCATGCAAGCGTTGGTCTTATTGTGTGACTTTTCTAATCGAATTCACATGATCGCTCAACTCTTAGCTTCTACTGCTATACTCATCCACTTATATGTAGTTTTCAACAGCTTATTCTTTCGTATTCGCTCTTGATCTTCCATAGATTTTCCGTCTAGATGGATGATGAAGTCATAGCTCTCATATTGCTCTTCGTACCACTCCTTGGCGCTTGGACGCTTATAATCTGATGGCTTTTTACTGGGAGCTCTAGTCTTCACACTCTTCTTTGTGGCTTGCTTGTAGTAATAATACATTCATTCTTTGATTCATAGTTTATGTCAGTGCTGGGTACATCGTGCGACGTAACTTTGATATCATGCTCTGGGATACTTCTTGATAAAGTCTTTGTAGCTCTTTGATGTAGGTAAACAGCGGTGCTCACGAAGTTTATCTTTCTCTAGAAAAATATTCACCGTATAATCTATTTTCTTGTTTGGATGGATCTTTTTTCGGTACTTGTTGAATTGGTTTACTGACTCTGCTGGGACATTGCGAGAAACGCTGAAGTGACTGCATAAAGATCAAACACTAGCAAATGCGCCCTCCTTCTTACAAGTAAGAAGGTAGTTCTTTACGATAGTATGCCTAGTGTACGCGTCAAGTTTCCTGATCATTCTTTTTTTAGCTCTTAAAGTAGCTCATGATAGCTGTTTCATGTGAGACATAGGATATACTGATTAAGAAATAGATCAGTAACAAGTATATGCTCAATCATGAACCTCGTCAAATAAATCATCCTATATTTATGTTCAACCGCTTCCTTCTGCACCTCAATACCTTCTGCGGCAAACAGATCTCCTACTTCATTTACTGCTTCTCAAATCATGCACCCATAAAGTTTAAAGTTTTTA
>CALGNI010000093.1 GCA_937958645.1 Candidatus Absconditabacterales bacterium
GCTTTGCATCCAAAAAGACGCTTTACCTCAAGATCTGATGTTTCAAGGATGCATGAATCTAAACTCACGTCTCATTGCCTCATTTTAGTACTTGATTCGTCTCATCCTCACGTGCACCCAAAAAGTTTAAAGTTTTCAAATGCATGTAAAAATTGATTTGATTCAATTACAAAAAAATATAGAATGAACTGATTCATTATTATTCATAAATAAAAAGATATCCAATGAGCAACATTACGCAGGATGAGATTGATTCAATGACTCCAGGAGAGTTTAAGGAATACTTAGAATCAGAAAAAATTGATGTAGAGGTAAATGCCGACTTTAAAAATCCTTATCCAGAAGATTACAATAATCTACTTAGCGGTAAAGTGAAATTATTCTCGTCTAGGAATTTCAAACAAGCTCTTGCATTCGTGAGAAAAGTAGTGGAAGAGTAAGTAATTTATTATTACTAATTAATACCCTTGAGAATTTACTCAGGGGTATTACTGATTTTAGAGAAGGAAATAAACTATAGTCACGCTTATAGTAGCCATGGTTTTCTTTATTAAATTTTCAATTCCCAATTATCAATTTTCTCTTGCCTCAAATTTTATCTTTCAACTTTCAGCTTTTCTCTGCTCCCCCCCCCCTAACTTTCATCGCCTCCATAATTCTCTCTAACACTAAGATATAAGCTACATCTCTTAGATTTATACTATGTTTGTTTGCCGTATCTATGACACCATCAGTCGCTTCATTCATGATTTTTTCTAAATCCCACTCACAACATCAAATCACTTGCGGTATGAGCCTAGGATGCTATAGCCATGGAGTTGGGCGTTTGGAAGTATTGCTTTAATTTTTTTTGCTACGGTGTTCATCGTTGCTCAGCTTCATAAGACATCATCCACGAGAAGGATGTTTTTGGCTTTTGTATTTGAAATGTCGCTAATATCAAATAGCTTCGTTGCATTTTCTATTCTCTTGCAAATTCCATGAATCTTTTTTTGAGGTCTTCTTCCTGGAAAGGTGTTGGTTGTTACGCTGATAAATGGGATAGATCCGAATGTTTTTTTTAGTTTCTTTTCGATATACTCATTGAAGCTAATCTTTCTTCAGACACTATTTGGGATAATGATGATGGTATCAATGCTATAATGTTTTATTAGCGCTTCAAAATTCTCATTAAATACTTGAGTATAAAAATGCTTAATCTCATCTTTATCTTGAAACTCTTTGATAGATTCCATTATTTGATACATTGCTGACTTGGTGTTATCTATTTTATCTAGCCCCGTATAGTGTAGAGAATCTAGGTTAATTTTCTCATTACATGCTTTGTATTCTGGAGTCAATGAGGTGAGTTTGGCTAGTGCATTGATCAGTGGTGTTTCATCGTTTGACTGTATAAGTGTAAGATATACACCGTATCATCTTTTGTTTTTTTTCTCCAGTTGCTGAAATTCTTTTTCTATATATCTAGAGTATCATTGTCTGTATATGTCATTTTCTTCAATGATGAAGTATGCTAGGATATTGTATAAACCATTTGGCTTAATATTTTTAGATACAGTAATGTATTCTTCATAAATATGTTCAATAACTTTTTCTGTGATTGTAACTAGCTTTTTCTTTTCTATGATATGTGTTCAAATTCCTTTGTTGGTTATGGTGAGTACTTTGCCATTGTTCCTGAGTGTAAAATAATAGTGCCACTTTTTTTTGTTTACTAAAAGTTCTAGTCCACCAGTAGCATAGTACAGCACTCTTGGAGCAGATCATTCTTTATATATCTTTCACTCTTCAATTAATTTCTTCAGATGACGATGGATAATTGCTTTTTGAACCGTAAAATGTTCAACAATTTTTTTTACTGTTGTTGGTTGGTGTTTTGAAATATATTTAGAGATATTCTCTCTCGTTTGATTATGGTTCATTAGCATACTATTTTGAAAAGTATACATCAAAAGTATACTGTATACATTTATAGTATACTATAAGAAAACTTTTGGAAAATGCAAATTTTCTAAAAATAAAAGTGTACTATGCATGCATATAGTACACTTTTCAAAACTATGTATTCTACTGCTTTTTTCTTCATTCTTCCTTTTCCATTCCTCTAAATTCTAACTCTAAATTCTAACTCTACCACCCCCTAACTCTCATCGCCTCCATAATTCTCTCCAAAGCTACAATATAGGCTGCATCTCTCAAATTAGTTCCATGCTTCGCAGCCGTATCTATGACACCATCAGTCGCTTCGTTCATGATTTTTTCTAGTTTTTCAAAGACTTCTTTTTCTTCTCGATAGTAGTTGGCATTGTTTTGTACTTGTTCGAAATAACTTACCGTTACTCATCCTGCGTTCGCTAGGATATCAGGTAGGACTGTTACTCAAGCAGCATCAAGAATGTCTTGAGCTTCTGGAGTAGTGGGTCCGTTTGCCAATTCAAGAATAACTGATGCTTTGATTCATCATGCATTAGCATCAGTGATCTGATTTTCTAAGGCAGCTGGGACTAGGATATCACAGTCGTTATCTAGGATATCGAGATGCTCTAGGATCGTCGCTCATGGATATTCCGTCACTGATTTTCTGTTTGCTTTGAGTTCAGATATTTTTGCTATATCAATTCCTTCAGGAACATAGATTCCTCATCTAGAATCAGAGATTCCTATGACGGTAGCTCCATCATCGATACACAGTTGAGCAAACGTAAGTCATGCATTACCCGCTCATTGTACTACGACAGTCTTTCCTTTGAGACTATCATTATTTTTGCTTAGATATTTTCTCAAGACGTTTAATCCTCATAAAGCTGTAGCGATTCATCTTCATTTACTTCCTCCGATACTCAGTGGTTTTCCTGTAATCACTCATGGTTGTCGTTCTCAGACATGCTTTGCATATTGGTCAGCCATTCGTGCCATGATCTGTCCGTTAGTATTTACATCTGGTGCAGGAACATCTTTTGTTGGTCCTATTGCTTCTCGAATTGCATCGATATATGCTCTAGAGAGTCTCTCGATCTCAGCTTGTGATAATTGTTTTGGATCTACAATGATTCATCATTTCCCTCATCATAGCGGTAGATTTACTACTGCACATTTGAAACTCATCCACGCACTCAACGATTTTACTTCATCCAATGAGACGTCTTGATGAAATCTAATTCCCCCTTTGTGTGGTCATTTTACGTTGCTATGTTGAGATCTCCATCCTTGAAAAGACTTTTGACTTCCATCATCCATCGTGATACTTAGATTCGCTTCCACGATATTGATAGGTTCCAAGAGTTGTTCCATCAATGATGAATCATAGTCGTCCTTGATAAAGATATAGGCATCTTTGATTTGTTGTTGTACCGATTCAAATAAGGTCATAGGAAAAAGAAAAATAAATGATAACTCTTGAACTATAATCATACAAGTTCTAATCTCCAAATCTCGATAATAGAAAGACTCGACTTTGTCACAAAATCGTTTAACTACTGTATACCTAAGAAAGTTAATACATCTTTTTTACCATTTTTCATTACATGATGCTTACTACTGCAGAAGTTGCTCACAAACTCATTGAATATGTTCGTGCATGAGCATCAGATAAGGCATGGGAGGAACTATATTCACCAGATGTGGTGAGTGTGGAGGCCAATCCAAACAGCCCAGATGTAACCTGAATTGATGCAATTATTGAAAAGAATGAGAAACGAAATGATATGGCTGAGATTCATGCAGTTGCCATTTCTGAACCACTTATTACCAAAAACTATTTTGTTGTAACCTATGATATTGATGCTACGTACACTGAGCTTGGCGTAAGAAGTTCAGAAGATGAAGTCGCGATTTATAGAGTCAAAAATGGAAAAATAGTAAGAGAAGAGTATGTTTATGATATGCCTGAAGACGATTAGTGCAGCTATGTTTTATCCTCTTATGTATAGATCATGACTATTATTGAAATCGCAAACAGATTGGTAGAATTAGTTCGTGCAGGTAAAGATTCACAAGCTCATGAACAGTTGTACTCCGAAGATGTAATCAGTTCAGAAGTGAATATGGACACACCAGATGCTGTATGATTGCAGTGAATAAAAGCAAAGGGTGAGATGCGAGCATGAATGGTAGAAGAATTTCATGGAATTGAGGTTTCGGAACCACTAGTAGCTGATGATTATTTTACCGTGAAATATACGATGGATATCACCTACAAAGGCGCACCTAGGAAGGTGGAGTCAGAAATTGCTGTGTATCAAGTTAAAGATGGAAAAATCATAACAGAACAGTTCTTCTATGCTGCACCAAATGCTCAATAATTTTGAAAAACTTAAGATATTAGTCATCGATTGAATGCTTAATCGAACGAAAAAAGTCATCATCGCGTTGATGGCGATCTTTTTGGTGTCATGAAATAGTTCTAGCTTTGCTGATAAAGAACAGCAGTTATCAAAAGCAACAAAAGCTCTTCAAGAACTTGCAAACTCTCAATCTGTCATCAAATCTAATCGTTTGCTAAAAAAACTACAATCTTTGCAGGCACAAGAACAAGCAAACTCTCAGAAAGCAACCCTTATTCAATCACTGATTGAAACGCTAGAGCAATCTATCTATATAAAAAAGAATGAAAATCGTACACTAGCTCATGAATTTGATGAGCAGCTGATTAAGAAACGTGTTGCTCTTACTTTTGATGATGGGCCTCATCCTTTCAATACACCATATCTTTTGGATGTGCTGAAAGAAAAATGAGCGAAAGCGACGTTTTATGTTAATGGAAATAAAGTGAAAAAATATCCAGAAATCGCACGTAGAATCGTAGAAGAAGGTCATGAGATTGGAAATCATACACGAAATCATCCGGAGTTAACTAAAGTTGCTTCATCAACAGTAAAGCGACAAATCAGGGAGACTGATGAAGTAATTTTTGAAGCAACAGGAGTCTATCCTACTACCATGAGACCACCTTTTGGTTCGTATAATCATCATGTAAAACAATATGCAGGGATGCCAATCATCATGCGAGATCTAGATACTCTGGACCGAAGAGTAAGAAATGCTTCACTAGTAGCCAAAGACATCATTCATCGTGCAAGTCCTGAAGATATTATTCTCCTGCATGATTCTCATCTTACCAGTGCAGAGGCGATGCGAGAAGCCATTGATGGACTCAGAGCCAAGGATTTTTCTTTTGCGACGGTGAGTGAACTTATTTGACTTGATGCAGATAATAAAAATAATTTTGATGGTTTAGTTTTCCCAAAGGGAACGAAGAGTTTCTAGGGAGAGGTAATATGGATGCATGTTATGAAAAGAAAAAAGCCAATCTCGAGTTTCGAGATTGGCTTTTTAAAAGTTTAATTACTTATTGCATTACATATTTATGTATATGCTTTACTAAAAGAATTTGACTTTGCTCACTACCAAATTGATTTGGAATATAGCCTCTTTTCATAGTGATGGAATAGTTTGTCTTATCTCTTTTTAAAAAGAGGACATATCCTATATCACTCACTTGTTTACCTGTAATCTCGTATCCGTATTCTTTGAACTTATCATCTATACTTTCAAGCATAAATGGGTTCAATACTAAAGGAGAACTAATACTAGTCAAATACTCGCTTTGGTTTGGTATTTGGTAGGTATTTGGTAGATTGTTAACAATATCTAGTACTAAGCGTTCAGGGCTTAGTTGTTGATATGAATATGTTGCCTGATAAATACCAGTTTGAGCTTGAGTAAATGTTACACTTACAGATAGTACGATGATTAAAAGAATTGAATTTTTCATGGGTAATCTTTTGATATGTTTTGTAATCGGAAAAATCTCCGCCTCATTACTATACTCGCGAAACTCTTTCTGTCAAGAGGTGTTTTTACTAACCTTCGGCACCTAGAGGTAAGGAAAATTGCTGATATAGTAGTTTAGAACTAGTATTACGGACTCTAAAATTTCACAAAACACCGAAGGTGTTTTGATATCAGACCAACACTTCAATTCGCTCGTAAAGTAAGTTCTTAACTTGGTATCCAACATAATATTCTTTTCTTGTAAGAGATATT
>CALGNI010000094.1 GCA_937958645.1 Candidatus Absconditabacterales bacterium
TATTTATATGTATTTAGCACAAGTATTCTTGAGTAAATGTAATTCATGATACTGGTCTCGCCTACCAACTTAGAATTTCCTATATACTAAAAAAACAATCTTTCTATCTCTTTTCGAAGTAAATCATCACCTCCTTAACAATTACAGGTATGCTATTTTAAAATTTTAAGGTATATTTATTCTGTTTTTCCAAATAGTAATAAAGCAACAAGGCATACTAATACAATGCCAACAACTATTCCCCTCATGGATAAGGATAAGTTTTCTCTACTCCAAATTTCCGAGTGATTCCAATCGTTTTTAATTTTTATTTCAGAAACTTTTCTTGTGAAATCTGCCATTTTTTGTAGAATAATTTTGTGTCTTGGGGGTATATCTTCAGTTTCAAGAATATTTACTATATTATTATAGTCGTACTTACGCTGATTTATACTGCCCTCAATACTTTGGGTAATAGCAGATAGTGGTTTATATATTTTCCTTCTTGCCAATAACCAGTGAGAGTTGAAAGTATCCATATCGCTTATGTTTCCTGCCACAGAATATTTGCTCAACTCAATTGTGTTATTAGCTGTGTCAAGTACTGTTCTATGACTTTTAGCTGTATAATAATAAAGCGAATGTCGATCTGTTTCTTTTTCTAGTAAAGAATCCAGATAGATTACATATGCTTTATTTAACGTATTGAATTCATCAACTGTACTCAGCACAGTATTTCCTTTTTCTAGCATTTCATTTACTTCTGTATCAAAAAGTGAATGAAGCTCTTTTTCAGTTAGAGATCCAGGTACAAGAGACCATGAAAGATTTAAAAAACAGCCATAGCCTAGTATGATAGCATATTTAACTTTTTTATTTATATTTGGAGCAAAGTAAGCAATGCTAATAAAGAATGCGCTTACACAATAAAAAAATAAAGGTAAGAGCTGCACCAGTTTGCCATATAAAACTCCTGCTCCTTGGAAAGAATGATATGTAATCAAGGAAATAAGTGACATCACAGATATGTACAAAACAATTCTAGTAGTTTTAGATAATTTGTAATTATTCATAATTTTAGGTTTTATTTTATCTATTACTGTATAAGTGAAAGATAATAATTAATAATATTTTTCGACTATGTATATTTGGGAGAACTTGATAAGTGCTTGGTAATTAAGGAATCTCTGAAATAGCTCATATTTCATGAATATGAGTAATACGTGAATTGTATTTTTTAAGAATGATTTTAATGACGCGCTATTGGTTATAGTATACATATTATTTAATATGTCAATTAGTTATTCTTTTATTTGTGATCTTTCAAAAAAGATGGTATTGTAAATTTGCAAAATAACCCTCCGTCACCTATACTTAGGGTGTGTATTTTTTGATACTAAATGAGCGATACGAATCTTAAATTGTTGGATATAAAAGAGAATGCCTTGAAGCTTGAAGCTCAAGGGGATTTGGTGGTGCAAAAAATTGAGAGCCAGTTGATTGAAATGTTGACCACACAAGAAGACCCTATCGCTTTTGCTGTAGGTAAAAAAATCGTTGAAGATGAAGTTTCCCAAAATTGAATTGATCTTAAAAAGAATCCAGAACTAGCGTCAATGTTAACTGACTTAAAAAGTACACTTGTAAGCGTGCTGTGAGATAGCGCTATTTCAGATCGTATTAATAAAATTTATGATGAAAATGGTTTATGAATAACCACTATAGAAAATGCACCTTCAGGAAAAGCAATCACAGAGAAAAATTGAATTTGAGATATATTAGGTTGATATCTATTGAGCTTGGGACTGCATCATGACAATGTCGATAAGGTGCTTAGTACATCGTACAGCGATATTAAGTCCTTGCTTGATGTTACGAATGCATCATGAGGGACTAAGTGAGCATTGAAGAGGTATTATGATGCTTTAGGTGGGGGTTGATGATCTGGTTCTTGATGAGCTTGAGCAGGAGTTGATAAAGATTGAGATATAGAGGGTTTTTCTCAAGACCTTATTGTGAACCTAGATAAGAATAGTTTTGATACTACTGACATTGCGATAACAGGAAGTATTGATTGATTTCAGTGACTGTCTGAAAACATGAAAAAGAAAGTAAGAATTGATTGATATATCAGTGATTGATCTAAGAAATCTTGAAGGCCTTCATTTGTTGTGTTAGTGAAAAATGATTGAACGTTTGCTGCGCAAATCGATCCATATGATAAAGCAATAGAATCAGACTTTATGGTTGAATTCGATATCAAAACCTATGACAATGAAATAAGTGATGACAGTAATGATTGAATTAGTATTGCTTTCAACCCTAAGGATAATTTATTGAGAGCTACTTGTAGCAATAAAAAAGCGCAAAATGGGCTAATTTCTGTTGAATTAGATACTCAATATGAAAAGTCAAAATTATCATTTTATAGAAAGATAGGTGATACGTATGAGCTTTTATCCTCTAGTATTTCTTGAGATAAAGCTGAGGTTAACATACCAAAAGATGCTAGTGAGATATATATTGTGGCTGGAGAGCTGCAATGATCAGATGACCCAAAAAACTATATAACTAGTAAGATTAGTGGTATTAGTCATGCAGAAATAGTAGTTCAACAATATGCAACTATTACCTTTCCAAATCCACCAATAATTACTGATAAAACACAAACTTTTAGATGAAAAGGACCAAAGAACACTCTTATAAAATGAACTAGTACGTTATTTCTTGACTGAGGGGGGAAAGGAAATGCTCAAGGTTATAGTATTCCTGTTAATGAAAATTGAATTCGAGAGCATAATATCGCATTTACAGATAAGGAGTTTGAGAACTGAAAAAATCTTACATTTAAGATATGAAGAGAAATAGAAGAAAAAATATCAGGTAAAGGGAGAAGCAGGAAATATATTAATCGAGATCAGGAGAAGTCATTTAAATTTGAAGAAGTGTGAAAATCATGATCTTTGAAACGAAAATCTCCAAGTCCAATAGACATAATTACTTGACCTAATCAAGTATTTGCTTGAGAAGTAATTAAATGAAGAGAGGTGTTTCTTGAATATTGAAATGTGTTAGAATCTTCTTGAGATCTTGATAAAAATGACAAATTATATTGAGTAAAAAGTGCATTTGTTTCAGATGGAAAATGGGAATGTGATTTAAGTTCTTATGCTGATGGATCGCTTCATGTTAGACCCATTGTTAAAGCAATGTGAACTAAACCTGAAATTAAATGAAATATAAGAAGCTTCGAATGCAAATTAAAGACAATGCGTATCCATATAGCGGAGCCAGCAAGCTCAAGAGTGAGAGTAGAGGATATGCCGGCAAGTGGAACAGCGGGAAACAATTCGAGGTGATGAAGAATAGAGATATTGAATGCAGCAGGAGCAGTGATCCATACAGAAAACAATATAAGTACAAATGGAACGTGAGTGTGGAATAGAACAGTGAATATGAGAGGAGTACCAACAGCACCAGATCATGTGATGAGAGTAACGTTTGGAGCAGATACAGAAGATTTCCCAATAGATTATGAGGCGCCAGCGGTGGCTACTGGTACCATCTACCTTACCTCACCCAACTCCAACGAGATCTCAGGGAATTCGATGAACATTAATGGTACGTTCTCACCCAATCAAGCTTGATGAACTATTTCGATAATAAGCAATTCAAATGCTAGACGAGCAATGAGAAGACTCTTAGGGCTGCCAGCTCAAGGCCAAGTGGTTCCATGACATGAGTTGATTTGAGTCGCTACGAATGATCAATGAATAATTAATCAATGAATGGCATTGAGAGATTTACCTATAGGAGAAAATTACATCTTACAGATAGATTTCCCTGGTCCTCCACCTTGAACTCATAGTCATCACTTTACCTACCGTGGACCAAATACCCCAGACTGATGAGAAAATCCTGATGCAAACGCTAGTCGTGTTAGTAGAGGAATACCTGAGTGGATGAAAAGTGCGGGAACTCGATTGTGAGCAACATTATTACCAGCCCTAGGGACCTTTTTTCTTGGTAGAGGAACAGATAATGACAACAACAATTGAAATAACAATTGAAATAATCCACCGGCATGAAATGAAAGAACAAATACTTGAGAGATTTTAGAGGGAAATTTTGCAATATGAGCCCCTGCAGAAAAATCAACGATCATATGAAATGTTACCAAATTTACCGGAACTTGTAACCCATGAGCATCAGTAACGGTCAATTATCGTGGAGGAAAGAAACAAGAAGTAATTAAGACAGGTCCAACAACTTGGGAATTTGATGTCGCTGGACTAAAGCCAGGAAAAAGGACCTTTACCTTTACAGAAAATGTTGATGGAAGGTGGAGAAATCTAACGAGAAAAAGGACGATCTTTGTGCCAAAACCAGAAAAAAATGCAGCAACTGCTTCGACAGATAATACAACGCCAGCTACGAATACTACCGCAGATACAACTGCTGCAACTACGAATACAGCTACAGCAGATGGATATACACGCCCAGAGTTTAAAGCATGGTGGAATCCTTTGGGGTATCCTAAAAGAGTTTGGCATTATACTAACAATCTTAGTGAATTGACTCCAGTGAAATGAATGACGAATGCCGGAAATAAACTAGTGGATGTAGTGAGTAATCCTAGTTCACGTGCACCCGTGAAAAACCTTGAAGAAATTACAAATAAAACTAAAAAGGGTATCTGAGACGTCTTGTCTTTCAATCGATTGGATCCTAAGGGAAGATAGACTCCAAAAATAAACTTTGTCAAGCAGAATAAGCGATTCGTCGCTTATTTTTTGTTTTTGTTAGGTCACTAAGATACAATTAGATGTACTAAGAGAACTATGATTTATTTACTTAAAAGTGATGGTAGAAAAAGCTGGTGAAAAATTCGAAAAAAACCTTGATGAGGCTCTAGATAAAGCCTGAGAACAACAAGAGGTTATCGAAGAAGCGAAAGATAAACAAAACGAACTTACAACGGAAGTTGTTGAGGGGCAACTTTCTGATCAAGCAAATAAATTAGCAAATACTGAAACACATATACCTCCAAATACAGCCGCGAATGCAGTAGCAGCTGCAAATGCAGTGGCAGCAAATGCAGCAGTGGTAAATAATGTAACAGCAAATCTTTCGAATATGACAGATCCAGAATCATTAAAAACAACTTTAGATGAATCTGAAAAAGCTTTTAAAAACTCTCGTAAGACAATTCATGCTATGAAGGGTATGGAGATGAATGATGATACGCTATCTTCTGAAAAGAATAAAGTAGGAGATATTCTCAGTGCTTTTGAAGCAGATGGAATTACGATAGATAATACTGATGATGTAGCAAACTTAACGATAACCGTGCCAGATCTTTGAGATGAACTATCAAGTAAAGAGATAGGAAAGATCAAAGATGTTATAAGAGATACCGTATTGTTGCAAGCAGAGATCGATAAGAGAATCGAGGCTAATGATTTGCTTGAGACTGCAAAAAGAGCGGTGATAGCGTATGAAGCTTCACCAAAAGACGAAGCGCTGAGAGTGAAAGCGCATACAGCACTTACGCAGATGACGATCATCTCAGATGAAATCTCTAAATACCAATACAGTGATGGAAAATCAGTGAATATAAAGTCTGTGCCTTCATGCCAAGATCTTAGAACAAAGTTTCAAGCATGTCTGGAGAAGTATGGATATACTGATATCTCAGTGGAAAATAAAAAGTGAAAGAAAGAAAACGTATGAAATAAGTGAAAAGTTGAAACTACAGTGTATGATGGGTCATCGTTTGAAAAATGAGTGATGGTGCTCAATGAAAGTATGGAATGAGAGTTGACTAGTGAGATGATCATTGCGATTCAGTCAGCCCTAGTGTGAGCTACTTGAGATCTAGCATATCCTACGACCATGCAACAGATGACTCATACTCGATGAGCTGCGTGAGCAAAATATGCCAAAAAATATCAAAAACTCTACTACAATCATCATAATGGGATCAGCAAAAAGAGTGAGGCACAATTTCAATGACATATGGCAAAAATTTTAGAAGGGTCATGAGATGCATCTTTCGGTACTATCCGCGAGATGAAAAAATACTATAAGAGATTATCAAGACTAGCAAAAAAAGATAAAAGAAAACTAAAATATGCGAGAAAAGCGCTATGATGTGCTGTAGAACGAGCGTATTCTAGGCATCAACTCAGAAGATCGATGGATATTACTGATCATTTGATGCAAATAGAATGAAGATGACCAGAGCATCATCATGCTTTGCCCGCTTATGATGCATGAGGTATGCGAGAGACTTCGCACGGTAAAGATGTGATTATGTTTGCACATAGTGCGTTTGGCGAAAACCGAATGGCTGAGATACAAGAGATTCTTTGAGATAAGAAGTTTTCGAAGTTGAATCTGACTATGCATGTGCCACATTGAACGCTCACTCCTACCAGAGGAATAGAGAGTTATTTGGCTGAAGAGGCAAGAACGGATAAGAAATCAACAAAAGATATCGAAGATGGAAGAATGCATCTGTATCCAGGGAGTCCTGCAGAAGCATTGAGTTGGTATCTGCAGAAATTTAATAGTAGAGATCTAGAAGGAGGAGAGTCAGAGATCATCAGTGTGAGATGGGCGACCTTTATGGTAGAAAGATGGTTCAAGACAGGTGCAGAAGGATATGATATTATCTGAGCGCTTCAAGCATCAGGAATGTCAAAGAAAGAAGCTCAATGAGTAAGTCACCAGATCTTGAAGGATGCATTTAGAGGAAATGGATGATGGAGAACTAAGATGCGTTATCATTATTCTCAACTTTCAGATAATTACCGAGCAAATAAGCAAAAACTCAATCCAAGTAAAGACTATTCAGGGAAGTGAATTAATGATATCAAAGATCTCGATAAACATAGATTGCGATCTATCGCAGCTGTTCGTGCTACAGCTTGAGTATTTTGTAATAATGAAAACGAAAAAGCAATGGCGCAAAGAAGACTTTCACAAGTCTGGGAAAATGGAACCGAAGCACGAAATCCAGTAGAATGAATCAGTGGAGGACTAGGGAATGAAATCGTAGGTGAACAAATGTTGCGTATGCTTCATGATATCGATGGAAAATGAGCAGGAGATTGGAAAGATAGATATCTTGGAGGATTGAGTAGTGATGGGTATTTCGCATGAGGTCTCAATAGTGTAGAACATATCTTCAATAACCTCGCCAAAGATGCCTTGTGATTAGATGCTTCAGCAGCTCACAAATTATGAAAAGTAGCAAAATTCGCTGCAGGTGCAGGTTTGATCTACGGTTGATTCAAGCTCTTGAAATGGGCATGGAAGTGAAGAAAAGGTGATTCTACGTCATTTCGATCAAGAGCAGGTCGTATATGAATACTTGCCTGAACATGATATATGCTGGGTGATGAAATCAAAGCATGAATCTGGGGAGGTCAATTTGGAAAAAGTGGTGTAGGGAAGAAAATTATGTCAGTATTTGGAATGGAATCAGCATATGAAGCTTCAGAATGATTGAGTCCAGTACAGACCCTATGATTCGTGTTTGGTGGAATGAGTACAGCGACAGTACTAAGTATGTTTACAGCAAATAAAAATGGTAACTTTGAGTTATCAAAAGATGCATTGAAGATCATGAAACAAGCAAATCCAAATATGGATCCAGCTCATCTGGAGTCAATTAGTACGATCTTGAAAGATCCTGACTCTGATATCAATGTGTTTTTGACTACAGGACTTGCAAATCTCGGGATCAATAAAGACAGTATCGGTAAGGTGAAAGCGAATTTTGGAGGAACAAACTTCAATGACTATATCAATTCATATGTAGCAGCAACGAAAATAACAGGAGCACTCAGTGATGCATGATTTTCTGAAGAAGAGCTTGGTGAATATAAAGATGCTTTGGTTTCTGCATCTCCAGAAGAAAAAGAAATCCTGACTGATAGAATCAACAAGATGAAACAGTACGAAGTTTACTATCCAAAACTCCGTGCAACCTTGACGCATATCTTGAAATATAGACCTGATATGCTCGCTGCATCAACAGTAGCTTGATCTGAAGCGGATCTGCTTGCATGATTAGCAAATACTGCTGACTTCGCTACCTTGAGAACAGAATATATCATGGCTGTGTGATGAGCGACCGCAAATGGTTTTGATAAAGAATCAAAGTTTGAAGATTTCTTGAAGACAGTAAACAAAAATCTCTATAAGGATAACGCACAGATGGGATGATTCTTGGATCAAACTCAGGGGATGAAAAAGTTGGAAGGTGTATTTCATTCACCTAATGTAGAAAAAATTATAGGATCTCTTGATAACAAAACCCGATATCTCAATAGAGCTCCTTGAACAGGAGAAGAGTACAAAGAAAGACTTATTACTGTTGATGGAAAGCAAGTATTTATGGGGATAGAAGAATGAACTACATCGATTCCAGGAACTTCAGAACTAAAATCACACCTTGTACTGCGAGTGCCTGATGGTGCAAATAAGTGGAAGCAAATAAAAATTGCGCAACAAAATGACAATGACTTCTTTATCAGATCTCTCGGACGAGATAAGACTTCATGAAAGTTTAAAATGGATGCATTTGGTCAGACCAAACCAAGCACTTGAGGTACGGCTAATAAGTATGTAAAAAGAGAGATGTTTACATCAAATTTTATAAAGGATATTGTGAATGCTGCTAGTAGTAAGCCATGAAGTGGTTCAGTCACTTTTGGTAAAAACAATATTATAGTCACCACTAAACAAAACCTTAAAGTAGATGATGAATTCAAGATTGATTATATTGATACCTGAAAAACGAGGCCATAATAATAAAATAGTAGCTGCTCACAAGGATATAATAATTACTATATAGTATATATCGAAACATCCTTTCGTTGCGTTCCGCTACCACACGCAACATCCACGAAGGGTCGTCGGCCGCCGAGCGGGACGCGGACCGACTAGGTTTTTTTTGCTTCGTTTTTGGGCCTATGCCAAAAATGAAGAAGGGAGCATAGTTATGCTAATTAGCAATGTTAACGTATCGAAGCTATACATACTTGTGAGCAGTTACACAAAATAGACGGCTCTATTTTTTCTATGGTAAGTAAAAGTTGAGAAAAGACAGTAATATAGCTATAATACAGTCATTATATATAACCCAATAGAAAATGGTGGATAATATGGACTATGAAATCTTCTCTCTTCCGATCAAAGAAGTGAGAA
>CALGNI010000095.1 GCA_937958645.1 Candidatus Absconditabacterales bacterium
CAATAAGATTTCCCACTCCTCATCAAAGTAAAAGCACTACTCATATCTTAAATACTGTTAAGTAAATACTGACTGCTCTATTTCTTTTTGCCTTAGCTATTTCATCAAAAGCATATCGAAGCAATACAAATAAAAAGAGAAGTGAAATCGCAATGATTACTGCAAAGGGGATCGGAATACTTCGCGCAATCCCCGTGTTGATCGTAGGAGTAATCCAATCAAGGGAAGAATATCTTTCTTGATCTACAAACAAAATCTTCGTAATTTGATCCAGACCAACAACAGAAGCTAATCCAATCAGCAATCTTAGCATCAATCAAACTCATCGATCCCAAGACTCATCAAGTCATTCATGACTAAGATCACTGACATCTTTGATTCCAAAACTACTTCCTTGATCCAAGGAGACAACAGATCCAGCATCGATACATGACTTTAATCTCTTCACCAGATCAATCAAAGGCAAAGAGGCAAATCATCTTAGTGTAGGAACGTCCAGGAATCACTGATTGGAAAGTCGTTGCATCACATGCTTCGTGTTTTTCCCAGAGAAATCCTCAAGCGTTCCTCTTTCGAAATCGATAATCGAGACTTGCAATTCATCGTCCACCAGCACATTGGTAAATGGCCTCAGGAGTTCACCATGAATCACTCATACAAGATCAAGCTCATAAGCACGATCTAACAGGTGATAAAGAAGTTGTTTCTTATCTGCATCACTTGCAGCAGTATACGCATCGATAAAATGTTCTCAAGGAATCCATGTGTAAGAAAATCAATCATCAAACACTTCTTGAATTTGTGGGACGAAATCTATGGCATGCTTATTCAAATAAGCCAAAATACGAGACTCCTTCAATAAAGGACCTCTTTTTTCATCTGAGAGAGCTTTCTTTCTTGCGATCATGGTGGATTCATCAAGTCGAATTTCTCCTCTCCGTCCTTGGGCGATTTTTTTAGAATTCATGAAATGGAAACAGAAATGAATTGAAAAATGTAACTACTCTTGTATAGTAAAGCAGTATCTAAAAGCAATTCAAGGAAATTCGTTTTTATTCATTATCTTCATCATGGCAAAAGACAAAAGCACAAGAATAGTATATATCGCATTAGTTGTTTCACGAATAGTTATTTGACTATGAGTATGGTATGTATTTTTTAGTGGTAATGCTCAAGAAAAAACAGCCAACAACTGAACTGGTGAAGAAATCCTAAACTCTGACCAAAAGAGCCGTTACTATATCGATCAAGCCGTGATTCTTGATGGTGAAATTTCTAAAAATCAAGAATTTGGATTGTATTCTCATGCACTAAAAACAAGCGATGGGAAGACTTTTTGACTTAAAAGCGCTGACACTGATCTGAATACTTTCTCAGGAAATGTTAGCATCAAGTGAGCAGTAAGTGATATTCAAGATGAGATGGTGATCATCAAAGTCGAAGAAATCGTAACAAAATCTGTGGGAGACATCGATACAAATACCGGTGGGGAATGAGACAAATCAGCCTACTTTTATCAGGAAGAAGGGTTATTGATTGATCTTGGGCCAACAGAAGGGTTTGCACTACAAGAACGTTGAGAAGACATAGAAATACTTGAAGTAGGGAGCTGAGAACCTAAGGTGGTGCTATGAATTAACAGCTTTGAATGTAATACTTCCAATAGCCTCACTGATTGTGAATCACTCCAACAAAATTTCAAAAACATCAAAGCAGATTCATTCATCTCAAGCAACGGAATCAACTTTAGTAATCTCACCGAGACGAATACTTGGTTAGCTTTTGACTGAGAAGGAAGAGGATACTATATCAAACCAAGTGAAGAAAATAATCTGGTGAGTTTTGTTGACCTGATTAGTTTTATCAATCCTGCTCGTGTAAAAACACTGATAGGAAATAAAGTAAACGCAACCTGTAAAAATCTTGATGCAAGTATCTGAGATGGTTGGGAAGTAGCATTGGATTCAAGTAACCAATGAACTCTAGTCGCTACAGTTCGCGGTGAAGACACTCAGAGCCAATACCTCTTCAGCTGTATCTATCAAGCAACCCTATGAACAGGAATGAAATTTGAACATCGTGATACACAAGTGAGAAATAATCCTGCGTTTGTTCCAGAAGAGATTATTGAAGAAGTAGAAGAAGAAGAGGAAGAAGAAATAGATCAAGAGATTGATGAAGTGCCTGAGGTAGAAGATACGGAAGAAGTGCCTGAAGAAGCAGAGGTAGAAGAAGAAAAAAATGAAGAAATAATTGAAGAGGAAGAAAACGGTGATGCTGAAGTTGCTAGCGGAGATCTCGTTGAGATTGAAGAAGAAGCTGAAGAAGATGATGAAAACACAGCAGAGATTGTTGACGAAGGAGAATATGCAGGACAATTATCATTCACTTCAGCCAGAGGATATACGATGTATTTCTCAGACAAAGGAATTGGATACGCCTGAAGTTACCTAAGTGAGGGTGAATCTCTCACCATCTGAGCAGCGAACTGTTCATACGGAGTGAAGGTAATCGCATGGAAAGATATTGATTCTGTGCAAGGATCACCAGACAGTATTATTTATGAATGTGCTTGAACGCTTGATCTGGCTGCGATCCCAGAAGGAGTGACCTATATCACAGAACAAGGAGGGAAACACTTTGTGAAAAAAGATATTAGTGATAAATATGTAGGAATGGAAGTAGGTATTGTTAGTCAGTAAAGAAGCTCTGTAAAATACGATTTTCAATTCACAGTGATGATGAAGTTACTAAATTCGATTGCGCTTTTTATCATTGGAGTATATCAAAAAACACTTTCTCCAGATAAGTGAATATTTTCTCCATGGCTCAAAGGAACGATCTGTGCCCATGAGCCGCACTGTAGCGAGTATTCCAAACAATGTTATCAAAAGTATTGATTCGCAGATGCCACAGTTTATTCCTTTGATAGAATTACTTCTTGTACCCCTTCTCCCATGATCAAACACGACCCAAGTACGTATTCTGTAGTATTTTTCTCTGGTTCTCCTATTGGGGTCCCTTTTTTGACATCATTGCATGATGATCCTCGTTTTTCAATACAATGAGTAGTTACTATGCCAGACATGGCACGCGATAGAGGACAAAAACTCAAGCAAAATATCATTAAAAGTACTGCACTTGAACTATGAATTGATACATCAGCGATTCACAATCCCCCCTCACTCAGGATCCGCTCAAAAAAGCACTCAGAACAAGCGAAAGTTACTACACAACGACTTACAGATCTCCATCCAGATTTTATCGTCGTCATAGCCTACGGGAATTTGTTACCCAAGGATATTCTAGATATACCGCACTTTGGATCCATCAATGTTCATGGCTCATTATTGCCTGAGTATCGCTGAGCATCTCCTTTACAGTCAGTATTTCTTGATAACAAGAAAGAAACCGGAATCACGATCATGCATATGGATGAAGGAATGGATACGGGCGACATGATCAGCAAACTCAAGACGGATCTTCCCCTCCATTGGACCGTCAAAGATTTGATAGAATGGATACAATCTTCATGACCAACATTCCTCAACCAAAGTCTCTGGGAGTACGGGAAAGGTGACATCAAAGCTGTGGCTCAAGATGATGCTAAGCAATCACATTGCAAGAAAATTGATAAACAAGAAGGTCAGATTGACCCTTGGAACGATACTTTACAAGAAATCTACCAAAAACATCAATGATATGCGCTTTGGCCTAAGATTTTCTTTGATATCGAGCACGGAGATAAGTCAAAAAGAGTAATCATTGAAAGCATTAGTCTTGATGAAACAATCTATGAAAACTCAAAAGATCAGCCAATGATAGACAATAACACAGAAAATTCACTAAATCCAAGCATCATTGACCTACGTATCAAAGTAGAATGAAAAAAGGCAAGTAATTGGGAGTCATTTCGCACTACTTATTTGACAAAATAAGGCTAACTACCTACACTAACAGTAGAGTTATTTTTTTAGTTCAATAAAGAATGATCACTTTCAAGCACATGATAAGATGAAGTCTACTCCTGAGTTCAGGAATCATTTTTTCAGTACCTGTTTTTGCAAATCTCGTACATCAAGAAGAACAGATTCAAGAAGCTACTCTAAGCATTCGAAATAATGATAATGAAAGCGAAAATATTGAGGTTGATCAAGGAATCAAAGGCTTGATTGATGATGTAATCAACGAGGAAATCGATGATGTAATCAATGAGGTAACGAACGAAAAACCTACTGCAGCACAACAAATCACCATAAACAATAAAGAGTTTATCAAAAAAAATAACCTTTCAAGAATTGAAAACCTCGAACCTACAGTTGAGAATAAAAACAAATCCTTGATCTTAAAAAACATCAACAATCAATTTATCTTGGATCTCAATGATGACCAGACACTAGTTGTAGATACTCAGGCACAAGAACAAGGAGAAAAAGAAAAAAAATCAGAAGAGACTGAACCTCAAGACACTGATAACGATCAAGAAAAATCAAGAATAACGAAAGCAACAGATATTACTGAAGTTCAAAAATATGGTGGATTTAAGGGATATCAGCAGTCATTACTCAATCAAGTACTTTCGGACAAAGTAACTACACAGAGTCTTGATGAGACCTTAGGCAATCTTAAAATACAAGAACTTACGCAACAATACAGCAAGCTCAATAAGCAATACATTGACGTGATCTCTAAGAAGCAGCTCAATGATGAAACCTATAGACAACTTCTGTTATCTACAAGGTTAACAGAAAATGCAATCAAAGAAACAATAGCTTCTATCAATGCCAGATCTATTAAGATAAATCTCT
Source organism: Candidatus Absconditabacterales bacterium (assembly GCA_937958645.1). Taxonomy (GTDB): domain Bacteria; phylum Patescibacteriota; class Gracilibacteria; order Absconditabacterales; family Absconditicoccaceae; genus JAHDCT01. The sequence continues at coordinate 4,809 of CALGNI010000095.1, forward strand.
TAGATCAAAAACTGGAACAGACAAAAAATCAACTCGAAGAGAATTTGCCAATACTGGTTCAAGCAGAAGAGAACCTAGTAAGATATACCCAAACCTTCTATAAGATGAATCATGATCTGTTTGATCTAAATAATAAGGTAAGTGAGATTAAACTCTTTGGAAAATCCAATAATATCGCAGAAACATTAGCGTCAGATATTATCGTGAAGGACCTTACTTTATGATTAGAACAACTCCTTGAAGAAGTATCAAATCAAAGGCGTACCTTCAATCTCTTGTACGCTAGAGTTATTCGTGAACAAGATCAATTATCTGGTGAATTAGATCAACAAGAATTTGAAAAGGATCTTCTTTCACAACAGATCAAGAACTACGAAGAATTCTTTTTGTACGTCAAATCAAATAAAGCATATATTGATAACAAAAAAATCGAACTTGAAGAAGAAAAAATACTCTTATGAGAAACTGATAATGACCTTCTGATCTTATTGAATAAAGTAGATAGTCCAGAACAGCTCGAGATCATAAAAGAAAAACTTCAAACAAAAGTAGTAAATGAAGAAAAATATTTTGATTTTCCTATGCCGGAAGTCAAAAAAATCACCTCATTTTTTGAGGACGATCATTACAATCACTTGTTCTGAGTAGATCATCATTATGCTTTAGATTTTCGTTCTGCACAGTGATCTGATATTTTCGCTCCAGCAGATGGATTTGTCTATAAGGTCATCAACCAAAATTCTTCCATGCTCAACCGATTTATTCTCTTACATCAAAATAATTTCGCCACAGTATATCTTCATATGCAAGATACCTTTGTCCAAGAAGGTGAATATGTAAGCAAAGGAGATCTTCTTTGATTAAGTGGTGGTACACCAGGAACCAGAGGCGCTGGACATATGACTACAGGTCCCCATCTTCATCGAGAAGTATGGAAAGACGCAAAAGTAGTCGATCCACTCCTATACACCGACCTGAGCATCATCCCAAACAAAGACATGCTCCAAGAGAGACATTGGGAGAAGCGGGAGAGGGATGTGAAGGAGTAATTATATATTTATTCTCAATGAACACATGTCAAAGAAAAATTTGTTTAATGGGCTAAATGAAGGTTGAGGAATCAACCCATCTAAAAAGGATGCTAAAAGAATAGTATTAAAAAATGAAATAGAAAAAAAGATTGGTCCAATAATAGATGATTCCTTTGAAAATATGGTTAAGGAAAATGATAGTCAATTACTTGGGAACTTTTCTTTTAAATTAGATAATGATTTTTTACCAAAATTATCATTCCTTTCTTCAAGTCAACTTAAAACACTACTAGTGTTTTATATTGCTACAAGACATGAAATTCATTGAAGATGTATCTGAGAAGATGCACTTAACAATAATGAGGCTAAAAGAGATGTTGTAAGTTTACTTAAGGTCCTCACATATACAAATGGCTCGTTAGAAGAAATTAGTAAACAACCTCATAAATATGTCCCATCAAATATTCGAGAAGATTTTTGACTTTCAAGATTACCTTGAGAAGGAAAAAATCTAATAGCCATATATCAACCAAAGTGAGTTGATTCTATATGATGAGAGCAAAAATATATTGGGATACCTACAAAAATAATGGATCTATATAATTATCATCTTCCATTACATAACTATGATGTTAGCATGCACATAATTGACCGAGATATCATTAAAGAAACATTCTCTAATATAAAAGAAACGGTAGATATGATTGATCAACAATATAAAGAAACTACTAATGACATTCACAATTAGTAAATACTATCCTTCACAAATCTTTTTAGTTCATTTGACGAATCAAGACTTTTTGGGTGCATAAGCCAATTCGGTTCATCGTCATCCGATTTCATACGTGAGAACTGATGCTTCCTTAGATTCTGCTCTACCTTCTTGATCAAATTACATAAACTGACTTTCTCATATCACCT
>CALGNI010000096.1 GCA_937958645.1 Candidatus Absconditabacterales bacterium
GATTTGTTGACAGATGATAAAGCAAATTTCTACTATGAGCGTTTCTATAAATTCTTTCATTATGATCAACATACGTATTTCTATCCCAAGGAATTGATGTATTATATAGGATATCATGAAATCTTGAAGCTATTTCGCAACTCTGAAAATAAAGGAAATACGCTGATACAATGCTTGTTGGGGAAGATTTGTTTGTAGTATATGATAATGACTCTTGGTGAACCATGACGAGATGCAGCAATAAAGTCTTGAATGGATCAAGATTTTTTTTCTCGTATTCAGGATCAACTGAGAATGTATGAATCTCAGTGAACTCCTTATTTTCCGCTTAAGTATCTGATCTATGAGGCTTATCGTCAGACCCCTTTTGAGGAAGTGAAAGTAGTTATCTTGGGACAAGACCCCTATCATGCACAGGGCCAAGCGCATGGGTTGGCATTTTCTGTGCCAAGAGGAATCAAGCAACCCCCATCACTTCGCAATATCTTCAAAGAGATTGTTGATGATGTGGGAGGTGAGATACCGAAACACGGTGACCTACATCATCGAGCACAGCAAGGGGTGTTGTTGTTGAATTCGGTACTTACTGTGCAAGAAAATAAACCAGCTTCTCATGAACATCTCGGTCGAGATCATCTTACAGATGCAACGATCCGTATCTTATCTGATCAGAGAGAGTGACTGGTATTTTTGCTTTGGTGAAATTTTGCAAGATCAAAGAAGTGATTGATTGACTGATCAAAGCATCTTGTCTTGGAAACCAGTCACCCTTCTCCGTTGTGAGCATGGAGATGATTTTTGTGATCGAAGCATTTTTCTCAGACCAATGAATATCTTGAGTTGCAATGAAAGAAAAAAATACAATGGTTTGCTAACTAATAGCTATCATGAACTTGTTCGTTTGCTTTGTATCAGCGCTCAAACACCCTATTGTACTAAGGTTTAGTACGGTGAAATATGATTAAGTTTATCAAACGATGCTGTCGTATATGAATTTTATTATTATTCTTGATGGGGATTCCATGAGGAATGTTTTTGTACGCATATACACCAACAACCGATGAAGCAGTACTTGTAGAACAAATTCATCAGAAAATCGATGAGTTAGCTGTACAGGATGGTGATAGTATCGAATTGTTGTATGAGCAGATCATAGCTATTCGTGACGCTAAGTTGCTGATTGATAACTACCCAGAGTGGAAATTGTTTATCTTAAATGACTTGCAGCAATACTTATTTGAAAACTATATTGATGTTGACCAGTGAATGGATCTTACATCAGATGGATCTTTACATAAATTTATCAGCAAGGGAGTTTGATTTGAGAACCAGTACTATATCCCAGCAGATCTCGTGATGTTATTTCCTACACCAAGCCTTTCATTGGCAGTGAGTAATGAATTATCATACATGATGATCAGTGAAAGAGCATTGCCTTGGTTGCAAGAGTTGGCTACTGCGTTCGAATCAAAATTTGAGTATCCAATGCTGATCAATAGTGCGTGGAGATCGTTTGAGTTTCAAAGAGATGAGTTTACTCAGGAGTGTAGAGATAGTTGATTGTGTGCAGAGGCAGGATTCTCTGAGCATCAGGGGGGTCTTAGTGTGGATATCAATGGAATGTTTGGTGATCCTTATGCATGGATGGCAGAAAATGCGCATCGTTATGGATTTCATCAATCATACCAAAATGGAAGTGAAATCGATGGGTACGGAGTAGAAAGATGGCATTGGAGATTCTTGGGAGTAGAGTTTGCTACAGAATTACACGAGGCATGAATTACCTTTACTCAGTACATAAGATTTCAAGAAACTTGATCATACAATCCAGAAACTCAGGAAGAAGTTAATTGACTCTAAGTGTAAAATATTTATAGTACAGTAATGAATTATTTGACTATCCATTGATTGATCTACCGATGATCATTTGTTCTCGCTTTGATCTTGTTTTTCGTGCTCTTAAGAAAACTCTTGAGGATGAGAGTTTTTGGTATTCTTTTTTGGTGAGGAATATTGGGATTGTTTGTTTGGTCTAGATGGATTGAGCCAAATCAGGTAAAAGTGCATGAATCGATGCTAGATGTATGATTTCGTTCTGATGTGGTGCTTATTAGTGACTTGCATCTAGGGGTGTATAAATGAAGAGCGTATCTGGAAAAAGTGGTGAGGAAGATAAACGAACTATCAGATATAGATGCGGTGCTGATCGCTGGAGATGTTACTTATGAGCCGCTAGATGAGAGTCTGGAAGGGTTGATTTCTTTGGTGTGACCATTGAGTGATCTAAAGGTGCCTGTGTTTGCAGTACTGGGGAATCATGATGTGCAAAAGCCAGGGCCTGCATTGAGAGACGAGCTGGTAAAAGCGCTCAATCTTCAGGGGGTGATTTTTTTACAAAATGATATCTATCAATTTGGTGAGATTAAGCTTGTATGACTCGGATCACATTTTGCTCAAGAAGATGATGTTACGATACTAAATACAGTAGATCCTGATGAAAATATTATGGTATTGACGCACAATCCTGATACCATCAATCGTTACACGAATCTAGTGCCAGATATTACTTTGGTTGGACATACTCATTGCGGACAGATAAGAATTCCGTATCTTCAAGAATATATCCGTCCATATATCTATCCAGTGGCAGGGGATTTTGATTGTGGTTGGTATCCAGATCTAAAGCTCTTCATTACG
>CALGNI010000097.1 GCA_937958645.1 Candidatus Absconditabacterales bacterium
TGATCCAGCGGATCCTGCCTTTCTATGAAGCGCTGAAGAATGTGACTGATCAGATAATTGCACAGCTACTTGTGAGTGTGAAGAATGATATATAGGGTCTGAATGATTTTGTGTACAGGTATGTTGACAGTCAGATTGATATGAATACTACTCATCAGTTGCCTCTATAGATGACTGAGATTTTTGTTCTGATGGAACTATTCCTACTGCGTCATTGTTATGAACCGTATGGACTCGAGATTGTCCTTGAGGATCAGAATCTTGTAGCGCCATCAATCACCATTGTGGAGATGGAACTCGAGATGATCCAACCACAGAGCCGTTAAGTACTGAACAATGTGATTCATCAGATCCAGCTGATAACTGTACAGCGACTTGTGAATGTGCAGCCGGGTATTTACCGGGAGATCCTTTTGATGGAAGTTGTTATGAGATAGCGCATTGTGATTGAGATGTAGTGTACACTACTGACCCAAATTGATCTGGCTTTGATCTTTGGTTTCAGTGTAATACTACAGCAAACCCAGCTCCATGACAAACGTTCACCTTTGATGTGACGTATGATGACTGAAGTGCAAACAGTATCACCAACAATACTGCATGATGATTAACGTTAAATGATCTATGAATATCGAACGAGGACGAAATTGATACTATAATTTGTAGTTTGACTGAATCTCCAATAGAATGTATTTTTGAGGATGATGAAAATACGACTCCAACTGCATGTTGAAATGTTAGTTGATGAAGTTATTTAGTATTTAATCCATCTGAATTTGATCTCTGTACTGTCAATGAGGCAATTAATATTGCAACAAATTATAATGTATATCCATGGGAATATTCTTGGGAATGCGTTAGTGGACCGTTTGTGGATAGTTGTTGAGTATATATATACCCACCAACTGCCATTGAATGCGTGTCAATATAAAAAAATGACGGTGAATTAATCACCGTCATTTACATAAAATTATAGAATTTATTCACTTAAAATTTACTGAGCATTCTATTTGACTCAGAATCTTCGTGCAGTATTCTTACTAGATATATCCCAGGAGTAAACTCCTGGAGATCTATGCTAGTGTTTTTTTGTGTAGGAAAGAATACTTTTAGCATTCTACCCGTAGTATCATACAAAACAATTTTGTTTATCGTTTTGCTTGAAGTTACTGCAGTGACTCCTTGAGTAGGATTTGGATAGATGTCGGTAGTAGCTTGATTGAGTCCTACCGAACTCGTAGAAACACTGCCATCTACTCCATCGCAGTTTGAGTCAATACCATCACCACCAATGTCTTCAGCGCTTGGATTGATATTGAAATCAGTGTCATCGCAATCATATTTCATGTCGGGAGTTTCGATAATGTATCCACTTTCAGTAGAGCGACACGAAACGATAGATTTATCAGGGTCAGGGTCAGCGAAACCATCACCATCAAAGTCAATTAGAAAGATGTTGGTAGGCGAATCTTCATCATTAGAACCGTCACAGTTATCATCGATACCATCACAATTGCTGTCTTCAGCTTCTGGATTAATAGCTGCATCATTATCGTTGCAGTCATTACCTAGTTTGATCTCAGATTCAAGGACGTACCCATCAAGAAATACAGAACAGTCTTCGATAAAAGTTGCACTAGCAGCGATAAACTTATCACCATCAACGTCAACATAGAATACGTTTAGAACGCCTTCGTCAGTAACGTTGTTGCAGTTATTATCAATGCCGTCACAAATCTCGGAAGCATTAGGATTGATGTCTGCATCATTATCGTTGCAATCAAAAAGATTGTCAGATCGTTCTAAGATAAACTCTCCTTCAGTAGTGAGTAATGAAGTAATCGATTGACTTTCATCAGGATATCCATCCTCGTCATTATCTCTGTATAAAGTAAACGTCTGCTGAGTATTACATGGCTCACTAGGAAACAATTCACTTAAGATTAGATTTGGCATAACTACTTCATCGTTTGAAATGGAAACTAATGTATTAAACTTAGCAATAAAATTTTCTAATGAATTTGATAGAGGATTTGAAAACATTAAACTAGCGCATTCTACTTGGCTGCCTTGATTAATTAGGTAGGCAAAACCAGTTGCTCCATCACACCAATTAGTTTGATTAAACGGTGTGCCGTTTCCACTATCTTGATGCCTTCCATCCATTATATGTACTAATTCATGAAGAAATGCTTCCATCATTTCGATTTTTTGTGCATCATCTAACTCATCTCCATTTATCTTTGGTGATTTAAGGATGATTAGGTAGATTAAATCTCCATTTTGATCACAAACTACTAAATGTCCAGATTTAATTCCATAATTCTCAGATGAAAGGACAACTGTAGCAATACGTACGTCATTTCCATTGCTTGCTTCTGAAGCTATATCGTTTCTTACCACTGTGTTTTGTGGATTTGCATTCGCATTCGCATTTGGATTTACTATTGCTAAAAGCTGTGTCTCTGATAAATTTTCCGGAACTCCATTAACATAGTTTTTAGGTTCATGAAATTTCAACATTCTAACACAATCTTCTGTATAACCATCAAGTGATGGAGAATTGCCAGTCTTTTTCCAAAGTTCATTTGCTGTATATTGCAAGAAACTCAAGTCCGAAGAAAGTGTAGCTCCATCTCCAGGTGCATTTTGGTAAAAAAATACGCCAATATCTTCTTGGGAGGAACTTCTTACTGGACTTTGAATGAAATTTTCGTAGTTCTTTCTCGAATTTTTTGCTGATTGTGCTGAAACTTTAGCTTGGTGACTACAAAACTCAACTTGATTTTCAGTCTGATTATTTTGCAGATATGCTCGGTAATCGAAGTCTTGACCAAACCCAAAAGTACTAAAACTAATAAGGATTATGGAAAGTAAGCTTTTCATAATTAAATTTAAGTTCTTCATAACTATTCGTTTTTTTTATCTCATGAGAGATATTGTTTGTAATTAATTTTAATCGGTTAATGTTTTTGTGTCCATTTGTTCTTCTTGTCTTTCTTCCATTTCCATGATGTTTCCAGTTCCCATTCTAGGTCTTTGATAGTCACGGTGCATTCATCTATAGATGGGTCTTCAATTGGTATCCATCGATTGATGGTTCCCTGTATGGTATCTGTGTAGAATATTGTACCATCGTTCTTTGAGAGAGTAAGTTCAAATTCTATATTGAAAAGATGCAATCTCACTGGTAGTGATGATCTTGTATCTACCGGAGGCTTATTTACTTGTGTCTCAGTATTTTCACAGTGAATAATCTCCCCACTGGGTGGATTGTCGATCATGTATCCCTCCCAATCAAAGTTCTTAGTACTTGTAGTATCTGTTTGGCTAAACCCTTGTGTCACAAAACATAAAAAAATGAGCAGTAGGGCAAATGTTATAATTTTTTTCATATCTTTGAAATTTAATTTTTTTGTTTAAGAAAAATGAAGTCGTTGTAGTTTCTTTGAACTATTAATGAACTTCGTTTGTTTATAAATACCTGTCTTTATTTTATACTCACAGAACCCCATAAATCAACCCCTTTTGACATATTGGATAAAATAGTTTTATTATTATAAATTTTAATAAGTCAATATTTTCATACACTCGATTTCACCAATATTCACCCCTCAAAATTTGACATAATCATGAAAAAGATGTATAATTTATTTACTGAATTTTATATCTTGCTAGATCATGAGAGAGGCTCTATTTTTCATACAGGCAAAGAAAGGACTGTGTAAGTCGGTATTTCTTGCTGTCTTAGGTACTTTGTTTTTGTTGGGGAGTGGAGTATATGGGCAGTTTTCTTATGGACCACCGTCAAGTGCAGTGGTAGTGTGAACTTCAGCAGCTGATTGTCCAGATGCTCATTCATCTAATGTGTGAGATTTTTGTAATTATCGATGGGATTCATGATCGTCATTTGGACCATGTAGTAATATATGTGTAGCAGCAATATCATATTGTCAAGACTCTGATACTGTCTATTCATCTTGAGTTGCATGTGAACGTCATTGATCAGGAGCATCTAATGTTTGCGTAGAAAGTAATGTGACGATCTACTGACCTTGAGAGCCATTTATTTATAGTTGTGGTGATAATGATTATATTGATGCTTCTTGATGATGCGTTATTCCATGAGAGCCTTCATGTACAATCGAGGGAGAAAGTACATATCATGACGATGAAAAAGCAGTATGCGAATACTCATTTGCACAGCAGTGAGCTACGTGTAGAAACTCTTTTGGAGATTGAGTATGTAATGATGTATGAACTTGTGTAGTTCCTTTTGAAGGATGTACAAATGATTTGGATTGCGATCCAGTACAATGTTTCACTGCTAGTTGTGATACTACCTTCCCTTTTGAGGGAGGAAATGTTCCAAATTGATTTCCAGCATCAGGTTTATGATGAAATGGTGTATGTTCTTACACTGAAGTTGAAAATTGTGCTGAACCAAGCTGCGATTGATATGAACAGCTAAACTGTGATCCATGCGAAGAGAAAGTATGCAATCCAGACTGAGTAGCAGAATGCGTACCTAAGATTTCTATTTCATGCGATACTTGCGCAGAAGAAGTTTGTAATGAGGAAACTGGCGAGTATGTGTGTGAAACCAATGATAATGATAACGATTCATACAATTCATGCGAAGATTGCGATGACGATAATCCAGATGTCTATCCAGGAAATACAGAACTTTGCGATGGTTTAGATAATGACTGTGATGTAGCTACACCCGATGGTACTGCTGATGGTGCAGGTGATGCCTGTACTGACCCTGGGCAGGAATGTCAGGAAAACACCTGTGTTGCCGATTGAAGTTGAGGGTATGAGATGAGTTGTGAGTATGTGAGTGAAGGTTGTACTTATGAGCTAATAGCTAAAGATCCAGTTACTTGAATCGAGTGAGCCTATACAAGTTTTTCATACGGAAATTTCTCATCATCAGTTAGTTATGAATTTGATATAGAATTTGAAACCATAGAAACTTGCGATGATTGATCAACTTCTATTTATGAAAATAAACAAGAGACTCGCCTAGCGATATATGACGTTACAATCTGATATAATGGTGAATTTTGACTTAACAATAAAATCAATTCTATTACATTTGAGACATGATGATCATCAATTACCTTTGATGATGTTAATGCATGATCATATGCAAGCGATGCTGAATATATTAACGCAGTAATCAATAAACTAAATGCATTATGAATCGCAACTTTTGAGCCTAATCCTAGTGGTAACTGATGAATTTATATGGATATAGTCTGATCTAATACTTCTTGATTTGCTGATTCAACGATCTTTTCATTCGAAGGTTGAGATGTCGATATTGATATTATTTCATATGCTATTTGAGCTACTCGTGAAGAAGTGCAAACGCCATGTGGTCCTGTGATTTATTATCAAGGAAACTCATGACCTTCAGTATCATCTTTTACTTCATTTTCATATGATACATATACTGTAGTTCCTTGATATACAGTAACTAATACTTGACCATTTGGAGATCATGCACCAGTTATTTATTGTCCATGAGACGAAATCTCGCCAGAATCATGCCAAGACGGAAACTACTGTAATGGTGAAGAGACCTGTGACCCAGGAGTGTGTTTGCCTGCCGAAAATGCTCCCGCCTGCGATACTCCTCCAGGAGATCCAGCTAATGCGGTGTGTTATTCACAAGCATGCGTAGAAGATGGAAATTGAACTTGATGATGTGAATATAGTTTGATTGATGCTACTCAAGATCCAGCTATTACGCCTGCTCATGAATGTGATGAGACTCCAGTGTTTGAAAACTGTGCTTGGGTAATCAATGATACGCCTCCGATCTGTGGAGACGCTAATGCCTGCACCAATGATTCTTATGACCCAGATACTTGTGAATGT
>CALGNI010000098.1 GCA_937958645.1 Candidatus Absconditabacterales bacterium
GAAAAATGAAATAATCGAAAATAATTAAAATTCTTTTCAATTCTTTAATTTTTCAGAGGCTCCTTAAACAAAATGCATCTCTTTTTAGATACGAATTTCACTTGTTTTTGCAACAAAACAAGTGGTATTATAGGCCACAAACCTGCAAAAGAGTCACTTATATATTGACAATTATATTTCTATAATAGTATCCCAAATACTCATCTGTTGGATCTGAGGAGAGTGGGTAACTACATAGAAGCTCAGGGCTTGTGAGCGAACAAATTCTTCTAAAACATCTGCTACTTGAGCAATAGTTTCACTATCTAAGTTGTTGATCGTTTCATCCAACAACAAGAAGGAACTTCTAAATAAACTTGATACGCTAAGCATCCAGACGAGCTTGAGAATAGTTTTTTGCCCTCAAGAAAGGGATTTGACTGACCTGCTTCCTTTTTCGTCTACGATTTGAATATCAAGTTCTAATTGGCTTCATTCTTCTTCGGGAGTCATAAAGCGCACTTCGTACTCAACGATTTGACTCAGATATGAGTTAATCACTTCTTGCAATGAAGGGAGAAAGTCCTGAAGAACAACGATCATCAGCTCTTTAGAGAAAATCTGATAGAGCTCTTTGGTGATGGTGAGCTTTTCATTAAGTTGTTTTACTTCTTTTTGATGAAGTTTTGCTTCTTTACTTAGAGACTCCAGCTGCGTATTGAGCGTAATAAATTCTTCTATTTGAGATAAGGAACGTTCATGATGTTGAAGTGATGTTGAAATATCTTTTGGTGCTTGATCTGATGTTTTTTCTCATGATCAGAGTTCTTTAGTGATTTGTTCGGCACGACTTTCAAGGTTCTGTTTTTGAGTGGTGAGAGAAATATGTTGTTTTTCAAGATCGTGTATTTGCTGTTTTTTTGCTTGTAACAGCTGCATTTCTTTGTTTATGGTTTGTTCTTGTTGAAGAATTTTATCCATATTCTTTCACAAATTTTGCAAGTTTTTTCGATCAAGCTTAGTAAGGAATGTTTTTAAGGTGAGTATTTCTTGTTGTATGACATCGAATTCTTTTTGCAGTTCCGGGGTTTGAGATTCAATGATTTTTGTTTTTTCTTCAAGTTCTTTTTCTTGTTTATGGAGTGTCTGTATCTGAAGATCTAGCGCTCATGAGGCATTTTTGTTAATCACTTGCACATAAGGGCAGGCATCATCAATTTTATCACATTTGAAAAAATTCTGTTTTTCATGAGCAGCGGTAAGTTGTTTTTTTTGTTCTGCTAATTGCGTACGACGAGATTCATGATCTGAAAGAGTATCGCTGATATGTTTGAGTTGAGATTGAGTTGATGTACTTTTTTCTTTGAGTTGAGCTCATGTACTAAGAAGTTCTTGAACAAATCCTGTTATCTGGGAACTCAGAGTAATGCTTCAACCTCAGGCTTTAATTATCTCTCGTGGAATCTGTTTTTCATGATCTGTGAGGCTTGCTTGAAGGATTTTTTGTTTTTCTTCTAAGACTTTGAGTTCATCGTTTCCTGAATCCTTCAGTTGATTCATTATTCCTTGGATTTGATTGGAGAGAGAAAAGGCAGAGGTTTGCGTTTTTCTGAGTTCATCTTCTAGGCGCTCTTTTTGTTTTTTACGTTCCTCTTCTTGCCCTTGCACCTTAGTGAGAGATTGGATTGATGCTTGGAGATTATCTTTTATGCTCAGACTTCGAGATCGATCTTTCTCAGTAAAGCTAAAATTATCAATCTGCTCTAGATTCTGTACTAGATGAAAATCCTCATAAAATCAGGTCTTGTTCTTTGCTTCTCGTTCCTTAAAGATCTCTTCTAGACCTTCAGCTTGCAAGCTTGATCCTAGAGAATCTCAGATGCGCGATATTTGTTGTAATGCGGTTTGAAGTTTTTGACTATGGTGTTGGGTATCAGATTTTACTTTGATCATGGTTTGCAGTTCTTTTCTATGATCATTGATGGTTTCCTTTGCTTCATCGATTCCCAGGAGGCCAAACAGATGTTTAAATACTTGCACTCTTTCTGCAGGTGCCAGCTCGAAGACATTGGTTGATTCTTGCATCAAGATATTGGTATTCATGAGTACTTCCTTGGGAGGAAGAAGATCATTAATTGATTGATCCGCTTCTTTTGAGTTGCTAAATTCTATGAGTGTAAGCTGCGTTTTTCCTATAAGTTCAGTGATGTGTTTGGCATCTTTTTCTATGACTTCATCTTTAGACTTTTCTTCGAAAGCTAAGAGAGAACCTGAGATTTCTCGGAGTTTAGTTTTAACGCTTTCTCCTCATTTGGTCGTTGGACTCAGTGATCTTTCGATACATCGGATTTTTCCTTCCAGCTCGAACAATACTTGAACGATTCACTTTTTGGATTGTTTGTTGAGCATGGGTCTCCCACGATGTTTATACAAGGCAAACAAAGGTCCATCAAAAAATAAAAAACTTTTACCACTCCCGATCGGTGCTTGGATCAAATGCGATCATCCCAAAAATCTCACCAACAGAGTCTGATTGGCAAAAGGTCAGATATTTTCGTATGAGCAGGCGAGGAGGTGCAAAGTAAAAAGTAAAAAGTAAAAAATAGAAAATAGAAAATAGAAAGCTATTTCTACTAATATAGTATGTATCTTTAAATCAGACAGAAGGGGAGTGGTGAGGTTTGTATTGACAAATTGCATTAAACACACGTTGGCAATTTTCTCTGGAATTTTTTATCTAAGTGAGTACTAGTGGATATCAAAATAAATTCTTAAAACAAAAAACTTATTATTATGGCCAGGAATAAGCTTACAAAAAACGAAAAAGGAGAAAAGATTTCAGAGAGACTACAGACAAAAACTGCACTAAAGCACATTGAAGAAATAACCTTACCTTTAGGTGCACGAAACAGTCCAGTTAGTTTGAAGGAATCGGCTATTGACAGATGTCCTTTATCGATCTAAACAAAAGAACGATGACCTTTCTTTGCGAACCTATTTTATAGGTTCGCTTTTTTTAAGTCAAAAATTTTTCGAAGAAAGATTGCCAAGAAGCTTGCTTCGACGGTAATCATTATTCAATTGATAAAATTTGCTCTTGCGTAGTGATTTTCTTAAAGACCTTCCACCAATAGGTAATAAAAAATGCTTCGATTATTCCATTGATATAGGCAGTAAGGGCGACTAAAGCAATGATGATAATGATAACTGCTGTATTGAAGAAAGGATTTTCTGCGATCTCTAACGTGCTTGCTCCTCGTAGCAGGAGTAATGGAATACCAACAACGATGAAGATATTTACGATAAATCTTAGATACAGCAAGATATTGATGACGATAAACTTGAGTGTGATTCACATATTAAATATGGCTAGTCATGCGCTTTTTTTCATAGCTTTGAAGTATGGAATGTCATCAATAGTGATGAAAAATTTCGTATACGGAAGGAGAATCATTGCAATGATTGCAAATATGAGCCATAACACAATGAGGGTGATAGTAAGCCCGTTGAAGATATCCATCATATATAGTCTAGAGATCGCAATCCCTATCGTAAGAAAATTGAACATCGTCATCGTGGCATTAAATTCAAACATAGGGAAAAATTTGGTGATTCATTTTCATAAAGATGCTGATCAACTTTTCTTTTCACTTTCTAGATAATAAATCATCGAAGCATCTCAGATAGGAGGAAGGAGTGTATATCCGATGAGTAAAACAATTCATATGATGACCAAGATTACGAGTATCTCAGTGGTAGGGGCGACAATATCTACATATTCCCCCACCAAATCCCATATACCTGAGTTGCTATTATTTTTTTGACTGATGTTATACAAAAGATACACCATATAGATGATGAACAACAGAGAATGAATAAATGTCGTAACCGTAGCAAGTCTAATGAGCTTGGTGTGATCACCAAGTTCAATCATCGACTGTTTAAGGATATTGGAGGAACTCGTCATAGCTCTAAAGGTAGGAAAATAGCTCGTTAAATTCTGCTGGCAAAGGTGCCGTATACTTTCTCTCACTATCTACAAATTGATCAAAAAATCAATATGAGGACGCGTGCAACAATTGTCTCGTGATTCACTGTTTACTCGCGACACGATTTACTGCAGGGATCCCATAGGTGAGATCTCATAAAACAGGAAATCAAATGTGCGCTGCATGGACCCTTATTTGATGCATTCTTCAGGTATATAGTTTGATTTTGACCAGAGATATTCTCCCTAGAGTAGGGTGAGTAACGCTTTTTACGAGACTAAAGTCTGACCTGGATTCTTTTCATTTTTCTTTGTTGACGAAGCATTGGGATCTTCAAGTACTACGATTATATCACACGAACAAAGGAGCTTTGACTGAGATTCTTTGTCATTCAACTTTGGTATACGCGAGCTTGTGTGGATATTTACCATGAAAGATATCCCCAAGATCTCAGACCAATATGGCAGTATACCCTTTGTTAGTTTTTCTTTCTCTAATTGCTTCGTTTA
This sequence comes from Candidatus Absconditabacterales bacterium, assembly GCA_937958645.1. Taxonomy (GTDB): domain Bacteria; phylum Patescibacteriota; class Gracilibacteria; order Absconditabacterales; family Absconditicoccaceae; genus JAHDCT01. The sequence continues at coordinate 4,478 of CALGNI010000098.1, forward strand.
GGTACTGAAGTGCAGCGTAGGTTTTCGCTGAAATGACCACTCCAGAAGTGTCTTTATCAAGCCTATAGCAAAATGAAGGACTATAGGTGTCATTTGCGTTTCGTTGTTTCGTTTGTCTCAGATAGCTCACCATCATATCATGAAGGGTAACGTCGGTGGTATGTTTATCTCCAGGGTGAATCAGAGTATTTGCGGGTTTGTTTCGGATCAAGAAGTTTTCATCTTCATGCAGCAGCATGTCTTGAAGTGTGCTAAGTTCGATATCTAAGAGCTTTTTTTCCTTCTTCTTAAGTACCTGTCAGGCCTTTTTTTCGGTAGAGATGCTTTCATCCCAGGTAACCACATCACCGATTTTGAGTCTATAATCTTGTTTTTTCTTCTTATCATTGACCTTAATGCTTCCTTTTCTGATCCATGAAAAAATATCTCCCAATTTAATCTCGGGAGTATGTTTGAAATATTTTCTCAAAAATCTATCAAACCTCTGGTCACAAGAGGCATCATTTATGGTAATTGTTTTCATGGGGTATAGGGTAGTGATTTGACATAAAATATGAAGCACTAGTAGGAACGTAATTTTTGATGTCATAGGGACGTAATTTTTTATACGTCCTGTTTTCATACGTCATCATTATTTCCCCCGATTCCTGGGGTTATTCCTGATATACCATTGAATACGACGATGTTCGTCATGATTGCGAATGATACGGTCGTGATAGCGTCATTGTCGGGCGAATTTTTTGTCGAATTTTTTGCGAATCATTTTCGTATAAATTGATTTAGGAACCTCTGAAAAATTAAAGAATTGAAAAGAATTTTTATTATTTTCGATTATTTCATTTTTCACGGTTCCTCGAGGAAGCTTAAATGAATACCGTCGAAGCAAGCTTCTTGGTATTCTTTCTTCGAAATAAGCCAATTCATTTTTTGCTCATGTTCATGAAATGCAATTATTTCTTAAAATATAAGCTATTTCAGAGCTTCCTTA
>CALGNI010000099.1 GCA_937958645.1 Candidatus Absconditabacterales bacterium
TTACGATGAAAATTGCAATGCTATTCAAGAAATTTGCTAAAGCAAAGTGACTGAGCCTTAATCCGATGTCAGTACTGAGATTTGTCTCAGAATATTTAGAGATAAATACTTTCTGAAAAAGCACTACTTATGCGGGTCCCAATCTGTTTGGTCACTACAAATCTCAGAAAAAAGTCGGTCTTATTTAGGAGTAATGATTAAAGAAACCTCCATAGTACTTATTTTGAATTTATTCTAGCTTAAGGAACCTTAAATAAGCCAATTCATTTTTTGCTTATGTTCATGAAATGTAAATATTTCTTAAAATATAGGCTATTTCAGAGCTGCCTTAAGAATTGTATTTTTCAAAGTAATCGCTATACTATATGTATTTAATACATCAAGCAAATGGTTCTAGATTTTATCAAGCAAGAAATATTTCTCGCCGTAGACAATGTTGTATTTTCGATTTACAAATGAGAGCTTTTGGTATTGTTGGTAGAGAGAATCAAGAATCCAAGTAAATGATCGTGGGCATTGCCTTGATGATTTGTAGAAGATGATATGACGCTTAAGCAGTCTGCTTATAGCGCTCTAGAAAGAAAAACACAACTCAAGCATCTGTATCTTGAGCAATTATACACTTTCTCTGCAACAGATAGGGATCCAAGAGCTAGAGTAGTCTCTACGATCTATATGGCATTGGTGCATCGTGATAATATTAAGCCTAAAGTCTCTGATGAAGCGCCCTCTGTTCAGTTTTTCCCCGTCAAGAAACTACCAAAACTCGCATTTGATCACAATGCTGTTTTAGAATACGCGTTACAAAGGCTTCAGTACAAGCTGGAATATACCAATCTGGCACAGTATTTTCTCAAGGATTCATTTTCATTGCGTGAACTCCAAGATGTGTATGAAATCGTTATGAATGATACTTTTGATGTCAGAAACTTTAGAAAAAAAATCCATTCGCTTCATATGATCAGAGAAACTTGAGAACTACAATCTAACGTAAATCATAGGCCTGCGAAATTATACGAATATATAGATAAGGAAAAAAAGGTATTTGATGTGCTATGAGTAAGCTAAAGTAATGCATATAAATAAATCTGTAAATTGCATTTCAAAGCCACATTGATATGAATAAGAAAGTACGTATTTTTCTCGTTAGGTACTCTATCTCACCGAGTGAATGACTAAGCACATCATTTTTTGAATTTTCTCTTTCACCTATGTATTATAGCAAATCAATCCTTGATCTTTTGGTTAGTGTCGATCAAGATCCAGATGAAGTATGAATGCTTTTGACCCACAAAGTCTGTGAAGTTGAAGAAGTAAGCAAAAGAGGTCTTTCTGATAAGATCGTTTTGTGATATGTGACATCTACCAAGGATCATCCTGACGCAGAAAAACTTACGGTCTGCCAAGTAGATTGCTGATCGAATGGAGAGTATCAGATTTGTTGCTGAGCGACCAACGTAAGAGCCGGTATTTTTGTTGTTGTTGCCTTGCCAGGCTGTTATCTACCATCAATTGATCTTACTATAGAACCCCGCAAGCTAAGAGGTGAAGACTCAAATGGAATGATCTGCTCTAAGGCTGAACTATGAATCCAAGAAGACTTGGAGAATAAACGAATTTGGTCACTTCAGTCTACAGATGATGCTGCAAACACTGCAAAATGAACGATAGAGACTGAATGGGATATGGCTGCCTTGAGCAAGGGAGATCTTTGAAAACCCATCAAAGAGCTTTTCCCATGGATGGAATCACGAACGATGGATATAGAAAATAAGACGATTACTCATAGACCAGATATGTTTGGTCATGCAGGTCTAGCTATAGAATTGGGTGTAATGATACAGTGAAATAAAGAGACTTCGTTGCTTACATCGATCCGTAAAAAAGGTCTTGAACCAGATGCTTTTATGGCTTCAGCTCATGATATCTGAGTAATAATCGAGTCAGATAAGGTACTAAACTATGGAACTATACTCCTAAGCTGAATCGAAGTACTTCCTTCTCCCTTGCAAACGAGACTAACGATGCTTGATCTAGGATTACAAACCAGATCAAACCGAGTCGATTTTTCAAATATATTTATGTATAGTACTGGGCAACCCGTTCACTTTTTTGATGCTGATAAGATTGTTTGATGACTCATTATTAGACAAGCTAAAAACTGAGAGCGTTTCGTAGATCTGTTTGATAAAGAACACGAACTTACTCCAGATGATATTGTGATCGCAGATAATGAAAAAATTTGCGCATTGGCATGAGTCATTTGATCAAATACTTCAGGTATTGATGAAAAGACAAAGAATATCCTCGTAGAGATAGCAAACTTTGATCCTATTCAGGTAAGAAAGACAGGTACAAGACTTGGATTGAGGACCGATGCTGAGATTAGATTTGAAAAAACCATCAATCCTGTGTGGACTGAGCAGTGTATGAGTCTATTTTTGGAGATGCTATGAATTGAATCTAAAGAAATTTGAGTTTCGTCTGATTCAGAGTTACATTGTAAGTTTGAATGAGCTACAACTTGGTTTCACGAAAACTACACCCGTGATCTCCAAAAGATTGATATTTCTCGAGAAGGAATTTCAAAGATGATCGGATCCCCAGTCACTCAAGAATGAACAAAAATACTTCAGTGATTATGATTTGGAGTGAACGAAACACAAATTGTTGTTCCTTCATGGAGATCGATTGATGATATTGAGACTCAAGCATGTATAGTGGAAGAAATAATCAGAATCCAGGGATTTGAAAATATTCAGGCTGAAGCATATACTGATGTCACGGGCTTTAAGTCTTTTGTTCCGCAAGTAAAGACCCGCAGAGTGTTGGAAGGATTGATGATTGATCGTCTTGGATTTGACCAAGTGGAAACGTATCCATGGATTCATAAAAAACGAAGAGAACTTTTTGATATTGATGAGTCTTGATTGGTAGAAATGGAAAACTCTCTAAACCCTGACCGAACCCACTTAAGACCAAGTATGATTGGATGAATGCTTGAAGTCATTCAAAAAAATGCTCCCTTTTTCCCTAAGATGAAAATAATGGATATCTGAAGCGTGTGGTTTGCAAATAATAATGAGATACTGGAAGAACAAAGAATTTCATTTGCAATCACACAATCAAAAGCTCAGAATGATGTAGATTCTTCTTATCTTCAGGCAAAATCAGTAATTGATGAACTGTTACAAAGTATTGGTGCTAAGTGAAGACTAGAGTATACTCAAACAAATAAATCTCAATTTCATCCACTACAACAAGCAAGTATTCACTTAAATAAGCAAGAAATAGGATCTCTGGTGTGCCTTCATAGTTATGTATGAGAATCACTTAAGCTTCCAGAAGGAATGAAGGTGGTCTTTGGTCAACTAAATCTCTCCAAACTTCAAGAAATAGCTACTTCTCAGAAGAAAACAAGTAGATGAATGAGTACATACGAGACTTTGCAAGATCAAATCATCTCAAGAGATATTAATTTTGTCGTGGATAAAGCTACAGCATTTGGCTTGGTGAGCTGAGCTGTAAATAAAATCAAGGAAGTGCAGTGAGCGCAAGTATTTGATCTGTATGAAGGAGAACATCTTCCAGAAGGAAAGAAAAGCATAGCCTTGAGACTGAAAATAAAGTGAGAAGAAGAATTGAAAACTGAACAAATCAACAGTATTATGGAAAAAGTAGTAGAAAATGTGAAGTGAGTTGGTGGAGAACTGAGATAGCATCCGCCATACACAAGAATCAACAAGTGTCGATTCTCGATAGTTTTATTAGCAATACAGCACAATGAAAATACAAGAAAATACCTTTGATCAAGTAAAAGTTCCAGATCAAGAGTCAATCATTATGATTGATCAATTTTGGCATGGTAATTGAAAAAAAACAATACAAGTTGGTGCTTGAGCTAAGCTCACCTACCTTTTGATTATGAAGGAGGAGGTGACTCTTGATTTGCGCGTAGAATCCGCTTGAGAAGGTTCGGAAATCGTCATCAAAGCTCTCATATTGGCGAAGGACGACTCCAAGCTTAACCTCAAAGCTCATGCGCACTTGATGCATAATAAAGCACACGCAGACCTGCATCTTGTGTCATTTTTGCAAAATGGATCAGAAACAACAGTTGATGGTGGTGTTGACCTTCATGAAGGAGTTTCAAAGATTGCCTGACATCTCCTAGAAGAAAATATCATCCTAGGTGAAAACATCAAAATTAAGGCTTTACCTATGCTAGATGTCCGTAGTTCTGATGTGTCTGCATCTCATGGGTGTAGGATTACAAAACTTGATCCAATCAAAATGTTTTATATGAGATCTAAGGGTCTAAGTAAGGCAGAGGCAGAAGAGTTGATGATCAGAGGATATGTTGAGCAAGTGTTTGAGTGAGTAAATCCTAGTGATGATGAGAAGATTAATGAAATCAAAGAAGGATATATTGATTATTTGCTGAAGTAAGATGCTATGGAGCTAGTTTTGTTTGTCAAAGCTAGCTTTTTTTTATGCTTGAAGTGAGTATAGTTGTCGTATGAAAAAGTTAGTCTATAGTTGACCTTGAGTCAGAATTGATAAACGACTTTCTCAAGAGCTTCCTTACTCGAGAAGTTTTTTTTCACATTTGTTTGAAAGATGAGCGATCAAGAGTAATGAGAGAGTGCTAAAGAAGTCTTACAAGCTGAAGGATGGAGATGAGGTATTGATAGATAATCTTGAAAGATTTATCGATGGAGGCATCTTAGAAGAATGCCCAGCGCGAGATCTAGATATAAGATTGGAAAAGAAAGACTATATGGTCATCTATAAACCCAAATGAGTGTTGAGTCATCCCAATAGTGTTCGAGATGTCACTCATCCTAGTGTGGTATGAGGACTGTACCGATATATGAAGACTCGTGAAGGAGATGGAGTAATGCCTTCAAGTGGTAATTTTATCCGCGCTGGTCTTATTCATAGACTTGATAAAGATACTGATGGGTTGATGCTTGTCGCAAAAACAGAATCCTGATTAGCTTATTTTAAGGAATTGTTTCAGCAAAAATCTCAATGTGAGACTATTGAAAAAAAAGAGAGGGTATCTCTAAAGAAATACTATACTGCGACTTCAGTCCTTACTCCTAAGGGAGAAGATTTTCTTGTGCAGATACAAAATAACACACCTTATTATATACAAGAGGATGTGTTACCAAAAGTACCGCATGCAATTATCAAATTTGGTATTACCAAAATCTTAACATTTGAAAAAAAAGATGATCAAGTTACTCTTTCCTTAGAAATTCTTACTGGACGTACGCATCAGATCAGATATCACTTGAGTAAGTATGGTCTTCCTATCGTATGAGACTATCTATATGGAACAGAATCAGAAACACCCATGCAGCTCACCGCAAGCACTCTTGAGTTTATTGATATTGATGGAAAGGCAATTAAGCTAACTGTCTAATTTTCAATCATCCACTTTCAATTATTTACTTAGTACTGTCTCATCGCCTTATCCATTTGTCTTTTGGTTTCTCTTTCTTTGATAGCGGAACGCTTTTCTACTTTCTTTTTACGTTTTCCTAATCAAAGCTTTACTTTCACCAGCTGCTTGCTGGTAAAATACATCTCTAGGACCAAGAGTCTTGCTCATGATTTATCCATATTTGAAGAGAGTTTTCCTAGCTCATTTTTTTTGATGAGTCACTTTCTTTTTCCTTTCGCTTCGTATCCTGGAACATTGTGAGGATTAGTTTTGTCGTATAAGGGAATATCGATGTTGTGTATCCATAGCTCTCAATCATGAATAAGCGCAGCAGCATCCTTTATATTTATCTTTCAAGATCTCAATGACTTTACTTCGCAACCACGTAAAACTATTCAGACCTCAAGGGTGTCTGTTATTTCGTAGTCAAATCAAATACGTTTATTTTTACTGATAAGCTTCATGGATCTAATCAAAAGTACAATAATGGAACCTTACTGATATTTATTTAATTTATTAGAGATTTTCTAGAGCAAAATTTGACATACTTGCATTATGTGATTATACTTTAGTTACTTTGTTGCTCTTTATTCTGTTATCTACTCACATGAAATCATTTATCTTTGTTGCTGTATTAGCGTTGATTCTTGGTATTTTATGATTTCTGCTAACACAAGAGAGCGGCTCTCAAGACCTTAGCCCACTTGTATTAAGTATACTAGGTGAGGATATTACTTGTTCAGTGTATAAACGCGTGTGATCGTGTACGGATCCAGACTGAGGCTGTGTATCTACTTGTTACTCTCCAGAGGAACAAGCAATTATTAGAAATATCATCGCTCGACAATCAATATCTACCTTTGAAGTTAGTTCAGTCGATCTTACAAATCAGAGCTTAGAGTTGCCATCAATATTGCCACAAACAGGAATATAAAATATATATTCTTAGTTACGATTCTTATCCCTTTGTTCAATCAAGGGGATTTTTTTAACGTAAATCTTATGCAAATAAAACGCTAAGATGAGGGTCTCAGATCCAATGAGTCTTTTTTGACCCAAAAAAAGTCACGTAAAATTTGACAGAATTGATTGAGATGTTTAGAATGTTAGTATGTAAAATATTTTTTATTACATATTAAACACAAATGAAAAACACAAACAATGAACGAAACAGTAATAACGAATACACCAAGGATGGTGTACGCGTTGAACACAATGTTCATACAAACTCACAAGAGCATGAAATGCACTGTGTAGATTGAACTTGTGCTAATGGTGCTAACAAGACTCCTAATAAGAAGGGAGGAATTGCTGGTAAACTTCTTACCTTATTAGCACTAGCAGTGTTGTGAGGACTTGGTCTAAATTATTTCCAAGGAAATCAGGCTGCTGATTTTGAAGTGCAACAAGCTTTGAATGATTGAACAGAAATCAATGTTGCTGATTGATCTGTAACGATTGGAGTTGATTGAAGACCTATACAGACAGGTAAAAATTATAAATGGGAGTGTACTGCAAATGGATGGGTAAATTGAATCGAAGAAGATGAAACTTGAGTCATATTTCATGCAAATGCTGCATGTGATGATTCTATAAATTATTCGTCACCTGATGTTGCAGATACTAATTGTACAACAGCTACAAATGTAATGCCTTCAAGTAGATCTTGTCCAGGAGGAACTGATGTAGATGCTCCTGTGTTGACTTGAGGACCAATAACTAATGGTTGTCAAGAAAAGAACGATGTAGAGTGAGGACCTTGTGAAGTAAAATTGGTATACTCATGTAGACCGCTAGATGCACCATTTAGCGATTACTCATTCTGTTATGGAGATTTCATGAATGAATCGAGTTGTGATGACTTGACATACTCCGGTTCACTTACTGTAGAATGAGGTACTATTGTATGAAAACCAGTTGGTTTCATTGATGATGCTATGCCAAATCAACCGTTTATGCATAATGATGTAAACTCAGAACCTACATCTCCTCCTGCACCTGTTGCTTGAGATTGTAGTTATACAAACACACAGTTTACTTGTACTTGAGTTGCAGTTTGAGCATATGGTAATACTGATAACCCAAATGATGGTAAAGATGATGATCGTCATAACGTTGGATTCTACGTTAAAAATAACTCAGGTTGTGAATGAGTATCTGTTATTGGTACAGTAGGAACAAATGGAGCTACTCCTGTAGAAGTTTGTGAAGAACCTATTGAATCAGATACATGTGATGGTGCAACAAATTGAGGCTCATCAGATTGAGGCTGAACCGATTGACAAGTAGTGTGTTGCGATCAAAGTACAGTATGATCTGCCTATCAATGTCCTACAGACTTTAATGGAGCAGCAAATGGATGTGGAACACAATGAACTACAGTATCATGTTGTGATGGAACAACTGCTCCAACTTTATCGCAATGCCCAACAGACCATAATGGTAATGGGGCAACAAATGGTTGTGGAACTCATACTTCAGGATGAATACCTGGATGTATGGATAATGCAGCACGAAATTATAACTCAAACGCAACTAGTGATAATAACTCATGTAGATATAGTGGATGTTCAGGAAATCAATGTAAGAATGACTTCACTACTGCTCAAGCAGCCTCATGTTCATCTAACGCTGAATGTACACCAAACGCTGTTTGTGATGGTAATATGGTAGTAGATGTAAATCAACCTATTGCATGTGGAGAAGAAGGGACGATTGATGTAACGGTTACTAATGTGAATGGAGCTAACGTATCTATCGTATGTGATGGTGTAGCTAGTTTTGGAACACAAAGTGCTGATATGGATCACGATATGGAGATGATGGAATGTACTGATGCAATGCAATCAATTTATGATACAGTTACAGCTAATTTGAACAAAGAAGCGCTATGAGTCATTCATGGAGATAATAATCAACTTGAAAAAAATAATATTGCTACTGCGTTAGCAAATGAGTATTGACTTGCTCCTTATGCTGTATCTGAAGCAATTGATAATTGTGGAACAAATTCTATGAATGCTACCTTTGCTACTCAGCAAGCTACTGGTTGACATGACCTTATGGCTTACTGTAATGTATTTGGTGATTGTAGTGAATGGACTGTAAATCTTACTCATGAAGTAACAAGACATTGGTATTTTAAACTGTATGATAGTGCTAATACTCTGGTAGGTGAAGGTGAAGGGCCACAATCTACTGCTGCAAATAACTTCTATTCAGGACCTTGGTTAACTCAACCAGCTCCAGGTTTAATTACAGTGAAGTTATATTTAAACCCAGAGGGAACAGGACCGCATAAGACTTTAACGTTTGATGCGCCTACTAATTGCGGATCTTGTGATGATACATTCCCGACCATTGACCCGAATACTATTTGTGAAAATGATTCAGAAACAGTAACTAATGATTGTGGATCAACATTAACAGTAAATGGAACGAAAACAGATGGATCATGTCAAACATGCGATATGACATACCAAACAATTGATCTGACAGAAATTTGTGAAGGGGATTCAGAAGTGGTAAGAAATGATTGTGGAATGACGAAGTATGTTCGAGGAACAAAGAACTGTGGAGGAACTTGTTCAGCAAATCCTACCACAATCAAAGAATCATTCCCGATTCCTACTTGAGCAACAAGCTGTGTAGTGAACGTAAATTATGATTCTACTACATGTAAAAATTGTGGTGATAGTCAAACAGTAGTTATTGTAGAAGACACGACAAATGCACCAGGAACAACATGTGATGATGGAGATGCTCTTACAACAGATGATGCAATCAATGAAGATTGTGTTTGTGAAGGAACACCACTAGATCCAGTTGATTGTGAAGTAAGCGCATTTACTGCATGGGTATGTGATGAAGAAACAGACGTTAGATCAAGATCAAGAACTATTACTGTACAACCAGCTAATGGAGGAGCAGAATGTCCAGCTCTTGAACAAGAAAAACCGTGTCTAGCAGATGATTATGATTTAGCATTGAGAAAGACACTAGTTCCTAATGATAAAGGATACTTTGTTGCAGGTGATGATATAAGTTTTGATGTTACAGTATTCAATCAAGGTGATGTTACTGCTGGTTGAATCGTAATTACTGATTATTTGCCACAAGGACTTACCTTTATTGGGACTGATTCTCAGCTTTCAGGTTGAGGTGTCGGTTGAGGCGCAGGTGGAGTCGCATTTGAACAGCAAAATTATGTTGAGCTAGGTGTTGCTGTCGGACCTGATGAATCAGAAACGGTTAGATTTAACTTTAGAATAAATGAAAATTTCGATGGGCTTTCAATAGAAAATATTGCTGAAATCTCAGCTGATGATGGAGATGATTGTGATAGTACGCCTGATAATATCTTTGACAACGATGGAAATATCATCAATGATGCAATTGGTGATGGATGTAACGAAGGAGGTGATGAAGATGATCATGATAACGAAATTGTGCTTCTAGAAATCTGTAATGGACTAGATGATAATGGAAATGGAGATACTGACGAATGATTTGATGATATGGCTCCTGGGATGACTTGTGATGATGGAGATGCAAATACTGCAAACGATGTATACAATGAAATGTGTGTATGTGCAGGGATCAATATCGTAGATGAAGACGAATACGACCTTGCTTTGATGAAAGATCTAGCAGACGGTCAATCTAGAACAGTATCTGCTGGTGATGAAGTAACCTTTACGATTACGATTACTAATCAAGGTGATATCACAGCTAACAACTATGAACTCGTAGATCATCTTCCAGCTGGATTGACATTAAATGATGCAGATTGGACTGATCTAGGATCAAATGATGCGACTATCGCAATTACTAGAACATTGGTTCCTGGAGCAAGTACAACGGTTGATATTACTACGACGGTTAATGCGTGAGTAAATGGAGAATTGATCAATGTAGTTGAAATCTCAAGTGATGATGGAGACGATGTAGATAGTGCAGTATCAAATGATAATGGAGACCAATCAGAAGATGATGAAGATGCAGAACCATTGAATGTAGTTTCAGGAGAAGTATGTGATGGAGTTGATAATAACGGAAATGGAACAGTAGACGAAGGATTTGAAGATATGGCTGAAGGAACTTCATGTGATGACGGAAGAGCAAGAACATACAACGATACGTATAACGATGTATGTGAATGTGTGTGAATCGTAGCAAGTTGAGGATCAGGATGAGGAAATAATTACTGTGGAGATGGAGTAGTGAGAGCAGGAGAAGAATGTGATGATGGTAATTATGATAATGGAGATGGATGTAATAGTAACTGTGAAATCGAAGGATTCTGTGGTGATGGACTTATGAATGTAGTAGGTGAACAATGTGATGATGGAAATATTACTTCAAATGATGGATGTTCAGCTACTTGTCTAACGGAAATTATCCTTGTATGTGGAGATTCAGCAGTCAACCAAGAATGGGAAGACTGTGATGATGGGAACACTATCGATGGAGATGGATGTTCAGCTACTTGTCAGCTAGAAATCGAAGAAGATATTGTGAGTCAAATTCTAGAACTTAAGAAAGAGCCAGTGGTTGTACCACCTCGTGTTATTACACCTCTTGCTTTACCTATTGAACTACCACAAACAGGTGCTGATCTTGCAGTATCAATGTGTGTAGCTAAGTAAGTTGAATCTAAAGGTATCGAGAAAATCGATATAACAAAAGGAGAGTGAACCGCGACGAAAGTCGCGGTTTTTTTTGTTGCTATAAAAACTTGATTAGTTGGAAATAGTATGTATACATTTGTTGATAAACATTCTTAACAAAATTTAAAAATTTATGGGATCCAGAAGGAGCAAACAAAACAAATTGATCATTGGTTTAAACAATAAAGAAATTCTCTTTGTGAAACCAATGAGAGGAAAGCAGAATTATCTTGAAGAAAACTTAAGAGTTAAATATCTGCCTCTACCTTCAGATCAGCGATTATTTAATGCGTTTAAGGAATCTTGGGATCATTTTAGACTTTCTAATGAAGTGTTTCTAGGCTTTATAAAGGAGCTATTGAAGACTCACAGCAATAAGTACAAAGGAGTTTTTTTCAAATTCAATCTTATCTATTCTAGACTATTAGAATTGAAGTTATTGGGAGCTTTAAAGTCCTATCTTTACTTCCTCAAAAAAAATTTTCTAAGAGGAGCCTATTAAATTATTTATTATGAAATTAAAGTGAGATATGATTTATATCTCACTTTTTTGTTTGAACAATGCTTAGATTTTGTTACACTAAAGCTATTTATATTTCCATGATCATGTCAGAACAACTCAACGAATATGAAACTCGTTTGCAAAGGCTTCAGCAATTGAAAGATGCTGGAGTGATTCCGTATGCAAACAGATATGATAAGAAACAGAATCTTTCAACCTTAGCTGAACTTGGTAATAAGTGAAAGGTGAGCGATGCAGATCTTTTGATGAAAGACTGAGCTTCACAGACCTATAGCACTGCTTGACGTATGATGACCTTTCGTACGATGGGTAAACTGAGTTTTGCAACCATTAGAGATGCTACAGGCGATATTCAGATTGCTTTCGTGAAATGATTATGTCATTTTCATACATGAGTAAAGACAGTCGATTCACTTGAAATAGCTTGAGCTGAGGTTTCGGCCTACAAGTTTGCAGAAAAATATTTAGATATTTGAGATTTTGTTGGTGTAAAAGGAGAATTGTTTGTGACTAAGCATGGTGAATTGACCCTGTTTGTTGATGAGTTTCAGATGTTGAGTAAGGCATTGCGTCCATTGGGAGATAAATGGCACGGAATCAAGGATGAAGAGAAGATCTATAGACAAAGATACTTAGATATGACGATGAACGAAGACAGCTATCAAAGATTTCTCTTCAAATCTAAGTTTTACAAAGCTTTGAGAGCATTTTATCATGAGCAAGGGTTCGAAGAAATTGTAACAAGCATCTTGGGGAATTCAGCCAGTGGGGCAGCAGCTAAACCTTTTATCACCCATCACAATGATTTCGATCTGGATGTGTATCTAAGAATAGCCTTTGAACCAGCATTGAAAATGGCGACGGTAGGGAGATATGAAAAGGTGTTTGAGATTGGGAAGGACTTTCGTAATGAATGAAGTGATCCTTCTCATTTGCAAGAATTTACTCAAGTAGAACATTATGCCGCTTGGTGGAATTATGAAGATAACATGAATTTTGCAGAAAAACTATTTGAATATCTGTTTCAAGAACTTTGATTGGAGAAGAAACTACCCGTCAAAGGAAAAGACTGAACGATGCAAGAAATTGATCGATCTACGCCTTGGCAAAGAATTGACTATATCGAATGAGTAAAAAAAGCAAGTGGAGGACTGGATATTACTGGCTTTGAGAATAATGCAGAAGATCAAAAGAGACTCGTAGAAGAAATTAAAAAAATATGACACTCACGAGAGTGAATGGAAGGACAGTGAGTAACGACCTTGATCGACTATTTGTACAAGAAAGTACTGAGACCAAGTATCCTGGGACCAGCGTTTGTGTACAATTATCCAAAGACAATGCAGCCGTTAGCTCGCGCAAGTGACAAAGATCCAAATATAGTAGAGCAGTTTCAGGTAGTGGTAAATGGTTGGGAGATTATTAAGGCGTATAGTGAATTGGTGGACCCTACGATCCAGCAAGCAAACTTTGATGAACAGGCAGTGGCATTGGCTCAAGGAGATGAAGAAGCTACTAGTGGTGACGATGACTTTATCTTGGCGATGGAGCATGGGATGCCGTGCCAGTCTGGATTTGGGATGGGATTAGAAAGGATTTTAAGTTTGTTGACTCAACAAGATAACTTGAGAGACGTAGTGATGTTTCCTCTGATGAAGCCTACTTGAAATGCTAAAAATCCGACTGAACTACAGAATTATGCAGCTAATACTCTCAATGCTTCAGCAGTTGAGATTGATCATTCACTCTTACCTAAAACTGATCAGGTAACCGCATTGGTAGATAAATACCTTAGTGATACGAAAAGACATTGTGAACAAGTGGCGTGAATTATGAAGGCTTTTGCAAAAAAATTGTGAAAAAATGAAGAATATCGACGAACGGTATGATTGCTACACGATATCGATCGAGATCACATTGGAAAAGATCCTGTAGAGCATCTAGGAGGGGAGTTTGAAAAGATTGCTCAAGAGATTAATTTGGATCCTCTTATCATCGATGATATTAGGTCTCATTATGAGAAAACTTGAGTTCCCGTAGATTCATTAGTGAGAAAATATTTGGCTGCTGTAGATGAGTTATCATGATTTATCTATGCGTATAGTCTCATGAGACCCAATGGATTAGCTGAGCTCAAACGGAAATCATTAAACAAAAAAATCAAAGATAAAGCCTTTGCTAAAGGAGTAAGTAGAGATCATTTGAGATATTGTGAAGCCTATCTTTGAATACCCTTGTCAGAATTTATCTTAGAAGTATGAGAGATAATGAATTGACTTGACAATTAGACTTATTTAAATATAAGAGTCTTTTTATAGATCTCGTTTCAACATGAAGTATATAGCAATTTGACTACTAGCTTTGTCTGTCCTTCAGGGATGTTCTTCAACATCAAACCAAGCTGAATTGGTTCAGTGATTGATGCAGCAATGATCTGAATATTTGATTGCTGAAAATTTCTCAGGAGCCTTAGCTACATTTGATGAAGTAATACAGCTAGATCCTAGTTTTTCAGATGGGTATGCGCAAAAGTGATATACTCAAATGTTGCAAGGTGACGTTCCAAGTGCTATGAAGTCATTGGCTACTTCACTTGAAATTAATCCAAGTTCTGTACAGGGATTGACGAATATGTGAATAGCAGAATCATTGCAGGGTAATTTTGACTGAGCGACAGAATTTCTCGATCAAGCTTTATTACTTGATCCATCAAATATCAAAGCTCTCGTATATAAGTGAAACAGTATTGCTGATAAAGGCGATCTTACGCAAGCAATTAGCTATTATGACAAGGCTCTTGCTATCGATCCGTCATGGTATTTGACGTGGTTTAACAAATGAACTGTTTTATCAGATCTAGGATTCAACAACAAAGATGCTTCAAAGAGTAAACAAGCAATCACTCACTATAATTTGGCTTTAGAAAGAAATCCAAACTTCCATATTGCTCATATTTTTATTTGAGTATCACAGTTTGACCAGCAGTTATTTGATGATGCACTTTCTTCAGTAAATAAATGACTTATCCAAATGCCAAATAACATAGATGGTTTGTATTATAAATGACTTATCTTGTCACAACTAGAAAGATATGAAGATGCCAAAGCATCGCTGAAGAGAGTATTAGAGCTCAATCCAGGCTATGGCTATGCTCAACAGGAATTAGATAGAATTCAATCTTTGTGAAAATAAGCTTTTTATGTCAGAATCAAAACCCCGAAGAATTATTTTAATTTTATGCTAAGATGATTGACAGACCAAATAATGATTGTTTTCCATCTCTTGAGACCAAGATCCTCATTAATTTGTCAGATCAGCTAACAACGCTTCATACAGAACTTATACAGGATATTGTTGCTGATAATGAAAAAGAGTATTTTGTGCAGTATAATACTCTCATTTACCGTTGTATTCATCAGCATATTTGAGTGATACATGATGATTTCTTCTACACTGAACTGGATACCTTGGTAAATCATACGATCAAAGAATATAAAAGTACGGCAACAAGCTTAAATTCCGTAGATATTGCATTATTGACTATACAAGACTCATTATCAGAAAAAATAATGGAATTGATTAAAAATCACCACTCAATCCCTGATGTTTATACAAAAGAAATTCTTACCAAGAGAAATGAAATTAGTGCTGTCTTTTGAAAAAACTAATTTGATAGAGCAAAAAACTAGGCTTAGAGGCTGTCTCAAAAATACTTAAACCCGAAGGGTTTAGGTATTTTTTTTGAATGAAGTGATTATACTGTAATTACTTTACTAACTGACTAGCACTATGTTCATAGAATATAATCAGAATCAAACATATCTGCTCCCTCAA
>CALGNI010000100.1 GCA_937958645.1 Candidatus Absconditabacterales bacterium
CGATATCTGACTCTTGCATGCAGCTACGCACATGCCCATATCAATATACATGCAGCAACAAAATCTTTGATCCTATACTGGATTTATCATAGAGAATGCCATAGCAATAGAACTGTTTGCAAGATGACACTCGCCATTATATAGTTATAAGAAAAACAAAACTGAGATAGAATTTATGCTCCCTCATGAAAGCTATGGAATCATCCCGATAGAAGTCAAAGCGTCAAGTAAATCAAGAAAATCAAAAAGTCTAACTCAGTATATCAAGAAATTCTCACCCTCAAAGGCGTATAAAATTTCAGCGCAAAATTATGGATATGCTCAAGACCAATGATTCGAAACCATTCCTGTATACCTCCTTGGTAAGTTACTTGATACCGTCTTGTCATAACCTAAAGTATTAGATTTATATTACTAATTTATTGGATTCTTAGTGAGTGTTTTTTCTTAAAGAATCCAATAAATTAGCGCTAAGATCGTATATTCAATACTCACTTACTTTTCAATATCTTAGTATACTTGAAAACTTTAAACTTTTTGGGTGCATGCTTGGAGAAGCGATCGTATGGAATATATCTCTGTGAACAAGGGTACCTTTTTTCGTTGTGAGAAGCGGCTTTACGAGAATCTAATTCTATATTTTTTTTGCAATCCCGCTGAAGATGGTGCAGTTGAATAGATAAAAAACTCTCTAGAAAAGTGTTATGAAGTTTTTTTTGCATATGTCAATAAAAACACCTCATTAGTATTAGAAAATTTGTAGAAATCTGTTTAGTTCACTACACTAGGGGTAGTGAAATTTTTATTATTTCTCCAAAAATAAATGAATAATTCTTCTTATTGACTGACTTTTAGATTATTTGCGATTACGCTGCTCATGGCGCAATCGTTTTTGAGTGCTTTTGTGGTGCAGGGAACAGCGGGTGTGAGTAGTGATGCTGCTGTCTCAGGATTGGTTAATGCTCAAACCACCCCAGTATCGTGAGTTATCTTATGACATTTTGATATTCATGCTGATGGTACAGCTGAATTTAATAATTCTACACCTGTATCGGATCCAAATCATCCGTTTGATTGCTCAGGAAGTACATGGAATGATTCAAATATGTGAAACGGGAATAATGACGGTTGATCTAATCAGTGATTGGATTCTTGTCAAACTAACTGAATTGTTAGATTAAATGATTCAGTAACTTATAGAGTAGATGTATCAGTAGATGATGCAGATCAGAACAACGTAACTGCAGTAGTTGAATTGCCAGATACAACTGCAAACGGAGATCCTAGATCTATATGGTTGGAGCTCCCTGAAGAATGTTTAACGGGGAGTGATGAAAACTGAGTTGCTTATGCTCCTCAATCATCTCTATCAGCTGATTGAGCTATTATGACTTGTAATTTTGGTAACCATTCTGAGGGAACTAAATTGGTTTTATATCCTCAAGCTAATGCAAACCCAGTAAACGCAAATGATGATCAATTTTCAGCAAGTGTGTGTTTGCAAAGTGATAACGCTGCAGGGTTATGTTTAGATCCAGTTTCGGTTATTACAACTGCTACTTTTGGGATTGATTTAATAAAAATACTAAATCCAGCAGAAAATCCTCCTATAACTAGTCATGTTCCTTTTCCAGCAAAAGACCCTGATGGATCATGAGCTAATGGTATGGTTCTTACATATAAGTTATTGATGAATTATATTAAGGGTAGTGAATTATTATCCGGTACAGGACTAAGAGATTTCGATCTGATAGATACGATGTACATTGAAGACATTTCATGAGTTGCATGAGTGAATAATATCAGATTATATCAGTGTGATTTTGGAGATACGATCTGAGCATGATCATGTTCACAAGCTTCTGCTTCAGATTCGATTTATATTGACCTTGATAATGTGGATACTACTTTGCCAAATGGTTGATCAACTATTGCTCAAATTGATGTAAAGTTATGGGTTCCTCAAAGTGATTTCGCCGCAAATTGAGTTCCAGATGACTGAAACCTCATGGTTTTTAATAACATTTTAATAGATGATTGATGATCTTGAGAATATTGGTCAGAAACAAGTGTTTCATGAGTTTCAGCAACTGAAAATATCACTAATAATGAAGAAGAATATTTGCTTTGAATAACTAATCCTGGTTGATGGATATATGAAAAGTCTTTTTACGGAACGTATTCAAGTCCGGCTTTTCCTAAGACATGAGAGTTTCCTGTTGCAGTAGGTGAAACGGTTGGAATGACAATGTATATTCAATGACAGGTATGAGCATCATCTGCATGTGATAAACTAGATTATATAAATACCGATTTTATTGGTATGCAAGAACCACTAATCACTGATCGTACTCTAGCTAAATCAGCTTTTTATAATGATTTACTACCAAGAAATCCTAATCTTTGAATATCGATTGCCAGTTTTAATAATTCTGCTTTTCCTGAGAATTGGGTAGATCCAAATGATTATGGAAAGTATACTATAGAATATTCAACAGTTTGACACGATATAGCAAACCCTGAGCAAGCGCTGTGCGACGCTTTGCCAGTATGACAACAAAAAAACTCTTGTTTTCAATATTTTGCTAGTTGTGAGGATGATATAGATGGGGATGGTGCCAATGATTGGATAGATGCAAGTTTATGTGATCCCGTGCTAGGTTGAGATCGAGCTAGTTGTTGAGTTTCAGCTTGAGATATTAAGAAAATTCGTCTCAAGCGAGATCCAGATTTAGCTTCGATTTACGCCGATTCAGTAGCAAGTCCATGAAATTATAGGCTTGTCACAAATTTTGATATAAAAATTAAAGATTGACCTCTTGTGATTGAACCTAGTCAAAATAATGCTTTGGGCTATATTTGAAATTTTTCAACGCCTACTGATCATAGATGAGTAATATTGTGAGGTCATTGAGTTGCAAATCCAAGATATTCAGCAGATTATGATCCTTTGTCGGATGGATTCGCACGAGATTCTTGATCTTCTTTAGTTTCTACTACGGCAGACCGTCTTCGTCTAGTAGCAGCAACAACTAGGGTAGTTAAAGATACTATACCAAGTGATTTACAATTCGTAGAGCCGGGTGAAATACATGAGTTTAGTCTTACGCCGACAATAAATGGTAGTCGAGCGAATACAACTACTGTAAGCCTAAATGATGTCTTACCTACCCAATTAACATATGTTTGATGAACATTGCAAGAAGCTAATTGTGGTCCAGGTCAAACAGTAACGTATTGAGGGAATGTAGTAGATTGATCTCAAGCGTTAAGTATTACGATAAATGATGTAGATCCTTGAGAAGTTTTATGTGAATTTACGTATCAGGCAAAGGTAGATGATTTTGCTTCGACATGATCATTTATTAATACTGTGACAGTAAGCTCGCCTGTTGACACCGAGTCAGAATTAACTGCAAGACAGTCAAAAAGCACATTAACAATTCTTCCATGACTAGATAAGTTCAAAGTATGGAAAATTGTTCCACAAGAGCTATATGCATTAAATACTTCATTTACTTACGATTTGATCTATCGAAATGCATGAGTAACTGATCAATCAGCATGATCATTTATTGATGTCTTGCCGTATAACGGTGATGGGGGGCTATGATGATGAGTATGTGATTGAACACAAACATCTACATCGTGAGTGAGTTCATGTAGGATACCAGCTACTGACTTTACTGGTACTTATACTATGACTTCTGCTCCAGTATGAACGAATGGTGAGAGCTTTATGTATACAACTGCAGATCCAACAATGATAGAAATGGATACCTGTCATGTATCTAACCATCCAGTATGAGTACCATTGCCCCCATATTGTCCACTTGGATGGGTATGATGAGCTGCACCAACTGGTACGACAGTATGGACAACTACCTTTGATCCAAATGCTACAGCATTTAGATTTGATACTACAGCATACCCAACAGGCCAAGCTCCAAGATCTGTAGAGTTATCATTGACGCCAACATGAAACGCTGCAAATGATATCTATACTAATTCATTTGGGGGTAGAATACCAGAGATATTCTTACCAGTAATCTCAAACGATGTGTTTGTAACGACAGTATCATTTGACCTAGCGCTAGATAAGGTAGTGAACACAACACTCAGTCCAGCACCATACCTTCCAGGGGATAGCGTGGTATATGATATCACGGTGTATAACCAAGGAACCTATGACGCAGATGGAATAGAAATTATCGATTATATCCCAGCAGGATTGACGCTAGATACAACGACAGCGATCAATACAGCAAACGGATGGACGGCTGCAGGGACAACGACAGTACCGGCGATCCCAGCAGGTGGATCAGAAACAGTGCAAATTGAATTGACGATCGATGGAACGGTGACAGAAGGATCAATAGTTAATTGGTCAGAAATTACAGCAGGTATTCCAGTGGATGAAAACGGAGTGGAAATCACTACTGGAATAGGACTAGTGGATGGAGATAGTACGCCAGATAGTACACAGTTTAATGGAGATGGAGAAACAGACGATTTGGATGATGATAACGTGATCGATGAATCAGGATTGGATACAGCAAATGATGGAGATGAAGACGATCATGATCCAGCAGAAATTACTATCGCAGTATTCGATCTAGCACTAACCAAAGTACTAGCTACTACATGAGCAGTAGCTCCAGGAGATGATGTGACGTTTACGATCGAGCTTCATAATCAAGGAGATCTGGATGGATATAATATCGAAGTGACTGATCATATCCCAGCGGGATTGACCTTGAATGATCCAAACTGGACAGCATCAGGAACTGATATGGCAACCTATACATACATGGGACCATTGGCTGCTAGTGGATCAGATATGATAGATATCACGATGACAGTAGATGCTACATTCACAGGAACAAGTTTGACGAACTGGGCAGAGATCAGCAGTGCTGATAATGATACAGATGCGACAAACGGGTTGCCAACAGATCTAGATAGTACGCCAAATGCTGATAACTTCTCAGAAGCAGGAGAGACAGATGACTTGGATGATGATAATGTAATCGATGGAGACGGAAATAATGGAGGTGATGAAGATGATCATGATCCAGCCCAACTTACGATCACCCAAACATATGATCTAGCACTGACCAAGACCTATAAAGAATACGCCGACTTAGATGCTGACAATACGATCTCACAAGGAGATGAGGTAACGTTTAATGTGAGTATTATGAATCAAGGAACACTTCCTGCAGCGAATATTGAAGTAAGTGATTATATCCCAACGGGTATGACCTTGAGTGCAAATGATGCTAACTGATGGACGCCAGGAGCAGGATCAACAGGAACAGTGACGAATGTAGTCGCTGGACCAATCATGCCAGGAATGTGAGAAACACTAGAGATCGTACTTACGATCGATCCAGATTTCCAAGGATTTGCATTGACCAACTGGGCAGAGATCTCAGCTGATGATGCAGCAAGTTATGGAGGAATAGGAATAACAGCAGATGTGGATAGTACACCAGATGCAGATCAGTTTAACACACCAGGAGAAACAGATGACTTAGATGATGATAATGTGATCGATGAAGATGGAAACGATACAGCAAACGATGGAGATGAAGATGATCATGATCCAGCGATGATCCCCGTAGGACAAGTGTTTGATCTTGCATTGACCAAGACACTCATGACTACAGGGACAATAGAAGCAGGGGATGATGTGCTATTTGCAATCGAAGTGTTTAACCAAGGAAGTTTGAATGCTACAGATGTAGTGATCACAGACTATATCCCAGTAGGGATGACTTTGAGTGCAAACGATACGAATGGTTGGGTGGATGCTGGAACTACAGCAACAACAACGATCGCATCAATCCCACAAGGACAATCTACAACAGTAGATATTGTCTTGACGGTGGATGCAAGCTTCACGCAAGGAGACTTGATCAACTGGGCGGAGATCTCAGATGATAATGCAGGTATTCATGGAGACTGAGTAGTAGATATTGATAGTACACCAGATGCAGAAAATATGAATACAGGAGGAGAGGTAGATGGATTGGTAAACGACAATGTGACTGATAATACAAATGGAGATGAAGACGATCATGATCCAGCGATGATCACTGTGTCAGAATATGACCTAGCGTTGATTCAAGAATATCTCACGTACACAGATACGAACGGAGACGGAGTATTGTCTGCAGGAGATGACGTGACGTTTAAGATTACGGTGAATAACCAAGGAAATCTAGATGCGGCAAATATCGATGTGACGAATTATATCCCAGCAGGAACGAGTCTGAGTGCAAACGATGCAAACGGATGGGGTGCTGCAGGAGATACAGGATCAGTAACACAAACGATAGGAAGTCTGCCAGCAGGTGGAATGACTATGGTGCAAATTGTGCTCACGATTGATGAGACGTTCCAAGGAACAGAGATTATCAACTGGGCAGAGATTTCAGCTGACAATGCAGGAGACTATGGAATCAGTGATAGTGATAGTACGCCAGATGCAGATCAGTTCAATACGCCAGGAGAAACAGACGATCTTGATGACAATAATATCAACGACGAAGATGGGAACGATACAGCAAATGATGGAGACGAAGATGATCATGATCCATCATTGGTAATGGTTGACCAATTCTTTGATCTAGCCTTGAATAAGAAATTGATAACTGAAGGAATTATCAAGCCAGGAGATGTAGTGACGTTTGAGATCGAAGTAACGAATCAAGGATCGCTTGATGCAACAAATGTAGTGATTAGTGATTATATTCCAGGAGGATTGACGCTACAAGCAGATGCAACATGGAGTATGAATGGAGCAAACGCAGAAGCGATGATAGCAAGCCTACCAGGGTTGGCAGGAGCTGTAGATCCAAGCGTAATCCTAACGATCAACTTCGTAGCAGATGGATCTGCTGCAGGATGGGTAACAAACTGGGCAGAGATTTCTAGTGCTACAGATCGAGAAGGAAATGCAGTAACTGATATTGATAGTACACCAGATGCTGATAATGGAGAAGAAGGAGAAAGTAGTGTAGATGATGCAATAGATGAAGACGGAAAGAATGGAGGAGACGAAGATGATCACGATCTAGAAGAAGTGAGATTGTGAGTGTTTGATCTAGCATTGAGAAAGACATTGGATACAGCGCAATTGCCAGTATACCAAGGAGAAAATGTGACCTTCCAAATCGAAGTGTTTAATCAAGGTAATTTGGATGCTACAGATGTGGAAATCACTGATTACATCCCAATAGAACTCGCACTAAATGATGCAGACTGGACTGATAATGGAACTACGGCAACATACATCATCGATGGACCAATCTTACCACAAACAAGCGTGGTGGTAGATATTACAATGACAATCGATCCAGATTATCAAGGAAATAGTATTACAAACTGGGCAGAGATAAGTAGTTCAGATAATGATGGAGATGCTAGTACACCAGCAATACCAGATGATGATAGTACTGAAGATAATAACCAAACGAACGATGGATATGATGGAGCAGATAATGTGATTGATGAAAGAGGAGTAGATGGAGGAGATGAAGATGATCATGATCCAGAACAATTCCCAGTAGGACAAATCTATGATCTAGCCTTAGCTAAGACGATAGCTTCTGAAGGACCATATATGCAAGGTGAAGAAGTTACGTTTACTCTAGAAGTAACGAATCAAGGAACCTTGGATGCAAGTGGAATCGAGTTGACTGATTATATCCCAACAGGACTCGTGCTTGCAGATGCAGACTGGACAGCAAACGGAGACACGGCAACATATTTGATCCCAGGAACTTTAGCTCATGGAGATTCTACGACAGTAGATATTACGTTTACGATCATCTCAGGAGATGGAGAACTCACAAACTGGGCAGAGATTTCAGTAGACAATGCAGCAAGTTATGCATGAATCGGAATCACAGCAGACGTGGATAGTACACCAGATGCGAACAATGGAGAAGCAGGTGAGAGTCCAATAAATGATGCGATCGATGGAACAGGAGGAGATGAAGATGATCATGATTTGGAAACTATTCAACTACAATCAACTAATAATAGCGGAGGAGGAAACAATAATTCACCAACTCCAGTATTTGAATCAGCTCCAGAGGTTGAAGAGGTAGAAGTGATAGCGGAAGTAATTGAACAAGTGCAAGAGAGTACAGCAGAAATCGATGGATGTATTCACTACTATGAAGCAGAACACGATGGAAGTTATGAAGGAGATGAGTGAATCTCAGGAATGCCAGTAAGCTTGACTGATGAAAATGGAAACGTAGTTGCAACAACAGTTACAGATGCAGATGGATGTTACCATTTCAAAGACTTGTTATCAGGAGAATACTGTACCCACTATGAAAACACAAGTTCGTATACAGCAGATAGTAGTATTCCAGGATCAATCGATCCAAGTACGTGAGAAGGACCAAGTAGTGTAGCTGAAGGAATGGATCATCATTGTGGAATCCAGCTAGATGAAGGAGAACATAGTGTAGGAAATGACTTTGGACTAACAGATGGAACAGCAGAAATCGATGGATGTATCCATCATGATATCAATGCAGATGGAATCTATGATGAAAACGATACAGGATTAGAAGGAATGCCAGTGCAGTTGAAAGATATTGATGGTAAAGTTATTGGAACAATGGAAACCGATGAAAACGGATGTTATCATTTCGTAGAATTACCAGCAGGAGAGTATTGTGTGCATTATGAAGATATGAGTGCAGACTATGATCCAGTAAGTAGTAACCCATGAGCAGTGGATCCTGAAACAGGAGAAGCAATCTCAAGTGTTGCAATCGGTGAAATGACGCACTGTGTAGAACTACAGAATGGTTACTACAGTGCAAGTAATGACTTTGGTTTAGCATTTAAAGAAACTGAAGTGCATCAATCTGCAGCAGCACCATTGAGCCTACCTGCAATCTTGCCTCAAACAGGAGCGGAAGTAAAATAAAGTAAAAAATAAAAAATAAAAAAACCTCTCGGCGCATCGCTGGAGAGGTTTTTTGAAGAAATCATTTTTATAGTTGTTTCAAGAGTTCTTGAAGCAACTCTGGATCTTTCAAGTAAATAGCTGCTAAGATGACTCGTCAGATAATAAGAGCATAAAGTTTTAGTAAAAATGGTCCTTTGATGGTCTTGTGCCTAAAGAAATTCATGCCAGAAAACGCTCAGATAAAACCTCCCAAAGCCACGAGCGTTAAGAGCTGTTTTTCTGAGATACGCCACCAACCTTTCATGGACTTAAACTTATCCACTCATCGTACGATGAAGGTGAGGAGGTTGATTCATATGAAGTATATAGTTAGTATCATATAAGAGTAAATTAGTAAATTTGTATATTAGTATATTAGATTTATCTGAGAAAAAAAGCTGAAACGAATTTCGTTTCAGCTTTCTAATAAAAATTTTGAATTGCATTATTCTTCTAATGCTTCTTTGATGATGTGCATTGGAGTAAAGTGAGTTCCACATTTTGTACATACATCACAGATTGAAATTTTTTCCCCTGGTCCATTGCGTGCACCCATTTTACGTGGTCTAGTTCTCACATACTCAACTTTCTCTAGAACTGCAACTTCTTTTTTACAGGATGGGCATTGTTCTTTTCTGTTTGTTTTTTCTAGCATAGAGTTTAATATTTTTTTATTGGTTAATGTTTAAGGAAGCTCTGCAAAATACAATTTCACGTTATCTTTCAAAAGCAGGCAGTATTTGAAAAATAAAGTTTGGCTTCCTTAAGCTTCCTCGAGGAACCGTGAAAAATGAAATAATTGAAAACAATAAAAATTCTTTTCAATTCTTAAATTTTTCAGAGGTTCCTTAAATTCTTTATGAGTATATAGCATTCGATGTCAATATAAATACCAATTTTTAGAACTAAAATAGTGATAATCTTCTGCCTAATTACCATTTTTTGCATCTGATCACCTTCATACGTATACTTAAACTAGTAAGAATTTTACATATGTGAAGAACTATGGTAGCGAACGATCCATTTGATATGTTGGGGAAGCAGGAAGAACCTGTAAAACCGAAGAAAATAACTAAGAAGCCAGCAGCTTCTGAAAAGCCTGCAGCCAAAAAAACGACGGCATCAAAGAGAAAAACGAAAGCGACTTCGACAGTGAAGAAAAGGAGAAGAAAAAGATCTACGAATAAGAAGAGTACTCAAGTCAAAAAAGGATCTCAATTGACCGCAAAATGGTTTTTCTTGGGGTGCTGAATCTTCTTTTTGTTTTTTCTGTTGTTGATGACAGGGTGAGTGTACTGGGTGCTTCAAAGTCCAGATACTTTGCAGTCACTAGGGTTAGATTCTGCCTCAGTTAAGACCTTGCTCTATCTGTTTTCCGGACTATTTTTCGGGATCGTAACGCTAGGGTTGTTATTTTGGTTGTTTTTGAGTATTTACAGATTGGCAACCAAGAAAGGTTCGAAAGTGAGATTTGTGTTGGGATTGATTGTGAGTTTGTTCCTGTTGATAGGAGTGATCGTATGACGAGTGTATGCAATCAATGAGATCAAAAAAATACAGACCTGACCAACCTTATCCACGAACTTGATTATCTCATATATCGAAACGAAAGATGGGCGTGTGCCAGCAGAAACGGGAATTCCCTTGATCGCTCCGATGATGATGAATTATGAAATTAATAGTAGTTCCAACGCTTCGATCGCTAGAGATATCACCAATAGTATTAGAAACAACTCACCATTTTCGGTGCAGTTAGATTGTGGAAATGGTCAAATCTTGCCCATGCAGAGCACAGGTGCTTTTGCTGGTTCATGCTTGTTTATGGAAAAGAAGCAATATAATTTCACCTTATTGGTCAATAGAGGTGAAGGGGTGGAAGAGTTTTCTGCAAATGGATTTATTCCTCAGGCAGGGATAGAAATTGATCCCATAGATGACGAAGGTCGTTTCAATGATAATAAGGATGAATATATTATTTGAGTAGCGCCAGTATCCACCAGATTTAAATCAGAACTTTTGTTTACTGATCTAAATCTAGAAACTGATGATATTCTCTGGGATTTTTGATCTGATGGAACGATTGATTATACCAATCAAGCGAGCTTTCAGCATACCTTTGATACGAATAAACTCCATAAGATAAGCTTTAGATTGCCAGGGATGCCATGAACTTCGAAGATTAGTGGAACCTCTGAGATTGCCAATAAAGATGTTTGGTATGCTTTTGATCTAAGAGTGATCGAATCTGAGCTTGCTCAGTGTACCCTTTCCAAGGAAAACACGAGAGACAATAGATGGAAGTTTTCACCTTCGTTTGACGAAGATATTCAGATAGCTGATTACAGATATACGATCTATGATTTGGTGAATGAAGAAGTGCTTGCAACGCCTAAGGCAGATGCGAAGTGAATCCTTTCATACAATCTTCCTGAAGGTGCAAAGTATGAAATCAGTATGACATATTTCACCAGGGATAAACAAAAATGATCATGTAAGCCTATAGAAGTTAATGAAGGATACCAAGGAAATACGGTAGTGTATGATCTGCTTTGGAAGCACGAAGAAGAAAATAACTTCAAAAAAGTAGATATCAAATCGGTTGATGTGACCAGAGATGATGAAACATGAATCGCTTCATGATTAGTTCCGACTACTTTCCAAGTGGATGTGCTCAGTACAGAACCAGATCCAGAAGCTGAGGTGCAATTGTATTTCAACGGAAGAGAAATTTTCCCTGAAGGAAATACCGTCTTTGAATTTGATGTAAACGCTGAGTGAGCATATGAAATGGAATTTGTGATTACTACTGCAGAAGGAGTGCAGTCTAAACAAATCGTGCCAGTAGTATTAGAAAGAAAATCAGTGAGTGCACTGATTCAACTTAATGGTGAAGAATACGTGGGAGATGATCCATTTACCGTAGAGCTAGATGCTTCGATCTCACCATTGTATGATGAAGATGATGAGATCGTGTTCTTCGATTGGGATTTCTGAGATGGAGAGATCAAAAGAAAAGTAAGCCAAGGGAAAGTGACTCATGAATATAAATTTGATGCAGAAAATGATAAAGGAGAATTTTATCCTACCGTGACCGTATATACCAGAAAAAATGAACAAGACACGTACAGACTTCCTGATCCTATCGTGGTCAAAAGAGCACAAAGAGAGATCGAAATCTTTATGGATAGTCATCCACAACAACAAGCCAGAGTTTGAGAAACCGTAAGGATGAGTGTTCGTTCTGATGGACTTATCGACGGTATTGAACGAGACTTTGGTAACTTTAAGACGGTTTCATGTGATACAAGAGAGTGCTCTGAAACTTCTATTATCTATGAAGAGCCAGGAGTATATGAAATCAAAGTAGAAGTGAGTTATGAAGATAGTATCCCGAGTGTGAAAACTTTGAATATACAGGTGTTTTAGAGAAAGAGAAAGGGAGAAAAGGAGAAAGAGAAAGTTCTTTTTCTCTCTTTTTCTTTTTCTCCATATCTTTATACTAATCTCATGCTAGGAAATGAATCTGCAAAGAAAATATTGAAAGAGATTTTTGATACGATCCACTCGACGGGACAGGTGCAATTTCCTTTTGTGATCGTTCAATGAACTGAAGGAACTTGAGTATTGGAATATCTTCTTGAACAGACTAAAGTGCTCTTGTGATGATTTTCTCAAGATCTTTTGTTGTTGAGAGATATGCCCTGAGATCTAGAAAAAAAATCTCATGCGTTGAAAGTCGATGTGCCAAATAGTGAACAAGTAATAGAATCAGAAAAATACTGACCCTCAGCGAACCTAGGGGCGAGAGCAGTAAGTGAACGACTTTCTCGTGCACCTGCAGGAAAACTAAAGATCGTCATGATAGAACATATCGAAAGAATGACTACCTCAGCAGCCAATGCATTACTCAAGAGTTTTGAAGAACCCTTACCATGAAGAATCATTCTTGCTACCAGTACCAATACACGCAAGCTACTGGACACGATTGTCTCAAGAGCTTTCGTGGTTACTACTCAGGGCGTGACTGTCGATGCTTTCTTGACTGCATCGTGAGCTACTGAAACTGACACACTCGATCGAGAACGTGCTTTCGCTTTGGTGTGAAATGATGCAGAAGCAATAAAAAAGATGTTTGAAAACGAAAGTGACTTGAAAGAATTTTCAGAACTAGAAACCTTGGTAATAAATAAAGGCCCATGATATCGTATCAGTGCTTTGGCAAAGATCTTAGCTAAAAAACGACCAGACCAACAACTACTGAATGCATTGATACAGCGCGCTGAGCGTACAAACAATTTCTCTCTCACCAAGAAACTCACCCACGCTAAGTCAATGATCGCAGCAAATGTGAATACGGATCATGTGTGGTATGGGTTGGGGGTAGAGGAAAAGCTAGAAGCTAGGAGCTAAAAATATTTCGAAGAAAGAGCGATCGATTTGTTCGCTCTTTTTTTCTCCTGATAACTGCTCACAAGGGTATAATACTAATTACTATATAGTATATATCGAAACATGCTTCCGTTGCGTTCCGCTATCACACGCAACATCAACGAAGGGTCGTCGGCCGCCGAGCGGGACGCGGACCGACTAGGGGTTTTTTGCTTCGTTTTTGGGCCTATGCCAAAAATGAAGAAGGGAGCATAGCTATGCTAATTAGCAATGTTGACGAATCGAAGCTATACACACTTTTGAGCAATTACGTTTCCTGCACTTGACAAAAGCTTTTCTACGAGTATAAAGGAGTTGCTTTATTTTATTCTTAAAAATTAAGAATGGAAATGAAAAGAGAAGTAGTTGAGGAATTGCATTCACGTAGTGATACGCAAACTGAAGAAGCAATGATGTTTAAAGGAAAAAATAGAGAGCTTTTTGACGGAGAAGGAACTATCAAGACGAACACATCAATAGGTCTTACCTTCACAAAGCAAAAAGAAGTTTTTGATGTGATAAGTGGTGGAGTTAAAGATGAAGAAAGCGCTCCTTGATCTGCATCAAGTGATAATAGTGAACCGATGCCAGGAGAATCTTATGAGTCTGATGAGAAGTTGCTATGAAATAGAGATTCTGATGTGAATTTCTTGCACTATCATCCAGTAAAAAATGGGATTGTTAACCTCCATCCCAGCGCTGCAGATTTAGATGCATGGAAGTCTCAACATGAGCTGTTTTGAATAGAAGATCAATGGATTGTTTGATTTGATACTACATCTAATCCTACGGT
Source organism: Candidatus Absconditabacterales bacterium (assembly GCA_937958645.1). Taxonomy (GTDB): domain Bacteria; phylum Patescibacteriota; class Gracilibacteria; order Absconditabacterales; family Absconditicoccaceae; genus JAHDCT01. Next base: position 14,202 of record CALGNI010000100.1, read on the forward strand.
GATGTGGAGAGTATTATATCATCGAGATGGTAGTCTAAAGTCTCATAAACTCCATGGAGAAAGCGTTAAAGTTTCAAAAGTCACTCATGATGGTAAATGAAAAGGATATACTAAAGATATAGTATTGGAAGATACCTGGCATTTACAAACTTTAGAAGAAAAAGAACAAGAGGAAGCATCTCGTGAGGCAAAAATCATTAGTTTAAAAGACCAATTTTTGAAGAACGCTGCATAAAATAACTCACATTTTTTTGCAAAAAACACTCAAATCTCCTATACTTAGTATGTAGGAGATTTTTTGTTTTTTTTGATTATTCATGAGTGAATTGGTGAAAACATGAGAATCGATTGTTGCAGCAGGAAAAGAAGCGTTCCTTGAACAAGGTGATGCTGAGATTTTTCATCATGAAGGAAATAGTTCAGGTCTGCATGAATTTATCGTCGATGCAACAGAAATAATTGTGGCTGTGGTTGATATGATGACGGTGGTAGTGATCTTATATGGTTTTTTGTTTGCGATCTATTTGTTTGTAAAAATGCATATCGATAATATTTTCGGAGAAAAACATACTGCAGTTGATCTGTCTGTGATTAGGGTAAAGCTAGGTTCATATTTGCTCCTTGCTCTTGAGTTATTTATTGCTGCAGATATTATTTTGACTATAGGTGACCCCAGTTTAGATCATATCTTACAGCTGGCTGCGATCGTAGTCATTAGAATTATTATTTCACATTTTCTTCAGGCAGAGATGAATGAATTGAAAGAAGATGGAGTGCATCATTAGTTAATGGCTGAATTGGGCAAGAAATATATGCCGGAGGCAAGGGCAAGTTAGATGTAGGGTTGGTTTTTTTGAAAAAAATGAAAATCACGAAAGCTCCAAAAAATTTAATTTTCAATCTTCAATCTTCCATTTTCAATCATCCACTATCTATGCACTTTTCACTGCCTCAGCAACCACATAAGCAATATTTTTATCTAGTGAGTCAGGGAGGAGGAGTTCAGCGCTTGGTTCTTTTACTGCATGAGCAAGTGCCATTGCTGCTGCAAGCTTATGTTTTTCTTCTACGTTTTCTATTCTCGCGTCGATAAGTCCTCTTAAGATCCCAGGGAAAGCAATAAGATTATTTATTTGCACAGGTACATCACTTCTTCCCGCCCCGTAGATAGCGGCTCATCATGCCATCGCATCTTCAAGACTAATCTCTGGATTTGGATTTGATAATGCGAAAATCATAGCTGAGTCATTCATGCTTTCAACGTCAGCTTTGCTGAGAATATCTGGTTTTGATACTCATACGAACATATCAGCTCATTCGATCACTTCTGAGAGATCTCCTGTAAGCTTATCACGATTGTATCATGCTAAGATGTCTTTGTATGGGTTCATGCGATCTCTTCATGGATACAGTGTTCATTTAGAATCAAGACAAACAATGTTTGTAGCTCCATATGATCGAAGGAGTTTTGCGATTGCAGTTCATGCTGCACCAGCTCATGAGATCACAATCTTTAGTGATGCTATTTCTTTGCTTATTACTTTGAGGGCATTGATCAATGCGGCGAGTACCACGATAGCGGTTCCGTGTTGATCATCGTGGAAGATCGGTATATTTGTTAGCTCTTGAAGTTTTTCTTCTATATAAAAACAATTGGGTGCTCAGATATCTTCAAGGTTTATCGCTCAAAATGTCGGAGCGATGTTTTTTACGATGTTGATAATCTCATCTGGATCTTGGGTGTCCAGGATGATAGGTATCGCATCAAGTCATGCGAACTCTTTCATCAAGATGCACTTTCCTTCCATCACAGGTAGTCCAGCTAATCATCAAATATTTCCCAATCAAAGAACTGCACTTCCATCAGAGATGACCGCTACTGAGTTATTTTTCCAGGTGTAGTCATATGCCAAAGCAGGATCTTTCTGGATAGCGAGACATGGGGCTGCTACTCAAGGAGTATAATAAATACTTAGGTCATCTTTGTTATTTACTGAAACCTTTGATTTGGTTGCAACTTTTCATTGATGTTCTTTATGTTTTTCTAGTGAGCGTTCGTCAAAATTCATGGTAACAAAGAATTTAAAAATACTTACTTCAATGCAAGTAATAATCTTGATCTTTGGTGAGCTTTCAAGGGGAGTTATTTCGAAGAAAGAATACCAAGAAGCTTGCTTCGACGGTAATCATTAGACAAACAGTAAGCTAACCAAGAGGAAAATTAGAAATGAGACGAGGATAATTTCTCGTAGATGATTATCAAATACCGAAGCAACAGTAAGTGTCTGAGGAGTATTAACCAATGCAGATGCTGCACTATCATGAATTCCAATCTCATTTGCTGTTGAATCATTATCTTCTACTGCTTTTAACACTGAAGGAACATAGTGTTCTTTTGCTTTTTCTACTGAATGAATATCTGATAGTGAAGATTCAACGGTATCTACAGTATCAACCACTGGAATCTCTACGTTTTCTTGAATGTTGATTTCCTTAGCCTCATTTTTTACTGGAGCTAAAGGTTCAACTACCACAGGAACAACAACCGGTTCTTTTATCTTTTCTTTGAGAATTTCTTTTGGAGTGGGTGCAATTACAGGAGCTGTTTTTTGAATTACTTCTTTTGCTGCAGGCTCTGGTGTCGCTACATCTATAGGTGCTTCGAATACAAGAGGTTTTGGCAATGCTTTTTCTTGCACTTGTACTGGAGCAGTATCAACTACAGCAGGAAGTTCTTCTTGGACTACTGGTACCGGTGCTGGCTCAGCAGCAGCAGCTTTATGTTCCATATCCTGAAAAAATGGATCACCACAATCTTCGACCTCTTCAATTACCTCTACTACCGGCAATTCACAACCCGCTCATTCATCTATCACTACAGTATCACCACCATATCCATGCACCATCGCAAAACTTGTTCCAGTGATGAGAAGGAAGATTGAAAGAAGGAGTTTCCTGATGTTTTTTGACTTCATTTTATTTTGATTTAGGTAAAATCTAGTATTATAATTATATGGTGTATGAATGATTTTGTCAAATAATGGGAGAGGATTTTTGTTCTTTATGCTTGAAAGTAGAGGTTATTGATGTAGGATCCGAGAATGATAGTTTTTCTACTCCCCCCATCAGAAGGAAAAAATGACTGAGGAATCGATGCGATTTCTTCCAGAACTTTTGATTTTTCTTTGCCTTTGGAGGTTGCTGAGCAAGTGACTATGAAAGATCTGAAGTGCAAGGGGGAAAGATATGAACAGTGAATAAAGCTGAATAGAAATATCAAAAATTGAGTAGTGTTGCCTGCGATTCAGAGATACTCAGGAGTGATGTATAAGGCGATCTGAGTGGAGAGTATGCAGGATAATGCGAAGAAATATTTTCATGATCATGTATTGATCCTTTCTTGAATGTATTGAATCCTAAAACCTTCTGATACGATAGCAAATTATAAACTCCCGATAGATACTAAGGGACTCAGAGCTTGGCGAGGTGATACAGTAACTGATGCATTGATTGAGTATGGGAAGAAATTTGAGGATCTAATTATTGTTGATCTTCTTTCTGGTGCTTATCAAATGATACTGGATCCTAAGAAATTTCGTGAATCCTGAATCAAGTATCATCAAGTACATTTCATGAAAGAAGAAGATTGAGCAAGAAAAAAATACACTCACTGAGTAAAGAAAGTGAAGGGTGAGAAGTTGAGGGAGTGGTGTGAGAACGAGAAAAAGTTTAGAGAGTTGTTGAGAGGGGAGGAGGTTATTGAGGTGGTTGTTTAGGTGGTTGTTTAGGTGAATTGGTTGAATTAGATAAATTGGGCCAGCTTCACTGGTTTGGCGAGTTGAAATACGGGTGAGCAAGAATTTGCTTTCTGATTTATAGGTCTATTGATTTTTTTTAAAGTACTCTTTTTTGGTTTTCTCAAGGATCGGTTTGAAGCTTCTTTTTGCCTCAGCCTCTATGATGAATTTGTTGTCATACGAACCTATTTGTAATTGCTTTTTTAGTTCTCATAGAAGCTTGATTCATTCTATCTCAGGGTAAATATTCGAGAGAGTGCTATTAAATGATCCAACGATATCGTCGTAATTTTCACGTGCGTAATTTTTGGCGGCTTCCAAATCAGAAAATTTATAATCAGTTAATAGTAAAGTCATATCCATATTTCAGCAACCCGAGACTTCTTTAATGACTACCTTTCATAAGGTGTTATTTAGCTTTCTTTCAAACATTTTTACTTTTCACTTAGCGCAGTTGCAAGTTTTTCATTCGATAGAACAATCATGTCCAGGATTTTTCCTAGTAATATCTATGTTGTTTTGTAGATACATTTTAGCGTCTGAGGACATTAGTTAAAATAAACAAAATGGTATGTTTATTATAATTCTGTGTGGGTCAAATTGCAAATTAGAGCTCAATATACTTCCATTCTCCTTTCTCAATCCCTTCCAAGGTCCATTCATCAATACGATCTCTACGAAGGTAGGCTACTTTATTGTTTACTGCAGCGAGCATGCGTTTTACTTGATGATACTTGCCTTCGACGATGGTGAGCTGGAGGGAGTGTTCAGTAAGTTTCTTTGCTTTGGCGGGAAGGGTTGTTTTTCCATTTAGATCTACTCACTCTTCGAGTTTCTTGATCATAGTTTCGGTGATGGCTCCCGTGGTTTCTACATAATATTCTTTTTCTACTTTCTTGTGAGGGTGGATGATGTCATGAATGACCTTCCCATCGCTAGAGCAAAACAAAAGTCATTCTGTGTCTACATCAAGTCTTCCAGCGATTTCAAGCAATTCACCATAGGGACAATTATCTAAGAGATCTTTGTAACTTGTGTATTCACCTTCATCAAGATTTGAACTAATATATCATGTTGGCTTGTGAAGCAAGATGTGAACAGTGAACTTCACAGGAATTTCATCTCCATGAAGTAAAATCATATCTCATTCTTTGATCTTGGTCTGAGCGCTATTCACGAGTTCATTATTTAAAAGAACTCCTCAAGTCTTGAGAAGTTTTTTGATTTGTCTTCTAGGAACGATTCCTAGGTTGGCTAAGTATTTATCTATACGCATGTTGATTAAGAATTATTTAGAAAGGTAAATCTTTACTTCTTCGGATCCATTTTTCGTATTCTTGTTTGATCGTGCGAGATAAGGGAAGTATTTCTTGGCTCCTGGATATCCCGTGATGATCACGGTTTTTTTAGATATTTTTTGGGCAAATTCTTCATGAATTTTATCTAGCGAATCTCAAGGGAGACGGATTCAGTAGGGTGGATTGGAAACGATCGTAGCATTGTTGGGGTAAGAAGGCTCGGTGTCTAATATGTCATGAGCTTCAAAGGTGATTGCCTCTTCAACTCCAGCATTTTTTGCATTTTTCTTTGCGATTTCAATCATCTCTGGATCGATATCATATCAAAAGATTGGATAAGGTTTTGAATAAATCGATGATTCTGCTTTTTCTCTCAAGACTTCAAAACTCGGTTTATCAAAGCAGGGAAATTGCTCAAAGGCGAAGTATCTATCTAGACCAGGAGCAACATTCTTTGCAAGCATCGCTGCTTCGATACATAAGGTTCAAGATCCACAGCACGGATCGATCAAGGGTTCAGAGTATTTTCGGTTCGCTAATTGAATAAGTGCTGCTGCAAGGTTTTCTTTCAACGGAGCATCTCCTGTCGCATCTTTATATCATCTATTGTGCAGTGAATCTCCTGAGGTGTTGATGTAGATGGTACACACATTCTTATTGATCACGACAAACAGCGATTGGGCTTTTAGGTCAGGATCAATATCCCATGTAGCTTCTTTGGATCATGTTAGAGAAGTCATGATTGCTTTGTGAATGATGGATTGTGATGAGCTTGCAGAATCAATAATTGACTGTCTCAAGTGTACCTTGATAGAGACTCCATGACCTTTGCTTATGTATTGAGATCGATCAATCGAAGTGGTGAGATCAAACAAATCATCAAAGTTGGTACACAGGCTAGGCTCATGGGTACGTAAATATACCTTGTTTGCTATCCTAGAGCTGAGATTGATATGCGTCGCTTGTGCGAGTCAACCATCAACGAAGGTTCATGTGTCAAAAGTGTCAAAACTCTTGTGTCAGAGTTTCTTGATGTCATTGTTTAGAATACTACTAAGTCCATAAGGGCAGGTGATGAGTAACATTTACTACTACTTTGAAAAGTAAAAAATTGCTTTATAATGATGTATAGTTTCGACACGATTTGAATTACTAAAAACATTTTTCTATGCTTCATTCTTCATTTTTGGCATAGGCCCAAAAACGAAGCAAAAAACCCCTAGTCGGTCCGCGTCCCGCTCGGCGTCCGACGACCCTTCGTGTGAGTTGCGAATGGCAGCGGAACGCAACGGAAATTTGTTTCGATTTTTTGGTTCGCTTATGTGCAATTGACAATTGAAAATGCTTAGTTAATGTATATATTACTTATATTTATTCACCGTACAAGGCAGAAGTGAAAAAACTTAGTCCAGCACAGCAACAATATGCAGATCTCAAGCAAGCACATCAGGATTGTTTGTTATTTTTCCGTTTGGGTGATTTTTATGAAGTGTTTCATGAAGATGCAAAACTTGCTCATAAGGTCTTGGGTATTACCCTCACAGCAAGAAACAAACAGTCTGAGAATCCAATCCCCATGGCTTGAATTCCCCATCATTCTTTAGAAAAGTACGTTCCTCAGCTGATCGAAGCAGGAATTAAGATTGCTATCGCAGAACAGGTAGGATTGCCAAGTCCAGGACAGATTGTGGAAAGAAAGGTAACCCAAGTCATCACTCCTGGGACTTATGTGGGTGAATCACGTGCTCAGCAGTGGATTTTTGCGGTTAGTCAGTCTGGAAATACCTATCATTGTGCATGGTGAGATTTTACGTTAGGAGAATATGTCACCAAAACTTGTTCATCTTTAGATGAATTGCGTTCTGAGCTCCAAAGTGTTGGTCCTGTGGAATTGGTTTTAGATACTGATCTTGTCGACCATCAGGAAATTGCAGCTCGAGGTGATCAGTGAGATCTTGTAGTGACGACCCTATGAATCCCTTATGATACCGAACAGTTTTTATATAGTCAGTTGTGAGTGACGAATCTCTCAGGGTTTGGAAAAGCTCTTGAATGATGAAGAATTTCGGCTGCAGCATTGCTTTTCAATTATTTTGTAAGTATCCAAAAAAGAGATGTGTGAGCGGTGCATTCTTTATCACGAGCAAGTTCGGATCAAAAAGTTCATCTTGATGCTATCACGATCAAAAACTTAGAACTTTTTGCTTCAAGCTACGAGGGATCTCAAGCACATTCGTTGTATGGTATCTTAGATACCTGTGCTACCGCGATGGGATCAAGACTCATAGCCCAATATCTTCGTGAACCTTTGATGAATCAAGAGTTGATTTCTCAGAGAGCTTCGCGCATCACCCGGTATCGCGAACATCAACAAGAAGCTAAAGAAATTCAGACAGTGATGAAACCATTAATTGATCTTCCAAGGTTGTTGACATCGATTATGTATAAAAAAGCCTCTGCATTGAAGGTGCAAAATCTTGCTGCAATCCTGAGTACGGTTATTTTTCATGAAGTAGTGAGTGAAGCATTGAGTGAAAAAGCTTCTTTGGATGCGAGATCTCGTGATCAACTAAAACAACTCTCATGATATCTTAGTAATTGGATTTCAGATGAAGCGATTATGGAACAGAAGAATTTCATCAAAGAAGGAGCTGATGAAGAAGTAGACAGACTTCGCCATATAGCATATTCTTCAGACGAATTACTTTTGAAGTACCAACAGGATTTGGTGCAGCAATCTTGAGTTACAAATGTAAAAGTGAAATTTGTAAAAAATCAGTGATATTCAATAGAAGTTACGCCAAAAGACATTGAACAATTCGAAGGTATTATTAATCCAGAGCACGAGCAATTTGATTTCGTTCGTACACAATCGTTGAAGTGAGGGCAGCGCTATGTCAGTACTTTTTTAGGTACACTTCAGCAGTCTATATTAGAAGCGTCTGAGAAATTGATCACAAGAGAACAAGAACTCTTGCTCCAGATTATTGCTGAGATACAAACACACCATGAGATTCTCTTTAGCTTGTCGGATGCACTGGGGATCTTGGATCTCAGTACTTCTCATGCATTGTTTTCAGTGATTCATGAACGAAGTTGTCCTGAGATGACTCAAGATTGAGATTTGATAATCAAAGAAGGAAAACATCCAGTAGTTCAAAAATTCTTAGATCCCAAGGAGCAATTCATACCCAATGATTTGAAGCAGTCTGAAGATGATTTTTTTCATCTGATTACCGGTCCGAATATGTGAGGGAAGTCGACATTCCTTAGGCAACATGCCTTGATTGTACTTCTTGCTCATGCATGATTTATGGTGCCTGCTGCATCTGCTCGTATTAGTATTGTTGATGGGATATTTGCTCGCGTATGATCATGAGATGTTATTGCTAAGAACCAATCCACCTTTATGACTGAGATGATAGAGGTGTCTAATATTCTTCATCATGCTACACAAAAGTCTTTCGTGGTATTGGATGAACTAGGGCGTGGAACTTCGACCTATGACGGTTTAGCTCTTGCAAAAGCAATCACTGTCTATATCTGTCAAAACATAAAGGCAAAATGTCTTTTTGCTTCACATTATCATGAACTTACTTGACTGGAGTGAGTTGTCTCTTGATTTTCAAATCGACACGCTCGTGTACTTGAAACAGATCAAGAAGTAGTGTTTATGAAAAAAATAATAAAAGGTGGTGCGTCAAAGAGTTATGGTATTGATGTAGCGAAATTGGCTTGAGTGCCTCAGGAAGTTCTTGGTCTTGCATCAACATATCTCGACGCGCTTGAGCAAGGAAAGCTAGAAAATGTAAATCCAAAAGAAATAGCACAGCAATGAAGCTTATTTTGAGTTGCTGTAGAAAGTGCTTGATCCCTTCCATCTAATGTTCATCAACAGTCTAATGCGTATGCATGAATCCTTAGTAAGCTAAAGAAAATTAATATCAATGATACCACACCGATCGATTTGATGAAACAAATCGATGAAATTCAACAGGAAATTTGAGAACTCTAGTCTTTTGATTCTTAGATAACAAAGCATTTCGACGCAGTTTGTAAAGCAAAAGTGATAACCATTAGTTTGCAATTTTTTTGATTTTTCATAGTCTTTAACTAATTGTTCATTGTTTGATAGGTTATGGGTGTCCTCAAAAAATTATTGATTAAGAGTATCCTAAGTATATTTATCGTCTCTACCGTTTCTCAGACGAATATTTTTTGGTTGTTTACGATACAAGAAGCTCATGCCCAAGCATGAGGTGGGCCAGGTAATATTGCTGCTATGATTGTTGATACTGCTGTTTACTGAGCTATTAGTGGTGATCTGGATCGATACGCAAATACCTATATCCCCAAACAACTTCCCTGAACGGAGTTGGTTGTAGTCCCTATAGACTCGTGATGATTTGAGGCTGATGATGTGCATCGTATCTTGGAGAACATGTACTTTGATGGAAAAGAAAAAGATGGGAGTTCTTTGGTATGAGTACTGATCCGATGAGAAGTGCCGTTACCAAGTATTGAAATTAACGGAGAGGCTTCATTATCTCTGTTTCCATATACAGATTTTGAATGACCTCCTTTATTTGATTTTGATGAAGGACGTGGAATTTGGTTACCTAGCTGAGTAGCAAATTCTCAACCAGAGTTGCGACATTCAGTGATTCCTACAAATGATGTTGCGGTATTTACAAAGTTTTTTGAGAAACTAAGAAAGTATTCCGATGACCCTACGGAGTATGCAACTGGGGAGGTGTGGTATGAAGACTATCAACTCATGCAAGATGCTTTTTCAAATGAACAATTGGATGAATATATAAATTCTTTGCTGTTCGCTGAAGATAAAAGTTATCGTAGATTTAATTCTACTTTTACTGATGTGCTCAATGCAGAATACGGTGATGATCTCCTAGATTCGATCGGGGTATTGGAAGAAAAGTATGCAAATATGTTTGAATGATGAATTCCCGAAGAACTAAGACATCCAGATGTAGATAAGGCCCGTGATCAAGTTAATACGTGATTGGGAGAGATTGTATGATTGTTTGATAATGATGAATTCAAATCTAGTCTTGATGATTTAGAAAACAGTGAACTAGCAATTTGAGATAGTCCAGTTACTACATTGCTCAACGCAAAACAGAATGAAAATAATTTTCGTAATCTTTTTTCAGTGTATGGTGATACGTATATTTCAACACTAGAAGATAATTTAGCTGCTGCGGCAAGATATGGTTTGAAGGAAGTAGATAGTTCCTTAGAATTCATAGAGCTAAAAGATGCAGTCGCCACTTCTTATCTCAAGGATATTAATACCATCTTAGAGCATGCTTTGGATCAAAAAATTCAACAAGAGCAGTATATGCTTAAAGAACCACTTCCTACTTGGTATGAATACTGGAGATCAGCTGATGCGCTTGCTTGTGCGCCAGATATTGAATCACAACTCGATTTATGATGAGGTCCATGATTTACTGTAGGTCCAGTTCAATGAAAATTCTTAAACGAAAGATATGAGAATTTCTATTTTGGAAAGTATGCTGGTGATGTACAACAATATGATGACCTTCATGTGTATAGAGGAGACTGGTGAAATCTCAGTTGACCAGACTTGTTAGCAGAATCTCCCGCTGTACGTGATCTAGAGGACATTGATTTTGATCGATCAACGACCACAATATGATCTTCATTTGGTGCATTTACTCAACAAACAAGATGATTGAGAGGAAGTGATTTAGATCTTTCTTGAAGAGATATTGAGTTGTATAATACCTATGAATGCAAAAATGTTGAAGACCCTGCCGAACGATCAAAGTATTATCGATGAGGTTCCTCCCCATTGAATATGGATGCAGAGAAGATTGAAGAAAATCCATCGAATATAGACTTCAATGAAGAACGATACGACAGAACCTATATGCGACATCCTACAGTAAATAGAGCGATCGGTTGACCACAGTATGATCCTGCATGAGCCGTAGCAATGCAAGAAAATCTATTTTGATGACCTGCTTCAACATCGCTGCACCTGGAGGCAATGCATGATTTTTCTGAAGTAGTGAAGGTTGATTGAATAAGTCGTTTGGTGTTTAATATTACACCAAAACCGCTCTTGCCTTGAGTAGTTCAAAAAAACAGAGAACAAATGTACTGTGAAGAAAGAATTGAAAAAGATGATTACCCGTGATTGACTCCTTATGAAGAAATAGACTTTTTCTGGGTATGGGAAAACGAATTGAAAGAAGCTCAAAACAAAAAGGTAATTTCAGTATCGCAAAATCCTTATGAAGGATGATGATGAGTTGATCGCTTCAAAAAATCTGACATTGCTTCACCAGAAATCGATGATGAATGAATGATCACAGCAAACTGGAAACCATGGCTTCCAGAGTTTAGTATTCCTAGTGGTAAAGAGTTTTTACCAGATCTTGATCAAGATTGAATTCCCGACGAAGAGGATGGGGATATTGATGGAAATTCCATCGAAAATGAGGAAGACATTGACATAGATGGTGATGATATTCTAAATATTGATGATCCAGATATTGATAATGATGGATTTTTGAATTGGTTAGATAGTGATGTGGATGGAGATATGATTGATAATGATTTCGATGGAGATCAAGATGCTGATTGATTAGTTAATCATGATCGAAATAGCGAATTTTCTGATACTGATGAAAATGGTGCAGAAGAATGAGATCAAGACAGCAATTGATCATCGTGTGGTTGATGATGAAGTTGTGGAAGAGGAGATAAACAAGAAGATCTTGAAGAAGGGTTAGACGGAGATATTGGTGAAGAAGATGAAGATCTTGTTTTTCCAGATTTGTGATCTCCCTTTGCTTACCCATTAACTAACGCTAAAGGAGAGCAAGAACTTTTATGATCACAAGGGACAAAAAATTATTTGGTGATTACCTTGTCTGATAGTGATTGTGTCTACTGTGTAGATAAAGCGGCTAAGATAAAAAAGGATAGTGTCTTACAAGACCAACTCACTCATCAATGTGATTATGTTACGATTACTCCCAAGTCAAATCTAAAAGATCGACTCTCAAGAATTTGATCTGCAACCAGCTTCATTTGAAGTAGATCAAAAGAAATGACGAAGTGATCTATTCGACAATTTGAGACTTTGTTTGGATGATGAAAAAGTATTTCTTGATTGCCACATACCTTTATTATTGATGCATGAGGTAATGTTGTATCTCGCGCTTTAGGAGATCTGCCAGCTGATTTAGCAAACTACTGTCCAGTTAGTGAAGAGCAACAAGAACAAACCACAGAACAAGGTGATAATACCAACAATACTTTACAAGAATTTATTGGAGATATCTTTGGGTTTTTCTCAAGCAAAGTTTCAGCTCAGTCTTGTACACCCTTGCCTCAAGATGATGATATTGATAATGATGGGATACCAAATAGACAGGATGATGATATAGATGGTGACGGTTTACCTAATACTGAAGATGGGGATGTTGATGGAGATTGTGAGTCAAATTCAGTAGATAAAGATATCGATGGAGATGGGGAAGAAAACGGAAGAGATAGTGATTGTAACGGGGGATGAGGAAACTGCAGTAAGGATAACGATGATGATAGTGATTGAATTCCTGATGATCAAGACCCAGATGATGATAATGATGGAACACCAGATGATCAAGAACCAGATCAAGATAATGATGGAATTCCAGATTCAGAAGATCCAGATGATGATAATGATGGTATTGAAGATCAAGATGACCCAGATGATGATAATGATGGAATAGCTGATAAGGACGAAAAAGATAGCGATGGTGATGGTACGCCAGACGACGACGATCCAGATGATGATAACGATGGTATTCCTGACGAGGAAGATACCGAAGATAATAATAAAAAGAAAGACGAACAAGAGGATAAAGAGAATAAAAGATGACCAGAAGAATCGTTATTTATTCCTTGAGAACCTTTTGACGTAGAAATTAGAGAACAATCATGTGGAGTACTTGCATGATGAGTTGGTACCTATCAAGATCGACATTATCGAGATTATCATATTATTGATACTGTTACTCAGCATAAAGCTCCTACAAACCATATGCTAAACCAATCAACGGTACTTACGATGGAGAGACCGATTGATGATCCAAGATACACTACATTCCACTGAATTTGAGGTGATCTAGTGAAATTGATCTACGCTGATATGTACAATATCTCAGTGTATGATGGAGGAGGAACTCTTTTGGATGAGCAGGCAGTGGAAGCTAATGTTCGCTCATATTTAAGCAACAAAGTTCAACAATACAATGCTGTGCTTCAAGAACAGCTGGCTAAAGCACCAGGTCATTATGCAACACATCCATCAGCATTTGATTTCCTGTGATGAGTGCATGCTTCAGCTACACCAAATCGTAACTACAATCTTCTTCCTGGAACATTCTTTGAAGATATGCTTTGAGATGAAGAAATTAGGCGTATAGCACATTCGATCTATTACTTAGCTATCCCGCGAGAAACAAGGCCAGCTTGAGGAAGTGTCGATGAATTTATTAAGAACGCTAGAAAAGATTTTGACCTAGATCGTAAGCTAGAATATGTTGCTGCATTGTATCTTTTGCTCAAGCCCGGTATTCCCGAAATTGAAGCAGATGATCCTATTATCTTGCCTAGATATGTCGATCCGAAAGAAGATCGAAAAGAAAGAAAGGCCTATGAACTGGGATATATAAATTCAGATAAAAAAGATGCAACTCCAATTTCACAAGATACCTATACTTCATATACCCTTGAAAATTTCAAAGATCCAGAGCCTCTTGACCTGGTCAATACTTTTGATGCAGCTTGATCTCAAAATAAAGAACGCAAAGCTTCTGAAGACGCGGCCAAAGCAGATGATCAAGAATGTGGAGTATCAGAATCTTGAACGGTTCCTTTACTTAAGCGACCAAAAGCTTTTGA
>CALGNI010000101.1 GCA_937958645.1 Candidatus Absconditabacterales bacterium
ATTTTCGATTGTAGTCTTCAGATTGAAAAATTGAACAAAACAATATCTAGAGACTACGAAGTAAATGACTTAAATCTAGCCGAATAGAAAACGCTTCGCTGTATTTCTATCGTCTATACTTATAGTCTATTTACTATATTTCATTTTTCACGGTTCCTCGAGGAAGCTTAAATGAATACCGTCGAAGCAAGCTTCTTGGTATTCTTTCTTCGAAATAAGCCAATTCATTTTTTGCTCATGTTCATGAAATGTAATTATTTCTTAAAATAAAAGCTATTTCAGAGCTTCCATAAGTGATTGAGTTCATAATCTCGTTACTTACTAAACACAAATTGAATATCATCTTCGGTGAGCGATCCTGAGAAGTCTCCAGAAAATATATCGTCGATCAGTTTCTTTTTCTTTTCTTGTAGCTGGAGTATTTTTTCTTCGATACTGTCTTTCATGATTAGTTTTTTTACAAAGACCGTCTTTTTTTGTCCCATACGGTGAGCTCTATCTGTTGCTTGCTGTTGGACAGCAGGATTTCGTCGTGGGTCCATATGTATTACATAGTCTGCGGCTACAAGATTGAGCCCCGTCCCTCATGCTTTTAGTGAGATAATAAATACTTTCGTTGTTCATTCGTTGAAAGTATTTACGAGTTCTTTTCTTTTTTTGGATGGGGTTGTTCCATCTAGTGATAGATAAGGAATTGACTGCTCTTCTAGTACTTCTTTCACTTTCGAGAGAAATCAAGTAAATTGACTAAAAATTAAGAGTGAATGTCCAGAATGGATCATGTCTTGTATGTTTTCTTTCAAGTAACTAAGTTTTGCTGATTGTGTTACCTTGTTTCAGGTGAGTTTGAGTAATGTAGGACTCAGGCATACTTGGCGCAGCTTGAGTAAGGCATCTAGGACTTGAAATCTAGATTTGTTGAGTCATTCTTCTTCAATTTTATTAAAGATTTCATGCTTGTAGGTTTTTTCAAGCTTGTCATACAAGGCACGTTGTTTTGGTTCCATTTCTAGGACGATGACTTCTTCTACTTTTGGTGGTAAGTCTTTTAGAACATCTTCTTTTTTTCTACGCAAGATGAAGGGTTTTACTTTTCTGGAAAGCAGTGAGAGGTCTGGATCTCAGGTCATTCGTTGTTTTTGAAATTTACCCAATGTCCCCAAAAATCCTGGCATCAAAAAATTGAACACACTTCGGAGTTCTGCTATATTGTTTTCGATAGGAGTACCACTGAGTGCTAGGCGATAGCTAGCTTGAATCTGGCAGATCGATTTCGCTCTGAGACTTTTTGGGTTTTTGATGTGCTGTGATTCATCTAAGATGAGATAATCAAATACAGTTTCATCAAGCTCACCTGACATGACCTTGTTGCTCAATATTCCATAAGAAATAATAAATAACTGAGTTCATTTGAATTCTGGTGCGTCAAGCAACTCTTTTCATGAGCGAATGATGCTGACTTTTAGGGTGGGATAGAACTTTTTGCATTCATCATATCGATTGTAAACCAAGGAGGTAGGGCAGGCCACGAGAGAAATTTTCTTTTTATTTTCTTTGATTTGATGATGGCTAGCCAATAGTGTGATAGCCTGAAGTGTTTTTCCTAGCCCCATATCATCAGCTAGGATCCCTGAAAACCCGTATTCACGAAGGAAGTTTAGTCGATTGACTCAGGTCTTTTGGTAGGGTCTAAGGCTTGCTTTTATTGTTTTAGGGATTTTTGTAGTACTGATTCCTTCGAAGGTTTTTAGTTTGTGTTGCAACGCTTGAGCATGCTTATCCAAATCGAAACTCATGTTTTTTTCGTCAGTCATGAGTCATACTTGTCCTTGATGGATACGTTGTGGTCAGGATTTGTTTACGTTGAGTCCCATTGATTCTAGTTGTTGTCTTGCTTGTACCAAATCATCACGAAGCTTGATCAATGTTCAGTCTTTCAACGTGACCAAGCTTTCTTTGCGAGCAAGAGCGTCTCGTATAATTTCGGATTCATCTATAGTTATTCATCCTTGTTCTAGAGCTATCTCCGTATCAAATCGATCAATACCGGACGCTACTTTTACTGATAATGAGACGGGAGTACCGCTAACTTTTTTGGTGTCTTGGTAATACGCAACCGTGAGTCAATCAGCGATGTACGTATCAAGCTCATCAAAAAATGCATCAGCAGAAGCATCGATTGTTTTTCTAGCCACTCACATTATAGGATCGACGTCGTCATATCGCTTGCTAAATAGTTCTAAGATAGGTTTCATGAGTGATGCTTCTTGGTCAAACTCTCTTGCGTACAAAGCGCCATCCAGACTTTTGATATAGCGCTGAGAATTCCCTGGCGAGAAGTAATACCTAAAGTCTCCTAGTTCTATCTTCGTGTTTAGAGATTCATCATACCAAAATAAAATCTCTGAAGTCATCGATGCGTAGTGCTCATCAAATTTTATCGTGACCATCATCGATGGATCCCTTGGTTCGATCAATTCTCAAATCACTGCAGTAGTATCTTCCAGATGTTCTACAAATGACGTGAATCATGGTGTTTTTTGAAAATCAGTAAATTGTTCAGGAGTCATGATTATTCCCGACCAAAACAATTGCTTGACGAGTTCTTTTGGTGCTGGAGATTGGAAGAAATACAGTTGATCTTTCTTATTGGTAATAAGTCGGTATCAGCTTTTTTCATGATACGATGTTCGAAGTCCAATGTTTGTGGCAGTATCTCGTCCCAAGCGTTCATTCTTATACACAAGATCACCATGAATAAGGAAATTCCCATCATGAGTTTTTTTTAGTACATAGATCAAGCTACTATCTACCTCTCGTCAGTGTATTTCTTGAGTAGTGTTCTGATACCAAAAAAGCTGCTGTTGCGTACGTAGTAAGGGGATGATGGTATTGGCAGCCCTTGCAAACGGAATCGTATCAGCCTTTGAGTAGTTTCTATATCTGTCTGTTAGTGCTAAGATTCACAGCAATTCTTCTGGTAAATCAAGATCTGCAAACTTTTCGGCTTTGATGAGTTTTCCTTTGCTTAGTTTTCAATTTTTTAGGAGCGTGTGTTGAATGAGAGCAAGATGAAACTGGATATTTCGTTGCTCGATCCTGAGGGAGTAGGTATACTGTTTGCTAGGTGTCGAGTTTGATGATTTCAGATTTGATGCTTTTTTCTTACTAAGCTGGTCAAAATACCCAAGGTATTGCGAAGTTTTGCTTTCAGAGATAATCTTTTGAATGAATCACCGATTCGGATGAAGTGTTCACTTTCATGATTTATCAATATCTTCTAGTACTGAGATGAGTTTCGATGAAAGCACTGCTTTTTTATAATGATTATTCGTGGTGTATAGCTGTATGAAGATGTCTATGTTATTTAAGAAATCATTCTTTATATGAGTTTGTTTATACTTGTATTGATAATATGTTAGATCCATGAAATTTATTTTTATAGTCGTCAGAGCGTTATGCACAATTTCTTTTATCTTTGGGTATTGCAATTCATCTAGTGCTAATGAAATTTCACGGATACGATCTTTCATAATTGCGTTTTTTTCTTCGATTTTTACTCATTGAATTTCCTCATCTTTTTCATGAACCGCTGCTATATGCTCATCGAATGCTCAAGATTCTACTGCATATAGTCAAAGTCCTACCAAATGTTTGCATACATCATATCTTTCGAATGCTGGGCAACTACAGTCAATATCAAGAATTGATTCGCCATCTGTAAACCATGAGATTTCTGTGTGATAGCCATACGTTCACTTGACAGTCCCGCGTATAGCTAATATATCTTCATCTTCGAGATCAATGGTAAGATTTGTTACTAATTTTTTATAAGGATATCATTTTTTCCGTTCATCAGGTCCCACTCGTTCTTTGAGTTCTTGGAGAAGGGGTTTTGGTCAGTGGTTTTTCCTTGCCATAGCTTTTTATGTCTTGATAAATGCTCGTTTGTCTTGCTAAGATATTGAAAAGTAAGTGAGTATTGAATGATTACTGTCGAAGCAAGCTTCTTGGTAATCTTTCTTCGAAATATATGATCTTAGCGCTAATTTATTGGATTCTTTAGAAAATAACGTTCACTAAGAATCCAATAAATTAGTATGTTTGAATTTACCCAGAACCTGTATCAAATCAACAGAAATCTAAAAAAACTATAAAAACTTTAAACTTTATGGGTGCATGATTTGAGAAGCAGTAAATGAAGTAGGAGATCTGTTTGCTAAAGGATTAGTAATGGAATCAATATTTTTTTTCATACTATTTTCATGCTTCCCCTCTTGGTAAATTGCGTACATACTTTACTCTTATAGAGTTGGTTTAGATACAAGGGTATGTACTGAACTTTGCTTTTAGATGATTGTTTTTAGTCTTCTTTTCGATTATGGATATTTCATTGTATGCTGGAGTAATTACAGATATCAAAAAGAAAATACGCACTTCTCAGTACCAGGCACTAAAATCTGTAAATATTGAATTGATATCCTTATATCGAGATATAGGGAAAAAAGTTTCAGAAATGGTAAGATATAATGATCGAGGAAAAGGCATTGTCAAAAACATTTCTAGTGACATATGAAAGGAGTTCCCTGGCATCACTGGGTTTAGTGATAGAAATATATGGTATATGAAAGAATTTTATGAAACATATTCAGGTAATGAAAAACTGCAACCATTGGTTGCAGAAATTAGTCGAACTAAGAATGTTTTGATTATGACGAAGTGTAAACAGGATATACAGAAGGAGTTTTATATTAAAATGACAAAGAAGTTTGGTTGGACAAAATCTGTATTAATCCATCAGATAGAAAATCAGACCTATGAAAAATATCTTACTAATCAGACTAATTTTGATCTAAAAATGGAGGAAAAGTACAAAAATCAAGCAAAATTAGCAGTCAAAGATGAATATATTTTTGATTTTTTGGAGTTGGGGGATAAGCACAGCGAAAGAGATCTGGAAGGTATGTTGGTAAGTCGTATCGAAGATGTACTGCATGAGTTATGACCGTATTTCTCGTTTGTGGAGAGTCAGTATAAGTTACGTATGTCTGATAAAGAATATTTTATAGATATATTATTGTATCATAGGTGATTACATTGTTTGGTTGCATTAGAGTTAAAAATTTGAGAATTTTTGCCTGAGTATATTAGTAAGATGTGATTCTATCTATCAGTTTTGGATGATACAGTTAGGTTAGAATGAGATAATCCAAGTATTGGTATTATTTTGTGTAAGACGAAGGATAGAGTTATAGTAGAATATACCTTGAGAGATTCTCAAAAGCCTATTGGAGTAGCTACTTATTCTTTGGCGTCCTTACCAAAAGGTTATGAAAAAATGATGCCAGATGCTGCTGCTATACAGCGTATTGTGGAAATGTTATAGAAATAAAATCATTGCGAAACCATTTCATTTCGTTGATATGATAGGGGTGGCGTAGGTAATTTTTTAGATTCTTTCCAAAACTTCTTGCTCTATGGATAATAAGAAACTCTTATAAGTAAGCTCTGAAATAGCTTATATTCGGATAATTACCTCGTTACTTTAGTGCGAGGCAATCAAAGAAAACCTACTTCTTCATGATAGACAATAAATTCTTCGACATCCGAACGCGCCCCGTAGGAAGTGCCCTTGGGGTGAAACAAAATATCGATTATCGAAGAATGAGATAAAAATTTAGGCGAATACTTTCACTTCGTGAAAGCGCTGTATACACTACCTCGTACCCTTGCGGTCGAGGTGAGTCTAAATTTAGATATTTTGTTTTATTTTAGAAATAATTATATTTCATGAATAATAGCAAAAAATGAATTGGCTTATTTCGAAGAAAGAATACCGCGAAGCTTGCTTCGACGGTAATCATTAGAAAACCGAAAAAATCGTGCTTAGAATGCTCTTGTTTCACTTTTTGACTGTTTATGTTTCATTTTGATGCTAAAACT
>CALGNI010000102.1 GCA_937958645.1 Candidatus Absconditabacterales bacterium
CTTTATATTACTTCTATCTATTTAGATTTTCATTTCATTCAATCTGCATAGAGAAGTAATTAGCTCGGCGGCCGACGACCCTTCGTGGATGTTACGTGTGGTAGCGGAACGCAACGGGATCATGTTTCGATATATGTCATAGAGTAATTAGTTATATACACTTGTGAGCAGTTACTATTTTATCAAAAAAAAAACCACAGTACCCCCAGAAAAGGAACTATGGCTTATTTAAAAGGGAAATACACTCTATTTTACAGTAAATTTACAATTAATTTACAGAAAACTCTCCTGTCTATTTCTCTGTTTTTGACTTTTTCGCGGCTGTTTTCTTTTTTGCACTAGGTTTTTTCGCCACTTTCTTCTTGGTGGTGGTTTTCTTTTTAGGTTTTTTCTTAGTTTTTTTCTTGGTAGTTGCTTCTTGTTCGATATAGGTTTCGATCTCTTGTTGAGAAATCTCCGCCCCATCTACTCCCTTGGGCAGTCTAATATTCAACCTATTTCGCTTGATAAATGGTCACCATCTTCCCATCTTCACGATTCAGTCTTTTTCTTTATATACAAAGTTTTGTAACAAAGCTGCTTTTTCTTTTTCTATCTTTTCTTCCACCAGAACCAATGCTGTATCAAAATCAATCGTATAAGGATCATCATTTTTGATCGTAGCAAATAATGATCATCGCTGTACATAAGGACCAAATCTTCAGATACTTGCCTTGATTTGTTTTCCTTCTCGCTCTCCCAACTCTCTAGGTAATGCAAACAACTCTAATGCCTGCTCCAAAGTAATCGTTTCTAAATGAACACCTCATCTCAAAGAAGCAAACTTTACTTCTTCATCATCGGATTCTCAGATCTGAGCCAAGGGACCATATCTTCAGACTCTTACTTTCACGATCTTTCATGATTCTGGATGATCTCATAAGATCCTTTCCCCAGAAGCTCTTTCTGCATTTTCTGTCACATCATCAACGGTTGCACGAAATGGTTGATAAAAGTCCTTGAGCATTTCATATCGCACACGTTTACCATCAGCAATATGATCAAACTCTTGCTCTACAGAAGCTGTAAATTGATAATCCATAATCTTCTCAAAATGTTCTTGCAGAAAATCAGTAACTACAATTCATACATCAGTAGGAACCAACTTTCATTTGGTAGCTCCAATCTTTTTTGAGAGCAATCCATGCTGCACTGATCATCAGCGCAAGGTAATGGTCTGAAAGTCAGTGACAGATCATTCGCCTATTCATTTACTTACATATCCTCTTTTTTGGATCGTATTGATGGTAGGTGCATAAGTTGACGGACGACCAATTCACAACTCTTCAAGTTTCTTCACAAGACTCGCTTCTGTAAATCTCGCAGGTCCTTTTGAAAACTGCTGAGTAGCAATTGATTCTTCAAGTGAAACCGTATCTCAAGTTGCGATCTTAGGCAACAGCGTATCATCCTGTCTTTTCTCCATAGCAATAAGAAATCAATCGAAGGTAACTATCTCGCCTGAAGCGACATATTGCTCAGATCTCGTAGAAATCTCAATATGCGCCTTGGTTTTGAGCGTCTTGGCAGCAGCCATTTGACTTGCAATCGTGCGCTCTCGAATCAAACGATAAATTTTCTTCTGATCTTCATCATCACCTGCATACTCGATCGCCATCTTGGTTGGTCTGATCGCCTCATGAGCTTCTTGTGCTCACTTCGATTTGCTCGCAAAGGTTCTTTGATGATGAAATTCGATTCCGTACTGACTCTTGATTTGTGCAGCACATGCGGCCAAAGCAGATTTGGAAAGATTCATACTATCTGTTCTCATATAGGTGATATGCCCAGATTCATACAAACGTTGCGCCAATTGCATAGTTCTAGCTACAGGATATCCATATCTATTGCTGGCTGCTTGCTGAAGGGAAGAAGTAGTGAACGGGGCGCTAGGATTTTTGGATCAAGGTTTTTGCTGAACATCACCTATCGTGTATGTAGCACCCACACAAGCTTCCATAAACGCGGCAGCTTCCAATTTTGATCAAAACTTTTCGTCCAATTCTGCTCCAAACGACTCTCCAGTATGAGTAGTGAACGCTGCCTTTGTCTTGAAAAAAGAATCTGGATCAAAGTTCATAATACTCCTTTCACGCTCTACCAACAACTTCACCGCTACTGACTGCACACGTCATGCAGAAAGTCCAGTCTTTACTTTTTTCCACAACACTGGACTCAGATCAAATCATACCAAACGATCCAATACTCTTCTCGCTTGTTGCGCATTTACGAGATCAATATCTACAGTTCTTGGTTTGGCGATGGCTTTTTGGATTGCTTCTTCAGTGATTTCATGAAACACGATTCTTTTGGTAACACTAGGATCAAGAGACATCGCCTCACACAGATGTCGTCATATTGCTTCACCTTCACGATCTTCATCCGTCGCGATCCAGACCTCTTCCATTTGTTTGGCTGCCTTTTTGAGACTAGTTACGATACTTTTTTTGTCAGGAGATACTTCATACCTGGTTGCAAAATCGTTCTCGACATCAATCGCATCCTTTTTTGGCAGATCTCTAATATGCCCCATACTTGCTACTACCTCAAATCAAGGCCCAAGATATTTCTTGATGGTCTTTGCTTTGGCTGGGGATTCCACTATGACTAAGTTTTTTTGGGTGGTATCTATAGTCAGTTTTCGTTTTTTCTTAGCGGGCATACGAAACGGCAAATAAAAACTCTTATCAATAAGACATAGTGTAGAAATACACATCAAGAAATCAACCTCTACTCAGGGTCATATTCGGCATATTAGCCTACTTTACTCCTGAAACAACTTCATTCATCATGACATCATGCTCATGCACAGGAAGTGTCGCGACAAGTTGTTCTACAAAACATACCCCTAGCAAATAACTCCCTTGATATTTCCCTAAGACACGATCATACCAACCTCCTCCTCTTCACAATCTAGCCCCATGACAGGTAAAGGCTCTTCATGGAATCAGAATCACATCGATTTCTCATTGATATTTTTCTTTGGTATCTTTATGAACAAAACAGTATTCATGATCTTTGTGAGGAATGAGTATCCTTTTGGTTCACTGAAATTCTTTTATGATTAGCTCAAGACTAACTTCATCATCAAATGCTTCATAGACAGCCATCGTACTTGCTCCCCTCACTTTGGGATGAACGAGCAAGGCTTCACAGATTTCTCTGCTTTGTCTTTGTTTGGCATCTATGCTTGCGCATATTCATTTCATCTGCGCTCTTAGGGTTTGCTTATCCATACAAGAATCATACTCATCCAAGAAATGATTACCATCGAAGCAAGCTTCTTGGGAATCTTTTTTCAAAATAAACTCAAACAAAGAAAAAAACAAGACTCCTTTCGGAATCTTGTTTTTCACTGTATGCAAACAACTGATTAACAAATTAGTTAACAATAGCTGAGATTGCAGCATCAAATGCAGTTGCAGGAACAGCACCTGAGATCTTTGTAGTATCTAGTGTTTCGTTATTGATAACGATATTACCAGGAGTACCTGTTACACCCATACCTTGACCAAATGCCATGTGATCTTTCACTTTTTGAGCGAATTCACCACCATCAACACATTCCATCATAGCTGCAGCATCAAGACCTACTTCAGTAGCAGCCTTTTCAGCGATAGCCATACTTGAATCACCACCTGCAGCAAAGTATGCTTTCTTAAATGCAAAGAACTTTTCAGCTCCTCCAATTTTCCCTGCACATTCAATAGCTTCACCAGCTTTTTGAGCGTTTGCGTGGAAACTTAGTGGGAAGTGAGCAAAGATAACATTCACATCATCTCCATATTTTTCAGCCACTTGATCCAAAGTACCATTGTTCACGTGTCTTTGACAGAACGGACATTGTACATCAGAGAATTCAATCACGGTTGCTTTAGCGTCTTTGTTACCACTTACGTAAGCTCCTTCAAGAAACTTATCATAATCAGCCTTAGCTACTTTTATGTTAGCTGCTGGAGCTGGAGCCGGAGCCGGAGCTGCTGCTGGAGCTGGATAAGGAGCTGCTGCCGGAGCCGCTGCTGGAGCAACTGCTACATTAGTTCCTCCACCAAATTTTCCTGTAAATCATAGGATCAACGCAAGTGCTGCAAGCACGATTGCTACCCATGATAGTGTAGTTCCTGTTTCTTTTGACATAATATAAACATAAAAATTTAAAAAATTAACTGTTAGGGCATCTAACACCCCTGAAGGTAGCAAATTTGGTGTCAAATGCAAACGAAAAAAATGAAGAAAGGAGCAAGTCAATTGACAAAGAACACAGAGATGGAGAGGTATACAACGGAAAATAAACAACTAAAGCAATACTGCAGCATGAGATAAACTAATGACTTGTTGTTAGAAATGCTAGATAAAAAAAATACCCCATCGCGCGAGGGGTATTTTTAGAGACGTCTCTGTATATATAGTATACAGAAAATGACTTAATTACTTTTAGTTTGAATTACAATGAAGCTCCTGTTTCTGGTAGGAAACTTGGAAGACTAATTGTTTCAAGAACTGGAGCAGTTGATCCTCCAGTATTGTTTTTCATTAGCGCTTCTTTGATACTCAATACTTCAGCTGCAGCTCCAGCATCAACAGTTCCTCCAGTAGTTGCAGAGTTTCCTGTAGTTGTTGTAGTTCCTCCAGTTTCAGTAGTTGTAGTTACTACAGTCAATCCTCCACTAGAAGTAGTTCCAGTAGTAGTTGTTGTAGTTCCTGTAGTACCCGTTGTAGTTGTTGTACCTGTAGTTCCTGTAGTTCCTGCAGAAGTAGTTGAACTACCTTCTTCAGCAGCTACACCTTCATCACACATTCCGTCGTAGTATGAGAACGTATTGTCTCCACCTGGACAGTTGTCTCTTTGAAGACTTGATGAACTTGATGAACTTCCTCCTCAAGATCCTCATCCTCCTCAACCAAACATTGAAGTGTTGTATCCGTACTGAGCTAACGCTGTACCAGATACTAATAGTGCCATAACACTAATTAGCGAAATAACTTTTTTCATAAGCAAAATATAAGCAAATAAAACTTATACGGACATTAATACAAACATTTCAAGGTAATTCAAGTCGAAATTGACCATCATTACATTAACCTGTTTACATTTTCAAAACCATACATGGCAATGAATCACCGTAAGTACAATAAAGTACGAAACAAAAGTATACTTGTGACAGGGTATGAAGTCAAATCGAAATGTGGGTGAAAATTGATAATTGAGAATGGATGATTTTAGCTGCAAGGAATGGATGCGAATTAGACAAGCTAGTTAGTCTTTCAAAAGCCTTGCCCTAATCAACTCCATCTCAGTTAATCATTCTGGATTATCATCAACTCACTGCTGGTCTCCTACTGCATCCAAAAATCTGTCTGTAATCGAATCGTCTGCGTCATCTAAGACTCAATCTAGAAGACTAGCATCTGGTGACACCTCTTGCTCGATCTGATCTTCAAATACCTCCTCTTGCAAACCTGGTATCACTTGTCTTTCAACGAACTCTTTTTTTACGATCGTACGATCATCTAATCGGTTTGGAATCTGAGCAAATCATGTAGCGATACTCAGCAACAAGAAAAAGAGTCAAAATAAAGATGTAGAGATATGTCTAAGAGAATCTTTGAAAGAAATTCATAGCACAAACGAACAGAACAAATACATGATATATCATACTACGAGACCTATATATATATACATAAATCACGAATAACGAGTCGATCATTTGTATACCACGAATCACACAACTAAGCATCCTACGATAAAGGCAATCCCTGATGGCGATATTTTTTGCTTAGCTACATAAAGTCACTCCTGCTTTAGTAAAGGAAGAACAAGCATTAGTACTCCCAAGAGTATTGTCAAAAAGAAAAGAAAAGAAAAGAGACTACTCGCTCCATGAACAAATAATCAAAATCAATGCCGTATCACTAATGCGCACAGAAATGGAAATACATATCTATGCACCGTCATCAATAATTCTGGTGCAAGGGGAACAGCGCTTCTAAGGCTTATTAGTTTATTTTTTAGCAAAGCATATGCGCTAGTGATATCTCATCTAACGATTCATATTCACACAAAAATCATGATATTCACTAATCCTATCCGTGAAATACCTCATCACATCGAAAGTAAGATAAGTCAGACAAATCAATATCATCGAAATATATACTTCATTATTATTCCTCATCGATAGGATAAAACTTCTGGAGTACTCCATACTCATATGCATAATGCTTCTTAGCTTCACGCTCAGCCAATTCTGTATCTTCATAACGGAAATCTATATCAATCACCTCTTCTAAAAGCGATTCATTTGAAACTCACTCCAACACAAACTCATGATACCAAGGTAGCAGCTTATCCAACAATACATATGATTCAACTTTTTTTTCAAATGCAGATAACTGAGCATCAGTTCGATCTATCTCGCTTCCAAATTCATCTATTTCCTTATCTGGAATAGACGTCATTGTCACTTGTAATTGCTGCATATATTCTTCAAAAACAGTCTCTCCTAGCAAAGAATTATCTTCTAAAAGGGCATACACATAGGTAGAACGCAAGAGTTCATCCTGTGTAGCAACTCTTTCGTCATCAGTAAATATTTTTTCATATTCTAGCATAGCAGCATCAGTATCTCATGATAACTGCCATCTCAAAGCCAAAAGGAAATAGCTATCTCTCGCCTTTGGATATTTGCTGATGAGTGCTTGGTATGAGTTATCTAGCAATTCTTGATCTCATGCTCTCAAAGCATTTAACACCTCATCCACCAGAAGTCATAGCTGGATCTTATTTCAGGTTCAGTTGGTAGTAGATAAGGTAAATAGTCTTTTTAGTGCTACATCAAGCTTCGCAAAATCCTGTCTTTCGTGCAAGCGAGTCACCAGTAATTCATATCCTTTCACATCGGTTCAAATATCTTCTAGCAAACGAGCAAAAAAAGTTTCTGCAAGAGCGGGTTGATTGAGGCTATCCGAGATATATTTCTCGATAAGAATTGTTACATTGGTAGCGTCAACGTTAAGTGCTTTGGCTAGGATTAGAGATGATTCCTCGTATTTTTCTTGTTTTACATACAAATCAGATATCTTTCTCAAAGTAGCTGAATCTTGAATATCTTTTTCATACAAGGCTAGATACTCATCGATCACTTTATCATTCATACCCAATCCTTCATAGTTTTTTGCTTTTAGCTGCGTAATTTCACTATCAAATAGAGGATCGTTGATATTCAACAATGCCTTCAATGAAGCATCATACTCTTCTTCCTTCAACAAAAAGATTGCTTCCAAGAGATCAGACTGCTCTGATGTAACTCATTGAGCAGATGCTGTATCTGCATAGGTTCTTGCTGGAGCTATTTTATTTGCATCTAGTTCGATCTTCGCTAAGTACCGATTACCAATAGGTGAAATAGGATCTCTACTGATACTCGCTAGAAGTTCTGTCTTGGCACCTGCAGTATCTCAGTCATGATACAAGGCTATTCATCTCATAAGATCCACTGCTGATTGTTCAAAGATATTCCCACTAGAGACACTTTTTAGTACCTCAGCAGATGCAGAGAACTCTCATTTTTGCCAAAACAAGATACTTTGGACCAAGGAAATTACTGCAGGGTTTTTGTTGTCTTGGTATACAGTAAGAAATGATTCACGAGCTTCATCAAACCTTCCCAACTCTAGCAATGACATCGCTCTTCGATACACAATATCCCCAAATCTCGTGATATTGTTCGAGCTTCAGTCTATCAACTCCTCGTATTCACCCGCTAGAAACAATTCTTCTAGTGAACCTACCTTAGAACTCGATGTATAGAAAAAATTCCAAATGACGAATAGCAAGAGGTTTACAGAGACGATAAATCATATAATATAGGGCAATTTATTTCACAATTTCATCTTGATAGCATTAAACTAAATGATTACCTCAGCTTTACTGTAACTATCTAGCTAGCCATATCAACTCAACTGTCTGTCTCTCCTTGATATTTTTGAAATAATGATGCTACTACGCTAGCTACGAGTGCATAATACACGTAGATACTCCACTGCTCTGCCTGCACTTCCATCTCCCGCAGCAAAAACCATGGTACATACCGCAACAACAACAGCGCCAGCAATGCAAAATAACGAGCATCAAATCATCGTAAGATATACAAGCATAACAAATACACAAAAAAGATCGCTGTCGCGGAACTAAACCAAAATGATATGATTCACCAAATCGCAAGCACCGTAAGTACCACGCTGATGATCTTCGCATATGGCTTGGTCTCGTGCGAAGTTTTATGATCTGAGGCAATCAGCCTCATTCATAGCACTCATCATACAATAGCCAAGAAATGCAACAAGCTAACCATATCAGATCAGGCTGTGTTCATAAATTGGTTCGTCAACAGCAAGACTCATACCATACAAGCGAAAAGGAGGATTATCTTGAAGGGTCTTAGGTGGGTAGGGAGCATGGGAGGGAAAGTAGAAAGTAGAAAGTAGCTATATACAATAGGGGTTTCATATTATTCTTATTTTTCTCATGTGATTTCAACTGCACTTGCGCTTTCTACGAATGTATCAAAATCTGATTTGAAGTTTTCATTTTGAGTCACCTTAAATATATCATACTCAGCATATGCCAATCTTTTTGCTTCTGCTTTAGAGACTAATCATGGATTATCTAAAAGAGGATAATCATTTAGTATCAAGAAACTATCTATCTTTATTATCCAGTCACTCATCTTCATTATCTTTCATCTCATTGCCATATTCTCAGCGAAATCAACTAACATCGTCGTAATACGATTTAATTCTTTAATTTCATCAGAACTCAAATAGTTCTTTGTGACATCAACATCACTTTTGATTATCTTTCATCACTTGTGCTGATTCTTTCGAGTAGATAATCACATATTGGGTTTATTGTGATCTGATCTGTCCTTAATAGTTTCTGCTCAAGTCTGTTTATGTGAGGCATAATGTAATTTATTTTGGATTGTAGCAAAGAAATCATGCGCAAGATCAGAAGATGAATCATAATCCGCACTCAAGGCAAAAATATCTGTAATTTTTTTATAAAATATTTTTTCACTAGAGCG
>CALGNI010000103.1 GCA_937958645.1 Candidatus Absconditabacterales bacterium
ACGAAGCTTTGCTCTGCATCTGATATTGAAACAACTCATACTTCGTTGAACAATATCGAAAAACCCCTAGTCGGTCCGCGTCCCGCTCGGCGGCCGACGACCCTTCGTGGATGTTACGTGTGGTAGCGGAACGCAACGGAAGCATGTTTCGATATATACCATACAGTAATTAGTATTATAAACTTGCGAGCAGTTACGACCTCGAACTTGACATTATGTTTTAAATCAATATAAAGAAAGAGTAGATAATTAATCACCAATAAAAATATAATCATGAGCCCGATTACATCATTAGAAAAATTAAGTCAAATAAGAGACACGTTTGATACTCAGGTCGAGATATCAACAAAAAAAGCTTGGGAGGCTCTAAATGGCGAGGATATAGAATTCCTTAAGATGCATGAATTGACTCCTTTCTTCTTTCCAGAGGCAAAGGAGAGAGATGAAAAAGTGCGTGAGTCTTGCCTTAGGCACCCTTGCATTACAAACAATTTGCTCTACCCCAGTTTAGAACTTGAATGTAAGTATCTAAAGGATATTACATTAGATCAAGCAATTGCTAGGTATGGCAAAAAAATTCTCATTACTCCCATTAAGGTATGGGACGAAGTGAACTGGCGTAAATGGTTTGAAATCGTTAATCCTGAGTATGAATTTGCTGAAGAATTAGCTCCACACTTCTTGTATCCGGACGAATCTTAAGTAATCATCCTTAAATTATTTTATAGAGGTAGCCTGACATCTGGCTGCCTTTTTTTATTTGCAAAACCCTCTCATACCCGTACATTTTGATTTCTTTAGTTTCACAAACTGATGTCAAAACTTACGATCACTTGAGGTAAACCTCTGACCTGAACGACAACTCCCGTACCTAATAAGAATAGTATACTGAAGCTAATACCGGCTGCTTTGCTTACTGATGAAATGATCACGATTCATAATGTACCTGGAACGAGTGATGTGAAATACATGCTCGAAATTTTTGAACAACTAGGAGGAAAGGCTGCATGGATCAGTGAAGCATCACTGACTCTTGATGCAAGTACCATCAATCATCATGTGATCGACCCAGAACTAAGTAAGAAAATGAAGTCTTCAGTGATGTACTCTGGACCACTTCTTTCACGCTTTGGAAAGGTTTCAATGCCACTGCCCCAATGATGTAAACTAGGAACTCGTCCTATGGATGCGTTTATTGAAAATATGGAACGTATGGGATGCTCATACACTACCGATCATGGTACCTATGATTTATCTTGCAAATCATGACTTGTGTGAACTACGGTTACTCAGCGATTCCCTTCAGTAACAGCTACAGAAAATCTCATCTTGATGGCGGTGAAAGCAAAGGGAACAACGATCGTTCAAAATGCTGCATGCGAACCCCATGTTCAAGATCTGTGCAACATGCTTGTGAGTATGGGTGCAAAGATCGACTGAATCTGATCAAATAGACTGATCATAGAGTGAGTTGATATTCTTCATGGAACAGAATGGACGGTGATCTCTGATCATCTTGATGTAGCGTGACTTATTACTGCCTGCGTGATGACTGGAGGTGAAATCACCATTACCAATGCGATCGTGGAGCACATGGATGTGACTCTTCAAGCCATGAGAAAACTTGGTGTAAGCATTAATGCAAATCCGGACACAGACACGATCCATGTTCCTAAGCAAAAAGAATTGATTATCAAAAAAACAATCAAGGGAGATATTCTTGAATTGAGTGCTGGTGCATGGCCTTTGTTGCCGATGGATCTGATGCCTGTGTTGTTAGTATTGGCGCTTCATTGTGAAGGAAGTGCGATGATTACCAACAGTTATTACTCTACTCAGTTCTTCTTCGTCCAAGAACTAGCAAAAATGAAAGCCAGAACCGTTATGTCTGATCCTCATAGAATTATTACCTTTGGCCCTACGAATTGGAAAGCAGCAAATATGCTGTGTGGTGATATTATCCAATCAAGTTATGGAATGCTCATGGCCTGTATAGCAGCTGATTGAACTTCTAGCCTAAACGCTATTACCCCTCTGTTTCGTAGATTTCCAAACTTTGTAGATGAGTTTAATGCTTTGGGTGCTCAGATGAGTTTGGAGGAATAGACGTATCCTATGCGCTTTTATCTTCATCTTTTTTTGGATGGATGTCTTCTTGAAGTTTCGTCAAAATGTTTAATCGATATTCAGTATTTTCTCAACGCATTGTATCATAAAATGAAGCTGTATTAATTCAATCATGTTCTATAAATTGTTCCAACTGATATAATATCGATTCAGCATCTCACTTTCCATTAATATCTTTATTAACTTTCGCTACATCTCTCATAATTTTGGTATATTCATAATATTGTAACCACAATTTTTTTAGTGTAGCTACTCTTTTATTACCAGATTTTAACACTTCTAAGTCTCTATTGCTGAGAAGTTTATCTATCGTATTTTGATCAATATTCTTAAGTTCTAGTATTTTTACTTCTTCAACTCTAGATTGATTTGTAGCCTTTTCAAATCTTGCTCATTTATCTTCAGTAGCAAGTGTATTTTTAATGATTTCAGCAAAAATTTGTTTAATCCTACTATATAACTTTGTAATATCAATTTCTTCAAGTTTTTGATGATCTAAACTTATCGTTTGAAGTTTATTTAGATCCACTTTGGTGCTTTTATCGATAATTTTATCTCATTGTTCTATTCTTTCTTTCCTGAAAAAACTATTAAATAAGATTGTAGAGTTTGCAGGTTCAATTCATTCATATTCTCTTAGATTAGCACGAATTTCTTGTATATACTGCAAAAGACTTCCTGATAAGGTGTCGACTACGTTCTTATTGACATTGTATTCTCCAGAGTATCCATTTTTATATGCACGAAAATCACTACCCACTATATCTAAGGCGTTGACTACTTTACTGTGAATCTTTTTATCTTTTGATTCTATCGTCATCAAATAATGTCTCATATATTCATTTATCCAACGATCATGGATATTCTTTATCTTTTGAGTTTTTTCTTTGCTATTCAAAGATCATCAAGGGATAGATTCTTTCATTTGATTTCACATACTGATTGAATATCATAAAAGCACTACATAAACAGAGAATTTATATTGTATTTTTGCCTTATGTCAATAGTAATTATTACATGATGAAACACCAGCGAAAGAGAGATCTCCTTGATTTCAGCTACCGCAGTAAAGGATGCATTGGAAAATATGAAGTATGATGTTCTTCGATATGATCTCCCTAAGGATCGTTGAGCTTTAGTTAGTGAACTCGAGTCTTGAGCTATCGATTTTGCATTTATTATGATTCATGGTGCTTGAGGTGAAGATGGGCAGATTGCTTGATTGTTAGATCTGTATGGGGTGAAATATCAATGTGCATCTGCTGATGTGCTCGCACTCACAATGAATAAACGACGAACTAAGTGTGTTCGAAGAACTTTTGATCTTCCGGTTGCAGATGATGTATTGTTTCAAATCGGAGATTATAGTGTAACTGAGCTCGATGAATTGATCTCAGAGGGGATTTGATATCCTTGTGTCTGGAAGGAGCTTGATCAATGAAGTAGTAAATGAGTGCATATTCTTCAGTCAGGAGATGATATAGCGTCGGTAAGAGAGAGTTATGATTCGATGAAAGAACTCATCTTGCTGGAAGAGTTTATCGAATGAGAAGAAGTAACGATGCCGATTCTTGCTATCGACGGTAAGACTACTGCCTTGCCTCTGATTCATATCATCCCCCCGGTTGAGTGATGATTTGACTATGAAAATAAGTACAATGGAAAGACACAAGAAATCGTTCCCTCTTGATTCCCCGAAAAGATTATTGATCAGTGTAATGAATTAGCTCTTCAGGCATATCATGCAGTATGATGTAGTAATTATGGACGTGTGGATGCCATTATTGGTAAAAATTGACCTATCTTGTTAGAAATCAATACTATTCCTGGGTTTACCCCAGAGTCATTGTTCCCAAAGTCCGCAGCAGTTGCTGGCATAGAGTTTTGAGCCTTGCTAGAAATACTTATGGGTGATCAATCAAGATAAACGCGTTGAGGCTCTTATTTCTTTCTTATTCCTATGATCTCATTTTTTAGATCTCGATTCAAACCAAAACTCACTTCTTTGAATACAATTCGCGTGGATCGTGCTAGTATTTTACGTAATCTTGAATTTCTGCAAAACCTGCAACCAGAAGGAGTATTATTTCCTGTGTTGAAGTCTAATGCTTATGGGCATGGACTAAAGGAGGTCTCGAGTATCTTAAAGAATATAGATTTGCCATACATTTGTGTAGATAGTGTTCCTGAATATTACTTGGTCAAAAAATATGCGAAAAAAAGATCGCTCTTGATCGGCGAGACCCTTCCTGAAAATTATAAGAAGCTTAGTCATAAATGGGCTACTCCTTGCGTATACAATCTCAAAACACTCCAGACCCTGATCGCAACGTGAAAGCCTTGGACAATTCATCTGTTTCTGAATACGGGGATGAATCGTGAGTGAATTCAATATCATGAATTGTGATGATTTTTGGAACTGTTGGAATGATCAAACCTTCAACTCGAGTGAGTACTCTCTCATTTTGCCAATGCGGACGAGACGGACTCTAGCTTTTGTGATACTCAGATTGCTGAGTTCAAGAACATGTATGCGCTCATAGAACAATACGGCTTTGAACCAAAGTACAAACATATCTACAATACTGCTGGGCTGACAAAATACCAAGATCCCTTTTTCAATGCCTCTAGGACCTGAATTGGATTGTTTGGGTACTCACCTTTGTTGGATGAGGATCCAGTTGCTGAGAAATTAGCATGACTCGCGCCAGCTCTAGAGGTTACCACTACTGTGGTGAGCATGCAAAGAATCAAAGCAGGTGAATTGGTGAGTTATGGAGGGAAGTTTGTTGCGGAACAGGATATGACGGTAGCTACTCTCCCCTTTTGATATACTGAAGGTCTTTCAAGGTCTCTAAGAGACAAACGGCACGTGATGTGGCAAGGAGAAAGGCTTCCGATCTTGGGGACGATTTGTATGAATTTATGTATTATTGATTGTAAACACCAAGCGATCAATGTGTGAGACGAAGTAACGCTTATTAGCACCGATCCTGAGCATCACAATACTATAAAAGAATTTGCGACAAACACTGCCACTATCCCTTATGAAATCTTAGTTAACCTTGATCCCAAGGCGAGAAGGACTATTGTCTAGCGTATAGTAAAAAGTATACTATTTCTCTATTTCTCTTTTATTCTTACTCTCTTTCTATGACCTATCAAACGAAACATATCAATGGAGTGCAAACTGTTTTTGCTCCTTTAGCTGATGCTAATAGTACTACGATACAGATCCTTGTGAAAGCTGGGAGTATTTATGAAGCGAGAGAGACGAATGGGCTTTCTCATTTTCTTGAGCATATG
The DNA here is from genome assembly GCA_937958645.1 of Candidatus Absconditabacterales bacterium. GTDB lineage: Bacteria > Patescibacteriota > Gracilibacteria > Absconditabacterales > Absconditicoccaceae > JAHDCT01. The sequence goes on from CALGNI010000103.1 coordinate 5,434, forward strand.
TTTTTCAAAGGAGGAAAAAAATACACTACTCCAAAAGCTGTGGCGGAAGCGATAGATAGCTTTGGTGGTGAATTTAATGCATTCACAGGAAGTGAATATGCTGGATATTATGTAAAATGCGCTCCAGAATACAGTCATCAAGCAATGGATGTGCTAGGAGATATGCTCGTTCATTCACAGTTTCCAAAAGAAGAAATGGAAAGAGAAAAATGAGTAGTGATTCAAGAAATAGCCATGTATGAAGATAATCCTCAACGTCAAGTATGGACCAAGCAAAATGAACGATATTATGGTGATAACAGCTTTGGACGACCAATTCTAGGCCCAGCATCAAACGTGCAGTCCTTTACTCAAGAGAACCTCTTTCAACACAAGGAGAACCTGTATACCAAGGATAATCTTGTGGTAATTGTGGCTGGAGCACTCCCAAATGCTGCCGATTTGGAATCACAGATTTCAGAACTGTTTGGAGCATTGCCAGAAAACAAACAATGATCTACTCCAGTTGTTCCAGATTTCAAACCTAGCGTCCATCAAGCTCACTTCGTAAAGGAAACACAACAAAATCATCTCGTGATCGCAGCACCATGATTTTCAAAACATGAGGAAGAAAGATATGCAGCAAGAATTCTTGGAAAGATCTTAGGTGGTGGAATGTCTTCTAGATTGTTTCAGCGTATTAGAGAACAACAAGGATTATGTTATTATGTAGGATCAACTCACAGCGATAGTCGAAACGACGGTAATTTCTTGATCTATGCAGGGATGGATAAGGTAAAACGAGATCAAGGACTGTCCTCAATATACAAAGAAATCGAGGAAATAGCAGCAGGAAATGTGACTGAAGACGAATTTAACAAGGCACTGTGAAATATTAGAGGGTCGACCAAGATGTGAATAGAAACCTCAGATCAATTAGCTGATTTTGTTGGGTATCAATGGTTATTTAAGAAAGAAATCGTGAGTTTGGATGATATCTTGAAAGAATACGAAAAAGTAAGTCTGGATCACGTAAATGCTTTATGATCAAAGCTTGCTAAGGAATCGTTGTGGGCTTACTGGTTGCAGTAAATACTTCTATTTCTTAGCAGCGCGCTCTGGATACTCTTCTAACAGGAGTGTTTTGAGCGCCTTTCTGGCGAAAAATATTCTACTTTTGATTGTTCACAATGGTGTGTGTAACATATCCGCAATTTCTTGATAGGTATATCCTTTAAAATTAAGCACAAACGATTTTCTAAGATCTTCATTCAGATTGTTTATTAATTCTTGCATTGATGCAACTTGAATGTTTTGGTGGGCTGGATTTTCAGTAGAAATTTCTTTGTTATTGGTCAATACAATCATATCTTCAGTAGTATCTATTGCCTTTTTCTTTTTTTGATCCTTTCTTCGTCCATTGATGAAGGTGTTCTTTATGATAGTGAAGAACCATGCTTTAAAATTTGTTCCTTTTTTGAATTTTTCATGATTTTTAAGCGCCCTAAAAGTTGATTCTTGCAACAAGTCTTTCGCATCTTCTGCATTTGCTGTATAACTCAAAGCAAAATTGTAGGCAGTTGCCTGGAGAGCAATAACTTGATCAGCTATTTCTTTACTTGTAAGATTTTCTTTAGATGGGATTCATCAGTAAAGCTTGTTTTTCGTCATCTGATTCTCGTGATAAATAACACAATCATATTCTTTAATGCAATTAAGTCAACCCAAGCCTAAACATTTAAAAACTTATTTCTTGATAGCTTGAAACAGCTTCTTACTTCAGTATATACTAATTAATTATTTCGAAGAAAGAACACCAAGAAGCTTGCTTCGACGGTAATCATTTATCTCAATCAAACCCATGGCAAGAACAAATAAGCGTGGAATCGCTGCAAAAAAAGCTCAAATTCAAAAACAAGCATCTCGTACCAAAGGTCTCCAAAGATTTACCTATCCAAAAAGAAAGCTAAGTCTCGAGGACGCGAAAGAAGCTGGTGTTGTGTGAGTACAGACAAATCCGAATGGTCATGACTTCAACTGGTTTTTGAAAGGACGCAAGATCTGTCGAGAAACAAGACTAAGAGTAGATGCAGATGGATACAGATATATCCGTACCCCGAGTGGATGAAGTGCTTTCGTTGAAGTCCCTATTTCTGGATGGTTGAGAAAGAAGTTAGCTAAGAACTTGAGAGGATAGATTTTTTTGTCACTGAAATTTTGAGATTATCTTTTATGAAGAGAAAATCATTCCTTTTCTTTTAGGTTATTGCCAGTCAACCTCTATAAATTTGCACTATTTTCCCAAGATGCCTATACTTATAGTATGGGTATAGAGCGTAGATCAGATACCAACACCCCCAAACAAAGCGACAAGCTTGATATTTTTTCTGATACTATAAAACTTGAGGAAAAAAATACTTTAGATCCGCTAAAACAGGATTTGAGTGAATTGAAAAACCAAGTACAGATCAATCCTAAACCACCAACTAAGTGAAAACCGCTATCAGATATAGATAATGGAGTTATCAACGTGAAAACTCAGACCGATATGAATTCTACAACAAAAGATTTGTGAGATTGAGAAATTGCAAAACCAGTACTTATATGATCAGAAATCACCATTATGAATACCTCTGACAATTGAAAGAGACTTCCAAGTAGATGACAAAGAGGGAGAATGAGACAAATTAGTGATCACTGGTGAGTCTCTGTGTCTTCTACAAATCTCCAATGAATAAGGTTGGGAAAAGGAGCAAGAAAGAATCAGCAACCCAATGAAGTATCTTCTTCTTCTGCACCGTCCAAGCCTATCATGAAAGAAATCTATAATGAAGAACTCTTAGATGCATATGATGAAAACATCGAAACTATCGATGACTTGAACAATGATCAAGCGCTAAAAGAAGAAATAAACAGAATGAAAGGAGAAGAAGATGTAAACAAAGAGGTTACTATGCAGGATTATGAAAAGTACTTAGGAATACTTGCGATGGTCCGTACTACTGAAAGACTCCAAGACTCTGATGAATTGACTAAAGAAGCTTTGGAACAGACCTTGCATGAGCAATGAATAACGATTTCTTCAGAATTTCTTTCTGATTTTATTGATCATGTTAAACTCACTGCTCATGGACAGCGTTTTGATCCGGCAGAGGCTAATCTAGATCATCTAGGTGATGTGCCATGACTAGATGAAGCGTATAAAGAGTATGCAAAAACAAATCTTCATCTTCCTTCATATGAACAAGTAAGGGTGATAAGAAATACTTCCCCTATTACTATTCTCGAGGATCTCCAAGAGCAAGGTGTCTCAATCAATGATTATATTCAAGACACTAAGACAACATTTGAAGAATTGATGACCTATCAAAAGAAAAAAATGAATGATAACTCTGGTGACTTTATAAAAAATGGAAGATTGGAAAACGCGCTGAATGCTGCCCAAAAAAGTCGAAAAATAACTGAAGTATCAAAACTAACCAATAGTTTGTATGTAAACGAGTTCGCAAAACCTATCGAACATGTACAATGAATGATTGCTTGATCTTCTGATACAGCAGATCTAAAGCATGTTTCTTTTGAAAATAACCATAGATTCAATCTCGAGATACAAGATTCATTTCTCCCAAATAATCAAAAGAAAGCTAGCCTTGATTTACAAGATGCAGATGATGTTTTCCATATCCAAAACAATATAGAAACTCAGTATCTGACTGATTCTTGATATCTCCTAAGAATGAAAAAAAGCGTAAAAAAGGACGATCCTGAATCCCTTCAGCTGGCTTTTCAGCAGCAAGTATTCCTTGGGAATGTGCTTTGAGTACTGGGTATTGATGAGACGACGGGCATCACTGATCTTCAGAAAGAAAGTCTCGCAACCTTTACCCACCTTGGCTCTAGCCTCTCTGTTTCCCAACTAAAAACCATCAATCAAAAAATTAACAACCCTGACTTTGCTCTTGCCATGCTTCACAGCAATCTAGATCCTCTAGATGATCCAGCAGCATGATCCAAATCAGACCAAATAGCGAGAAATCTGACGAGTTTTGTAAGACGTCGAGTATTGGGACGCAATGCTACTGAAAGAGGACGTATTGATGAGTCTTTCGATTCACAAGTCATCTTCACGGCATTTGATCTGTTTGATGACCTAACCCATTCACCAGACGCATGAGTTCATGAAGAAGATGAACTCATCCTCAAGAAAAAGTTCCCTGAATATGAACTGAAAAAGCTGGAGCATAGTAGTGTTTGTTATCTGGTGTAAAAAAAAGCCCCGACATAAAATGCCGGGACTTTCTGTATGTGTTAGATACACTGTTATTCTAGTGTACCGTGTCTCCTCAAATTGAGGTAATTACTTTGTTTCATTAGACTCAGATTCAAAATCGAATCTATAACCAATTTTTAGTCCAATATTTGGATAAAGTTTTACTTGTTCGGTTGATGTAAATCTAGAACTGATCGCATTTGCGAAAATCCCAATATAAACATCATCTAGAACAAACCAGTCAACTCCTCCAAATATCTTTGGCTGTATGTTAAGATTTTGCAGGTCATCAAACCCATTGTTGTTGTAATTCAGCATTACTGAAGCTCCAACATAAGGGAAAAGATTCTTATCACAAAATCTTGTCAACGTGGTTCTTATCATTGGTTCAATCTGTAGTGTTGTACCTGATGTTCCGTTGAATGTTAAGCAACAACCTCTGTATTGACTCATAAGGTATTCATTAAACTCTAAACGAGCTGTAATACCTACCTCAGGTACAAGACAGGAAATCTTATCTTGCCAAACATCTTTAAGAAATTGAAGTTCGACCCCATACTTGAAGCCAGTAGCATCAACTAAACGTCCATCTCCAATAACAGCAGGTGTAGTTCCATATAAACCATACAAAGAAACGCCAAAATCGCCTTTATCACGATATTCTTCATCACAGTCTTCGCATGGTCCTTTTTCAACTTCCGGGTTTTCTAAGATTTTATATACCTCTGTTTCACAATTTGCAGTATCTATGAAAGTATATGTATCCGGAGTAAGTAAAGTATCGACTCCTAAAGCATCAATGTAAAGAGAATCTCCTTCAAATGAAGTTTCATTAACTTCCTTTAGTTCAATCATGTTAACATCTTTGTAGATAGTAACTTCACAATCACCTGAAATCTGATCAACAAGAACTGTAGTATCTCTAAATACTCCAGATATACCATCAGGCATGTCTAATCTGCAAATTTCGTCTGGAGCTTGTATAACTATAGTTCTACATACTTCATCTTTTTCCGATATTGGCTCTGTACATCTTGTTACTCCTTTGCAGTCTTTTACACAAAAGATTCTTTTGCCATCCTTATCTTTACTTTCAAATGGTGGTGCACCATCGCAATTGCTTATTTCTAGTCTTTTTGGATATTGACGTTCAAATAAATTTAAGCAATATAGGTATCTATGTTGATCCCTTAGTTGCAAGACAGGAGATCCAATAGGTAATTCAAATCTATCTTGAGTATAAAAGCCTCTGTAATCAATATGAAATGTTGTAATATAAGCTTCTGCAAGTTCATAATATCTAATTCCATACTCAATAGACTCTTGTGATAGGCCATTACCTGAAAGTATTTCATCTCTTGCTTGTATAAGCATTTGATCATTCTTTGCTGTATCATTAATCCAACTTGGACTTTCTGATACCATTCCTCTGCGTATGATAGGCATTCCATACTCATTATACTCAACTACTTGAGCATAACTTATGGAATATGCTATGCATCCAACAAGAATTAGCAGTAAAATTTTTAATAATTTCTTCATTTAAATATTTTTTAAGTACCCCTGGGCAAGCCCAGGGGTTGGTAAGTGTTAAGTAATAAGATTAGTTACTCTATGACGTTCATCATAGTTCCAATCCCTTGTTCAAATTCTCCACCACTAGCTATGACAAAGTACATACCAGAAGGGAAGTTTGCATTAAATACTAAGGTAACCTTTCCGTCAACTACAGACTGATTTGAGAAGGTTTGCATTACTTTACCTCTCATATCATTTACTGTAATGTTAGCATTAAAGTCACCCTCACCAAAGTTTACCTCAAAAGTAAATTGGCCACCTGTAGCAACAGGATTTGGAAAACCTTTACATCCTTGGCAACTCATTTCAACTACCATAGCTTCTGAAGTACAGCCATTATCGTTTGTATACATATACATCGACATATCTCCTTCAGGTACATCTTGAAGTTCCAACAAAGTAACTTCTCTACCATTCTTTAGTAAGTTGAGACCGCTAGGAATATCAAATTCGATAGCTCCATTAGTTGCTGGTGATACTAGGCACTGTGCACTAGTAATTGAAGTAGGAACTGGAGTTGGAAGTAACTCAGGTTCAGTAACTTCACTTTCTAGCTCCTTGCTACATCCTCTACTATCAAATACAGTCACTTTATACGTGCCTGCTGATAGTTTAGTTGCAACATTGGAGTCTGATATAATATTCTCCCACTCATAGCTGTACTCACCGGAACCTCCAATGACATCTAAAACAATAGTACCATTAGCATCTCCGTAGCAAGCTAATTCTGAGATTGTGCTTGCTTCATTGAATGTAGCGTCAAATGGATTGATTGCTTCGTATTCAAAGAATAAGGTTGCTGTGCAACCATTTTCAAAGACTACTTCGCACTCAAGTGTTTCAGTTAGATTTGTTCTAACCAACGCAAGAGACCCATCGCTCCACACCAAATCATCAATTTCAGGGAATCCACTCAAATCAACATCATAACTGTTTTCACAGTCATTGTTTGAAATTTGTATATTCTCTTCATCAATTTCAGTAGGTTGTGGATCTTCTAGCTCAAAAGTCTGTGTGCCAACAAGGCAATCATCAAGTTTAACTTCAACGACATAAGTACTACCACCGGTAAGACTATTAATTGTTGAAGTAGTTTCACCAGTATTCCATTGATAGTCATAGTCCAGATTCTCTGGAATCATAACTACTTCTATAGAACCGTCTGCGTTTCCACATGTTGGTTGACTTATGCTAGTATTTGAGCTAACTTCATCTATCACTGCGTACTCCTTTGTGATAATAAACTCATCTATAACTGATCCACAAGTGTTTATTGCAGTCCAAGTAAAGATAATTTGATCATCCATATCGAATCGTTCCCCTTCCTGTATCACAATACTACCACCAGTGGCAATAACTGCAGGTAAGAGATATTGTTCGATCTGACAAGGATGAAAGATAGTTACATCATCAGGAACTCCCGTGATTTCTGGCAGTGTTCCTGCAAAAGATCCAACATTCTGATTTTGTTCAAACTCACAGCCATTGCTATCAGTTATATGCACCGTATACTCTCCACTAAGTAAGCCATCAATCGTAAAGTCAGAATTAACCTGGCTTTCTTGATAGAACCCATCAGCATTTGTAATAATATAGACATATGGCGATGTGCCATTGACTGTTACATCAATACTTCCATCAGTGTCTGTACACGTTGCATCATTATCAAATAAGAGAACTTCTACTCCTGTGCTTTGTTCTACATCTATAAACTTAGCTACTGTGCATCCATTGGCATCTTCTACAATCACTTCATACGTATCAGAGCCCAAATTTGCAAAGCTATTTGAGACATTATCACTAGTTGTAACAAAGGATACACCATTACCAACCGCAATATATGTATAAGGTGAAACTCCACCGGTTATCACAACAGATAGTAATCCATTGTTTAGACCGCATGATGTCGCGCTAGAAGTTAGAATTAGAGAAATGTTGCTATTAATACAAGGATTAATTTCAGTTCCTGCACAAGTGCAATCATCCTGAATTTGATCCATCACTGTATCTGAATTTCCATCATCACAAGAATCACCTGGCGCTCCTATACTAGGGTTGCCATCGTTACAATCTATGCCTGATGGTAATCCGTCGCAATCTTGATCGTTTGGATCACTTATTGGTACAAGAATGATAAATCCATCTGTCGAACAACCTGTTTGATTGTCAGTAACAGTAAGAAAATAACTCCCTGAGCTCAATCCTACAATAGTAGCATTCGTTCCTCCGTTACTCCAGAAATACGTATATGAACCACTTCCTCCAGTTACTTGTGCTGTTGCAACACCGTTGCTATTGGTACAAGTAGGATTTGTTGAGTTAATTACTGTACTTATGTCGCTTGAAGTGCCGATAGTAATCGTATCAGATGCACTACATCCATTCTTCACTACTGTCACTGTATATGTTCCAGGAGCTAAGTTTGATATGCTAGATGCAATGATACTTGTACCATCAGGATACGTCCATGTTATGGAGTCATATTGAACTCCATTAACAACGGATGCAGATCCATTATTCTCTCCACAAGTCGCATTGTTTGGTACGCCTACTACAGTCACGCCATTCGTATCACTATTGATAGTATATATGGTACTGTTTTGGCATCCATTCGCGTCAGTTACAACTACAGTATAAGTCCCTGCACTCAAGCCAGTAATTGTAGCACTATTCCCACCATTACTCCAAGAGTAAGTGTAAGGAGCTGAACCACCAGATGCTTGAATGTTGATAAAACCTTCATTGTTTTGACAACCTGCATTTCCAGTATTTACTAGAGTGATCGTAGGTCCAGTTGTTGAACTCACGTATACTTGACCGCTAACAGTGCATCCATTGATGTCTGTTACACTAGCAAAATATGTACCCTCTATAGATACTGAAATACTTGCATTGTTACTTACAAACCCATTAGGCCCTGTCCAAGAATAAGTAGGATTGCTAATGTTAGTGTTAACATTTGCAGAACCATTTCCTGTACACGAAATTGGAGTTGTATTGATGTCTAAAGTACCAACTTGTGTACCTTCAACTTCATAGCTACTTGTTTCTGAACATCCATTTGCGTCAGTAACAGTAACACTGTATTGACCTTGAGCTAAAGAATAAATATCTTCAGTTGACTGACCATTACTCCATAGATAGGAATAAGAACCAGTACCCCCAGAGACAGAAATATCGATAGAACCATTATTAGTACCGCAAGAAGCGTTAGTAACAGGGTTAGTAAGGTAAATAGTAATTGCATCAGTAGAACCAACATCATAAGTTGCAGAAGAACTACAATTAGAATGAGTATCAGTAACAGTAACACCGTATTGACCTTGAGCTAAAGAATAAATATCCTGAGTAGATTGACCATTACTCCATAGATAGGAATAAGAACCAGTACCCCCAGAGACAGAAATATCGATAGAACCATTATTAGTACCGCAAGAAGCGTTAGTAACAGGGTTAGTAAGGTAAATAGTTACCTGACTGTTATCAAATGTAACCACATCATCACAAGACACTGTATACGTCTGAGTATGAGGTGTTTGTGTAGATGGTACAGTGATATTCACAATAGAGGAACTACCATTAAGTGGATTGACCGTTATTTTACAATATTGGAATATTTGATTACAGGTGTAAACCCAAAAGGAACTTCCACCATGTCCATTGACAGGATGAATAACTTCATACAAATCAAATATTACACAAACATCGTACATAGTTCCATTTGAACTTTGCACTTTGAATGTTCTTCTTTCTGCTCCATCAATTAACGTATCGACTGGACTACCAATAATACTGCCTTGCATTCCATTATTTGAACCCAAGTGCAACATATCTTGTTCCAATCTACCAACTTCAAATTTTCCAACAAGCCAATGCCAAGTAATTTTTTCGTCTACAACTTCATGGCAATCTACCTGAGTAATTACAGGTGTATTGCATGGAACGTTCTCAAAATCACCATAAACCACTTCTTGTTTGATGACACCATAGCCATTATCATAGCTAGCTAATGCACACCAAACTCCATTGCTGTTTAAGCTCCACTCTCCTAGACTTACTACACCATCGTTTACAGGCAGATCTGTATTTGGATCTACTCTACAAGCAGTGATATTGCAAGTATTCCAACACGTGTTTGGAAGATGATATTCATATATCTTACTATTAATCCTTGAATAGAACCCAATTTCGTCATCACCAACGCTAAATATCCAATTTGCTTGGCTATTTACGTAAGGTGTTGCTGATGGAATCAGTTTTGCATAAGGACCATTGGCACTAGCGAAGTAAACATTTGGGACCGTTTCACTTGAGATTCCTTGACCACTAGGATTAAGGAATTTAAACAATCTGCCCTCCTCGATTTGAATCGTCGCCTCTGTACAGTTTAGCACGGTACTTGGTTGAATCATCAAACTGTGACCATTAAAGTCAAACTCGGTTCTATATGAACCAGGATTGCTTTTTGATCCTTGAGGTGCTCGGTATGTATGAGCGCTATTTACTGGAGTGATATTATCATTAATGATAACTTCAGTTCCTATGTAACTTCCAAAATCCTGGAAAGCTACAACTACTTTGTGAATACCCGCAATACTTAGCATGTCATTACTATTTGTAGCAGTAACAACTTGATAAACGCTTATTAAGTCTTTTTCAAAATTTGAAATCACTAATCCTCCTGGATGGTTTGATCCAAAACCAGGGTTGTTAGGATTTTGTACAGAGGTTCCTATTGCATGGCAATAGTCATACTCTGTACATTGTGCACTCAACCCATCAACATTGCTGCCAACAAGGAATGCGAAAGTAATTAAAATACTTAAAAATTTCTTCATTTTTCTAACGTTTTTTTTGTGTTAGTTAATTAATTAATACGAGGACACCTGCCTTATCACGTTTGATAAAGCTGTATAACTTGCTGGTATCCTCATGTGGCAGCAAGTTTCTTTTTCTCTTTGGTTACTGTATATTGTATCACCATCTCCTGAGGAGACGGATCCATTGTCATGATGCAACAAATTAAATAGTCACAAAAAAGCATACTAAACTCCCCTTGAGATACATTTCTGTATCAGGGAATTATTCTTCTTTTCTTTGCTGTTAATGAAAAACATTTTCAAGGAGTTTCTTCCTTGAACTATCATGATTTCATATTTATTTATATTTGTGCATCTTTTATACATATTTATGGGAAAATTGCAAGCTTAGATATTGACATAAGTGGTTTATGTGATTATATAATTATACACATATTAGACAATTTTTTGTCTTAGTGCACTTGCTCTAAAACTCGCTTGTTTACTATTGATATAGAAGTTCCCTTACTTATAGTGAAGTTAATTTATTCATAATTAATTTCATGAAGACTGCTACAGGATTGAGATCACATACATGTGGAGAGTTGACTGCGCTGCATATTTGACAAACAGCTACCATTTCTGGTTGGGTTGATGATATCAGGGACATGGGTGGAATGGCCTTTCTTACCTTGAGAGATAGGTATGGAGTGACGCAAGTACAGCTCCCCCCTGAGCAAACTGCTACGCTCAAACCTGAGTATTGCGTGCAGATCACCTGATCAGTGAATGCAAGACCAGAGGGTCAAGAGAATAAGGAGATGAAAACAGGTGAAATCGAAGTGATCGGTGAATCAATGCTGGTGTTAAATGCCTGTAAAGAAATTCCTTTCCAGATTAGAGATGATCATGGATCAAATGAAGCGGAACGTTTTAAGCATAGATTTTTAGATCTTAGAAGAAGACCTGTCTTGGCAAATGTAGAATTTAGAGCTAAGATGAATCATTTTACCAGAAATCGATTTACAGATAATGCATTCCTAGAAGTACAGACTCCCATCTTCACCGTGAGTTCTCCAGAAGGTGCGAGAGATTATTTGATTCCAAGTAGAGTGAATCCTGGGAAGTTTTATGCCCTCCCCCAAGCACCGCAGCAGTATAAACAGCTCTTGATGGTAGGATGAGTAGATAAATATTTTCAGATAGCTCCGTGTTTCCGTGATGAAGATCCACGTGCAGATAGACATAGTTGTGAGTTTTACCAGGTAGACGCTGAGATGAGTTTCGTAACTCAGGATGATGTGTTTGCTGTAGCTGAGGCTTTCTGTAAAGACTTGGTTGCGACCATGATCCCTGAGAAAACGATCAGCATCGCTTTTGACCAAATTAGTCATCATGATGCGATGGAGAGATTTGGTTGTGATAAACCGGATCTACGTTTTGGTATGGAATTGATGAATGCAACGGACATTTTGAATACGGGTGCGATAAGTTTTATGGCTGATTCGCCATGTATCAAATGTATCAAATTAGATGCTTCGCATACTACTGAAGTGAGTAGAAAAGTAGTAGAATCATATGAAAAAGTAGCGAAAGAATCGGGAGCTTGATGACTTCCTTGGATCAAATGGGGAGACGAATTGTGAGGAAGTATTGGAAAATTGTTGACTCCAGAGATGAAGGAACAAATTCAGGAGTTAACTTGAGCTCAAGATTGAGATCATCTGTATTTTGCGATCTGAACGAAGGCTTCAGTAGCAAAAGTACTAAACAAACTCAGACTTCACCTTAGAGATCAACATACACTAGCAAATCCATCGGAACTTGCTTTCTGTTGGATCACCGACTTCCCTTTCTATGAAGAAAACGAAACGAGTGGAGAACGAGACTTTGGACATAATCCTTTCTCTCATGTGGTAGGCTGAGTAGAATCACTAAAAAACAAGGACTTCGCAGATATAGAAACAAACCAGTATGATATGGTATTGAATGGATTTGAAATCTTGAGTGGTTCTATTCGTAATCATGATCCAGCGGTGATGGTTGCAGCATTTGAAAAACTATGAATGTCAGAAGTGGATGTAAAAGAGCGTTTCTGAGCGATGTATGAAGCATTTCAATATGGTGCTCCCCCACATGGAGGATTTGCCTTTGGATTTGACCGTATGATGATGATCTTCAAAGACGAGCCAAATATCCGTGAGTGCTATGCCTTCCCAAAAAGTGGAAAAGCAGAAGACACCATGATGAGCGCTCCAGCTCCGTTGTTAGATGAGAGAGTGTTGGATGAGTTGGGTATTAGCGTGGTTGAGAGTGAGGAGGAATAATTTCATACTTATTTCTTTGATTCACTTACCTTGGATATGTATAGTGTGGTTTTATCTGGCTAATGCGGAATCCCTCTTTCGTCTCCCTTTAAAAAAAAGGGAGAGACAGGATGGTTTGATTGTCGAGGATTTCTCTGATATGAACTGATATCTTGAGTATCAAGTAAGTAACTTGTTATTCTTCAGTGTTAGATCATTTAGTGGTTTAATCAATTACTCTGATTTTGAGTGATTATTGATTGGCTAACTGCCTCGTGAGACTTCTAATCAGTTACTACTAGAGGAAAGGATTCGTTCTCACGCAGTGAGAGTAAAACGTGCCCCTTCCTTTTTTTTAAAGGAAGGAGGGATGGATTTTGCGATAGCCGCATGCAAAACACCATGCAATATATACCCTACCAGAGATACACCAAAAAACGAGCAAGAGAACACAGACGTAATCAAACACCAGCTGAAAAGATAGTCTGGGAGAAACTTCTTAGAAAAGACAAGACTTGATATCGTTTTCTCCGTCAAAAACGTATTGGCTACTACATCTTAGACTTCTACTGCTCCAAACTTCTTCTATGCATCGAGATTGATGGGTCTAGTCACTATGGCCGCGAAGCATACGATGCGAGAAGAACTAGATTTTTGAATTCTCTTGGTATCAAGGTCGTTAGATATGCTAATAAGACTGTTTATACTGATTTAAATACTGTTGAGCTAGATATTCAATCAGTTATTCTTGCAAGAAGTTATGAGCTTGTGCGTGAATAAAGATATGAATTACTCCCTCATGAAATTTTGCCAAAACTATGATTTAATCAAAAAAATACCCCTGTATCGTGCCTTTAAACGATAGTGAACGGAGTATTTATGAAGTCTTATATGACAATACTATTGTATGAAAAATATTTTTTTTGCAAGATTATGTACCAGAAAATACTATGAAAAATATAATGTGAGAGATTTTATGACATATTTAAAAAAAAACGCCTGCCCTAAAAATAGAACAGACGCATCAAAACAAAACGAAAAACCAATTCTTTACGAGACTTTTCTAAGTCTCGGCGTAATCTTTTTAGCTTCTTTGAAGCTTACCATTCGTCCTGAGTCTTCATCCCAAAGCTTGAGTTTTGTAAGCTTGAGACTTTGCCAAAAGGTGATGGTAGTAACGTATTTACTTAGTATTTTATTTTCATTCATGCATTTTTTCAAATTGTAGAATGGTATCAAACTACTTAGATGATGAATGTGATGAATGCCTATATTTCCTGTAAGCCATTGAAGGGCTCTAGGAAGTTTGTAGTATGATGACCCTCTTATTGCCGACGCAAGAAAGCTCCAATTCTTTCTCCATCGTTTGTATCCTTCTTCAAACTGATGTTGGACATAAAAGAACCAAAAAGCAATAATGATAAACAGCCCAACCAAATAGCCATGAATATAGAAAAATTTACCATCTGTAACATAGATTGCCGTAAGGTAGCTTAAGAACAAAAGAAGGTTATCTAAGAACCATTTCCAAAACAATTTAATTTTTTGCGATTTATTAAAGACACTACGAATGTATCCTGGCCATCTAGATGCCCAGACTATGTAATATAAGGGTGCAATAACAAAAGTAACTAGTGGATTTCTAAATATTCTGTAGCCTAATTTTCCCCACTTAGATAATGCTAAATATTCGCGCACAGTCTTGGTGGGAATGTCACTAACCTCTCTATCTGGCATTTCTAGCTGTCCGTTGTGACCATGATGAAACTGGTGACTTTTGGCCCAGTAGCTGTATAAAACACTAGAGATTAAACTCATCAGCTTTCCAACAGTATTATTTAGCCATTTAGAACTAAAAAATGACTGATGTCCGCAGTCGTGCTGAATAACGAAGGCTCTTACAACAAAAAAAGAATTTATGACTCCCAATAATAAAGTAAGCCATAAGTAATCATCAAAGCAAATGTACATCAAATACCATAAGAACGCAAATGGAACAACGGTAAATAATAACTCTCTGAGAGCTTTTAGATTATTTGCTTGTTGATAACTTTTTGTGATTTCCTTCCAGTGCTTCAGTTCATGAGAAATTGTTGCATCAAGATCATTATTCTTGATGTGATTTTCTGTTTCTTTCATTTTCAAAAATTTTAATGACCTATTTTATATCTATCTCTTGATAGACTCATCCAAGTTATATGTGTTTGTGTATAAATGTTAAGAGGAAGTATTGTAACTGCTCACAAGTATGCATAGCTTCGATACGTAAACATTTCTAGATAGCTTATCTGCTTCTTTCTTCATTTTTGGCATAGGCCCAAAAACGAAGCAAAAAACCCCTAGTCGGTCCGCGTCCCGCTCGGCGGCCGACGACCCTTCGTTGATGTTACGTGTGGTAGCGGAACGCAACGGAATCATGTTTCGATATATACCATATAGTAATTAGTGTTATACCCTTGTGAGCAATTACGAAGTATTTGAGAGGAAATCTACCACTGATTGTCAAAGAAACTTCTTCATCTCATCTTTGTTCTTTTCCCTAAGCCATTCTCTAATCTGTGTCGCATGAATATCTACCTTGCTGTGTATCTCAGGATCAAACACCGTATGAGTACAGGAATCAAAGATCTCTTTGACCCGTGGGTTTCATGACATGACTACATCAAAACGAGGGAGCGTATCAATAATATTGCTATACCATTCTAGGTCACTAGGAAAATCAGGAATGAGTTCGAATGAATAGGTAGATGGATCTATTCATGCCTCTCCTAATGTGTCTAGAATCATGATCTCTCTTTGGTGTACTGTTCGTGGATTGTCATCATTAATCACTCAAACGGACCCAAGTCACAGCATAACATGAGTTGCTCCCCTGGAAAGAGCTTGCTGTACTGCATCTAGATGGCCAAGATGGAAGGGTTGAAAGCGTCATATGTAGAGATATTTCATTGAAATTTACGAGGATATGAAAATTAGATACTGTATGTATAACAATTAGCAGACTAAAGTATACTCCCAGTTCAAATTTTCACAGTAAACCACTAGAATTGGAGCACAAGATCCCTACACTTTTTCAGTTAACTAATTTTGTTTATTGATCAACCATCATGTCTGATAAAATACTATATCCTATAGACACTCTCCGCCATAGTTTTGCGCATCTTCTAGCTCAGGCAGTACAAAGAACCGTCGATCCTTTGGTGCAGCTATGAACCTGACCCAGTATCGAGTATGGATTTTACTATGATATGCATTTTTCAGAATGAGTAGAATTTGGGGAAAAAGATCTCAAAAATCTCACAAAACAGATGAGACAAATCGCAAACGAGCCTCAAACGTATCTTAGATATGACTGCGCATTGTCCCATGGTTACGAGATAAATAGCCTGACTGACCAAAAGTTTAAGGACGAACTTCTTGATAAGTTTAAGGCAAAAGGAGAAACAGAGATTTCTTATTACTTGAATGTAGTCCCTGCTGCAGTATTGGATAATATGAGAAACATGCAGGACGGGTATATCGAATTGTATCGTAAGGTCTCAGCATTTTTTGTTGCCAATGGTACGATTACTGATGATCAAGCAGTCCTGTTTCTGGATCTATGTGCAGGACCTCATATTGCATGAACGACCAAAGAAGACCTAGATACCAATGGGATGAAGCTTGAAAAACTTGCAGGAGCTTACCGACAAGCAGATGATACCAATCCTATGATGACCAGAATCTATGGTCTAGCATTTGAAAATAAGGAAACACTCAAAGCTCATGAGCAGATGATGGTAGAAGCAAAGAAGAGAGATCATAGGATCTTGGGTGAACAGATGAAGTTATTTACCATCTCTCCCCTCGTGTGAGCAGGAATGCCATTATTGCAACCAAATTGAATGGTTCTCAGAGATGAAATCATCAAATACCTACGACAATTACACAAAGCAAAAGGATATCAACAAGTGTGGACTCCTCATCTAGCGAAAGAAGATCTGTACATCACTTCTGGGCATGCTGAGAAGTTTGGGGATGAGTTGTTTCGTGTAAAAGGAAAGGATGAAAATGACAACTTCTTCATGAAACCGATGAACTGCCCTCATCATATGCAGATCTATGCAGACAATCAATTTTCCTATAGAGACATGCCGGTGAGATATTTCGAACCAGGAACTGTCTATAGAGATGAGAAAAAGTGACAACTGAGCGGATTGACTCGTGTGAGAAGTATTACTCAAGATGACGGACATCTATTCTGTCGTGTATCTCAACTAAAAGAAGAAGTAGCAAGTATTGTCCAGATTATCAAAGAATTCTATAGTACGGTCGGTATGGTAGAAGATTACTGGGTATCTCTGTCTGTAAGAGGAGATGATAAGGATCTGTATATATGAGCGGATGATGTGTGGGAAGCGGCTGAGACTGCTCTTCACGAAGCAGCTGAATCAGAGAACCTACCGTATAGACGTGTCGAGGGAGAAGCAGCGTTCTACGGACCGAAACTAGACTTTATGTTTAAGGATGCCATAGGTCGTGAACGACAACTCGCTACGATCCAAGCTGATTTCAACCTCCCAGAGAGATTTGACCTGAGCTATATCAATGAACAAGGGGAAAAAGAAAGACCTGTAGTGATTCATAGAGCTGTTTCAGGTTCATTGGAGAGATTTATGTGAGTAATGATCGAACATTTCGCTTGAGCATTCCCCGTCCGACTAGCTCCTACACAAGTGATCATCCTCCCTGTAGCAGAAGCCTTCTATGACTATGCGAAGTCATTAGAAAAAGAGTTTCTCTGAGCAGATCTAAGATGTAAAGTCGATCGGTCAAACGAATCACTCAACAAGATGGTCCGCAATGCAGAAAAATCAAAAATACCCTACATTCTCGTCGTGTGAGAGCAAGAAGTAAAAGACATGAGTGTGAGCGTAAGAGAATTTAGATCTAAAGAACAATATACGCTGCCTGTTGGGGAGTTTGTGGCTAAGGTGAGTAAGGAGTATGAGGAGAGGGCGCTTTAGATGAATTGGACAAGTTAGGTGAATTGGGCAAGTTGGACAAGTTAGGTAAATTAGTACAAAGCAATTCGTCATTCAGAGCCGGATGAAACCTTTTGAACGAAGTGAAAAAATGGTTGATTGCGGCGTGGAATCCATAATGCGCTACAACAACTAGAACTAACTACAATATAATCTACAAAAAAACTCCCTAGTCTCAGTGAGTTTTATTATTTCATATATTTTCAACGAAGGATTATATCCTGACTGGATTCTTTGTCGGTACTTCTCTGAATGACGGTATTACTCGACTTCAACTAGATTTTTTGCCATAAAAAAAAGAGCGAGGCAACCCTTGCTCTTTTCATAAATGGATTCTTTTCATGTTATTGCGTCTGTATTAGTACACTAATTAATACACCGATGTAAATGCCACCTAAGAAAGTGATTAATCCAAATATAACGCAAAATATCTTATCCCACTCGTTACTAGAATTTAACTCTGACATACTTTTGATTTTTGTTAACAATTATTTATTTTATAGCAGTTTTATTGTTTTTATCAAGAAAGAACTGATTATTATTTCTCTACTAAAAAAACTCGCTAATCTTAGCGAGTTTTTTCCAATATACTAATCTACCAACATACAATTATCCTACTTCCGGCAACATATCTACTTTTCCTGCAAGTTCAGCGCATCTAGCGTAGAATACTGCTCTATATTTGTTTGATCCGAAGTCTTTCATTTCTTCTGCTACTGTGTTTACGATTGTCATTGCTTCTTCAGCATCTTCTAGTCCTAGTTTACCCATTACGAAGTTGTCTCTTACTGTTTCTAGTTCTGTAACATCACTTGCAGCTACAGTTTCTGCGTCAGCGTTAAATAGTGATGGTCCACATGCTTTAGCTGCTCTAGCCAAAAGACCTCCTCAGATGTTCATTCCTAGTTCAGCACATTTTGCTGAGTACTGCTCTACTTTCTCTGCTACTGTTGCCATGATAATAATATAATAGATAAAGAGGATTCTATTATACAAATCTGGGCTAGTTGATCAAGTGATCATGATTTACTTCTTTTTAACAGCAACTATTGCTACAGCATTGGGAAGTATGTGTTGTTTATCATTGAACATCTTAGTGATTTTTCGTTTATTTTTTAAACTATCATCAAGAGGGAAATTTCAATTATTTTTTGAGTGTTTCACTAATCTATTTGCCTCTTTTAGTCTAGAGTCACCTGGAGTTAGACTAATATATATTACTTCTTGATCTACTCAAAATGCTTGATAGATTTTTGCTTGATGATTTATGTTTTTATACTGATTAACAAGACTTGAACAGTATCCATTCGTCTTCTCCTTTCATTTCTTGTCTTTATGCATTCTTCCTGCATTGGTCATTCAGACAATTAAGGAAGTTGACTCTCTTTCCTCTGGACTGAGATTGTGAAAATATTCTGACCAGGCACCATCAGTTGTGTATGAAAATATTGCAGCTAATCCCTTCTCCAAGCTGCTGTACTTTTTAAACTTTTGCTTTATCTTAGTTTCAACTCATGTATCTCTATCAACGTCTTTATCTCATTTGATAAAGTAATTATCAGTATTGGTGGTAATGTTGTATACATTATAATATCTGTTTTTTACGACATCTGAATCCACTTGATCCCAGCCTCTTTCGGTAATATATCTAGTAATCATATACATCAGAGGTAACTTTACGCTATTTGGGTTTTCTTTGTAGTACTGCTTATGAACTTTATGGAGAATTGGATAACTATGATCAAAAAAATCTCTAACATGTTCATGTTTGCTGATTTTCATCAACTGCTCTTTAGAAAATTTTGGAGTAGCGTGTAGTAAGTCATTGATTTTTTTGTCTTGAGTAAAGTCTAGACTCGCGATCTTATTAAACTCTACTCTAGCTTTTTGATCTACCAAAAAGTTCTTGTCATTCACTTTTATTTTTTTTGTATGTAAGGCCTGCTCTGGGGTTATGAGTATAGGGTTCTTTAATGGCTTATATCATTCAGTTGCTTTTTTACTTTTCTTAGTTTCTAGCTCTACATTTACCTTATTATTCTTTTCGGTTTTCTTTATTGACGGTGTTTTTTCTAATTTCTTGCGTTTTATAGGTTCTGCTTTTGGTTTCACTACTTTCTTTATTGAAGGCGTTTTGGTTAATTTCTTACGTTTTATAGGCTCAATTTTTGGAGCTTCGATTTTCTTTGTTAGATATGTTGCTACAATGCTCTCAGGGATTTCTCAAGAGTTAGTTGGAAGACTTCACTGTGATGCTTCTTTCTCTGCTGCTACTTGTTGTTGAATGCTTGTCTCAAGTGAGGTTGAAGTGATATTCTTATTTAGTGGTTTCTCACTTTTTACTTCTTTTCATAAAGACGTTGCTTTGTTATTGAGCTTCTTGACTTTTGCTGTATTGACATCGAAATGTACTACGTCTCAGACATGATATGTTTCAGTCTTTCCTTGTTGTTCACTCTGTGAGGTTGCTTTCTTTTTTTCTAAAATTTTGTCAGAAGTTACTGTGTTAGTCGATGGTTCTTCTATGATGTTTTCAGTCTTCACAGCTTTGACAATCTCTTTTTTTGTTTTCTTTACAACTTCTTTATTTACTGAATCTTCACTGGTATCTTCTGCCTTTTCAAGATTTACAGTAATATCCTTTATTTCTTCTTGAGCAGAACAAGTACTTATTTTTTCCTGAATCATCGACTCTATTTCATTGAAATCTGTCATGCTAGATGTGTTTGCTTCAGTAGTTCAAAAATAAAACATCATAGCTAATCAAAAAATATATCCTGATCATGTAGCTAGGCGCTTTTGAATCTCAGACTTTGTTATTTTCATTTTTTCAATCTCTCCCTGCAATTCATCTATAGCACTAATAGCATCTAGCACATTGGTGCAAGATTCAAGTTCAGCTCAGATGGTAGGATGATTATTCACAAAGTACTCTACTATGTGATGTGCATCAGGTCTAGTTGAAAGGAGATTAATATCCATTTGGATGAACTAGTAGGTAAAATTACTCTGGCAATTTGTGACGACCTTCTCGGGAAACTCTTTTTACTTTCTCGTTTTCAGTAGGAGATGTCTTTGAAATAGTATTTTCACTCTTATTTGCTTCGTTAATTCCAGTGTCCTTTGGTTTGTTGATGTATGAATATCGCATCACCATCATGATTAATACAAGCATGGTTGAGACAGATAGGCTTAACTTTGTATTCTGTTGAAACTGTTCATAGAGCTGATTTTTTGAATTACTTACAATTGTTTTCGCTTTCTCTCTTAGTTCTTGAAGTTTTTCTTCTCAGCTTAGTTTCAGATCGCTTGCATTATTGCTCAAGGTTATGCTTAAGTCATTTGCAACGTTATTGAGTGAAGTATCTCGTTTTTGGTGAAAAGTGAGTTCTCCTTCAAAGGTATAGTCATCTTTTGCCTTCGTTAAGGTATTTATGATGACAAGACTGCTCTCTGCTAGTTTTTTTCTCCCTCATGCCTCTAGTAGAGCCTTTGAATAGATTATTTCAGCATTTTTATCAAGTATTATAGCTTCTTCAGTTTTTGGATATAACTCTGTATATATTTTTTCTAGTTGTTTCGTTAGTGCTGTTAGTGGTTCTAGCTCCTGTTTTGTAAGTACATCTTTTATCTCAAGTTCATCAGAGTCTAGCACCTTGTTAATCAGATCTCAATTTGTCTCTAGTACCTGTAGTGCATCCTCGATTGTTGGTTCAAAGATAATGACATTATCTTGTTCTCCATGCTTTATTATTTCTTGAATGATACTGTTCTTATCCTCCAAAATATGTAAGTTCTCTTGGAAGAATTCGATAATAAATAGATGTTGTTCGAATCCGCTTTCTGCGGTTCTCAATAGATTGCTTTTAAGTATTTGATAGGTCTTGTTGTGGTCCTTATTTTCTTTAGTTACACTGTTTATCTGAGTTTGTATCGATTTATAGTTGTCGTTATATGATTTGCTGGCTAGCTGTAAGGTGCTTGCTAAGACTATATATTCAGCTTTATCTCTAATTATATGAGAAGCGTGAGCCTTAAGAAAATCAATATCACTTTCATGTATCTTACTGTTTTGTATATGCTTCAATATTTTCTGTATTGATTTTATTTTTGGAGATATGGTATCATCTAGATGAGTCTCAATTTTCTTTTTTAATTTGCTAGTAAAGTTAGTTTTCTTCTTTTCTAACTTCTTTTGTAAGAGAGCTGCATCGCTGGCTACACTTTGTTTTTTTTGCTGAATTTTTTTAATTTTTTCAAGACTTGAAATTTCATTTTCAAGCTGAGTAATAAATTTCTTATCTATAAAATTGCTCAGTTTGTTATCAGCTGATTCTAGGTTTATATATGATGTCTTTAGAGCTTGTATATGCTCTTCTGGTAGCATGGAAATTGAGGTATTCTTTGATAACTTCATTAGAAACTTTTAGCAAATAAATGACTCACTTATTATAATCATAATCCAGATTTAGTCAAATTTCCACAATGTAACTGCTCACAAGGATATAATACTAATTACTATAGAGTATATATCGAAGCATGCTTCCGTTGCGTTCCGCTACCACAAGCAACATCCACGAAGGGTCGTCGGCCGCCGAGCGGG
>CALGNI010000104.1 GCA_937958645.1 Candidatus Absconditabacterales bacterium
ATTGAAAAGAATTTTTATTATTTTCGATTATTTCATTTTTCACGGTTCCTCGAGGAAGCTTAAATAAGCCAGACTCTATTTTTCAAATATTTGCTGCTTTTGGAAGATAGCGTGAAAATTGTATTTTGCAGAGCTTCCTTAACAATAAAACTGAACTAACATATGGGATTTACGAGTCTCCCTTGCACCTGCTCTTTAGCTCTCTCCACTCCTTACCCACTACGCTCTACTTCATCAATATCATGAGTTAATATTCACGCTCTTTCCAATTCACCTACATGATTCAATTTATATTCAATAAATTTTTCGACATCAAAACCAACTTCTTCGACCAGTGCAGTGGTGTGTTTAGCTCCAAGAGCGTCTGGCATGATTACATAATCAGCACCAGCCTCATACAACTCCATCGCATGATGAGCATAATTTGAGACCACGACGATGATTACCTCAGGATTGAATGCCTGGACTTCTTGAATGATCAAGAGATCGTCTTCCAGATCTCTAATCGTTGAGATTACCATTTTTAATGATGGATGAAACAAATGCCTATACACTTCTACACTACTGGCATCAGCAAAAATATATTCTCCAGGTCTTTCTTCCAACATATCGATAAGTTCAGGATTGTGATCGATGAGGACATGAGAAACTCCTTGTACATTGAAGTTACGTGCCAACTTTGATCCTATTCTTCCAAATCCAAAAAGGATCACTTCGACTTCATCCAACTCGTGCGTAAGGAGCTCTTCTGTCGATTTCACCTTTTCTTTTCCTAAATATTTTTGTGCAAAGACATATAAGTCATTGTTGTGCATGGTGGTATAACTGGATACTGCGATACTAATCACTCAGACCAAAATCATCATCGACATCAGTGATTGATCAGTCACCAAGCCAAGACCCAGTCAAATCGATAAGATCAAAAATCCGAATTCTGAAATCTGCCCCAAGCTCGTCCCCGCCTTGAAGGCAACCTGGTGGGTATATCCATATCGCACGCAAGATAGATAAATAATCAGTGGCTTGAGAAGCAAGACAAAGATCAAAGATCCGATCAATAAAGGGATATGAGCGGAAAGGCCATCTCGGGAGAGTTGGAGTCACAACGCGATGAAAAACAAGACTAAGAAAAAGTCTCTCAGGGGTTTTAGTTTCGAAACCAATTGCATACGAAACGGTGAAGTTGCGAACGACATCCCTGCCAACAAGCATCCTATCTCAAAACTAAACCCAACCAACTGAAACAAAGTCCCCAACACCAAACATCGTCAAATCCCTATCAACAAAAGGAATTCTTCGCTCTTTACTAGTCGTTTGACAAGTCACGGGAGCACGTACTTGGAAAACAACACTACTCAGGCAAACAACGCGAGTCATTCGATCACCAGCACCTGTTCACCCGTTTCTCCACCTCACCAAAAAGCAATCCCCATCATCGTGAGCATAACAACCAGATCTTGCACAATCAATACACCGATCGAGATTCTCCCATACACTGTCTTATCTTCTTCCTTATCTCACAAGAGTTTCACAATCACAATCGTACTCGAAAAGGTCAACCCGATAGCAATAAACAAACTCGTGGTCACTGGATATCCTAGCACCACAGACATAATATAAGCGATTCCCACACTGGCCAAGATCTGAATAGCCCCTACACCAAGGGCCACTTTCCCCTGCTCTTTAATTACATTGATATTTAACTCCACCCCTACCATAAACAACAGCAAGGCGATCCCCAACTCTGAAAACAACTCTAAGAAGGTATGTCAGCTTTCACTCGTCTCCACCAATCACAAAAACAAAGGCCCCACAATAATTCATGCCACCAAATACCCAATAATCAAGGGTTGTTTCAACAACTTCCCAATCCCTGCAATACAAATCACCACCAACAAAATTATCGCCAACTGAGCGAGATCAGAGGTATGGATGAGCGTATCAAAAAGGCCTAACAAATGCTCCATATGGTCAATCTAAAAGTCAAAAATTACATATCATAAGTATATGTATGAGGGGAGTTTTTTGCAAAAAATAAAAAAAACAGATTGGCTCAACACCAACCCGCTATAACATTAAAAAATCTTCTTGTGAGGTATTTTCCTACTACCACCTTAGGCAGCAGTAGATTTTTCTAGATTTCTTGTTTTTTGTTCAAAGATTTCTCTCAATCCTTTTGCAGTAGTTGCTGGACCCATACATTTGAAAACGTATGAGTGCCAACCTACTATTGGTTTCTTAGAAATCATCGTATCTAGCAGTAGCTCATAGCATCGTTCAAGTTCGGCTGTTGAGTAATGAAGCTCATGGAGCTGATCCCAATATACGCTTAAACTAGTATAAAAATCAGTAGTTTCGGATTTGTTTGCATCTTGATTAAACAGTATCTTTTTTTCACGAATCTCAAACATACCATTGATATGCTTAAAGGTTTCGCGTAAGATTTGAGGAAGCGCAGATGAATCAACTCTATTCTTCATGCAGATAAACATTACCTTCTTATGATCACCAAAGTAAATTGCAGAGTTGAGTCCTGGATAGAAGTCATGCCTTTGTGCACATAACTCTACCCACTCTTTCAAATCTCGATAAAATTCTACTTTGTATAAGCTGTCCATATGAATAAAGAAATTTGATATATTGCCTTTTCCATTCTCTTGCAAAATAACTTGCCTCATTACTTCTAGCACCATAGCTTGATTATTATGATATAGTCCGTTAGCAATCCATTCTGAGAGCGCAACACACTCATTATCGATTTCTTTAGGATCTATTGAAAATGCATATTGACCTCTATCATTATTCAATAAATAATACTCATGCACAATATCTGCTAAAAAAACTGCACAAACTTGAGGCGATGATGCTCTCCATCTATGCTCTTTCCAGAGTTCCCATACCAATGATGGCATATGAGAAAAGTTATCATGCAAAAATTTCTGGTGCTTTGTAGAATTCAAGATCAACAACCTCTCGAGTATCAAAGGATACAAAGATGGTCGTAATGCTCTCTTCTCTGGTTTTTTTTGAACATCACTTTGTATCATAGATTGCAAAGTTCCCTCATCATCAGTATTTTGTATATAATAGCGCTTATCAGATAAAATATAGAGTGAAGTTATTCCAAAAACAACAAAGACAAACAAAATAACAAATAGATACCTAAGGTCAGTATATAAATTTTTATCAAAAGAGCCGCAAAAGAATATTAAGCTTAATAAGCCTACAATAAACATAAACTCCATCTTTCGATTTTGAACTCTAGTATCTAGCCAAATCTGATTGTTTTTACCAAACATTGGAAATCTATACTCATGTAATCGTATGATACAGAACATACCAATAACAAAGAGAATTGTCCCCAACTCAAATAACTTTTTCTCATCAAATAATAAGAATACACTACTGGCCATACAAATATATAGACCAAGCAGCATCAAATACAATGTACGTATTTTCATAATTTTAAAATTTAGTTTTGTTAATAATGATTTGCATGAAAGCAAGTTTCATGACAGTCTTTTTAATACATCTTGATCTCATAGAGACCCTGCTGTGCATAGCATAGCAATTTAAACACTGGCTGTCACCAGGACCCAAATGGGATTTGTAAAACTAATAAATACCTCACAACTACAGTATGTGCAATTAGCAATACATGTCAATAACAAAAAATCCCCGATAACTCGAGGATCTCAATATTTTTTAAACTTTAAATTTTAAACTTTATTCATCTCTCACTGCATACCCATGGTACAATGCAGCAAGTACTCATCATAGCAATGGTCCTACGAGATAGATCCATACGTGACCAAATCCTCCACCATTGAGAAGATCGAACAACCATGGTCCAAGACCTACAGCTGGATTGAATGCTCATCATGAGATTCCTCATGCAGCGAAAGCAGCAGCCATTACCGTAAATCAAATCGCTAGTCCATAATAACTATTTCCTTCAGTAGCTTTGGTTGCTGCGGTATTGATTACTACACTTACCAATGCGAAGGTAAATAGTGCTTCTACGATAATTGCGTTCATGGATGTCACCCCTTCTCCCAATGCAGGAACCAACGCGCCACCAGTAACTCCAGCAGCGATAGCTACTGCTACCAATGATCATAACACTTGTGAAATCCAATACATTACTGATTCATTCATACTAATTTTTCCTCTCATAAGCAGACCGAGAGTCACTGCAGGATTGTAGTGAGCTCATGAAATATGCCCACCCATGTATACCATTACCATCAACATTACTCAAATAGCAATCGGCGCCATGTCAGAACCAGAAGCTACAGCAAGCGCAATCGTAAACACTAAGAAAAATGTTCCAATAAACTCTGTAAGATATTTTCTCATGAAGAATAAAAAAAGGTAAAAAAACTTCCTTCACCTTATACTCATCCCTCCCCTCCCTGCAATGATTCACTCACTAGTTTGACGAATCTGAGTTTGTCAAATCTGGATTAGGGAGATAATTAGGGAAAGGTAATATGGATACGGTCATCCTGAGTGGAATGAAATGAAACGAAGGATCTCGAGTGGATACTAACCTTTTGAGATCCTTCAATACGTTTTGCTCCTTTCAAGATGACGCACTACCTTACTATTTTCAGTATAAAAAAACCGCTTCCCAATAAAGGAAGCGGCGAGGTTGTTCGTTTTCGGTTTATGTATGTCCCCAAGGAGAGAATTCTATCCTGGGAAAATATACCCAACTGCAACGATGATACTAAAACCATCCATTGAAGTTGCAGTAAACCTTGATGCGTCATATTCATATTGAGCTCTGAGTCTTGCAAAAAGACCCGTATCAAACAAATAGTAACTCCCTTCAAGGCTAATTTTTGCTTGTGCCCCAAAGGCTGAGGTTAAGCGTTCAGAGTTCATCGAATCTTTGATGGTTTGGATATATTGATCGGCAGGACTTTCTCCAGCCTCATAATAATTATCGCTAAACCCTCTTTCTAGAAACTGATCTCTATAATGCTTTTCTAAGCCTATATCCCAGAGATTTTTCTGAAAAGATCGATCATACGATAGTCCTACTCCTCCAGATAAAAGTATCTGAAATTCATCATAGAACAAATCATCAAATAAAGGCAGTTGATACATCAAGGCACTACCAATGGCAAATCCTTGAGCATTGTATCGACCCTTTTTTCTGAATGAAACATCTAATTTTAGTCTATCCCAGGTATGAGACAACTCTACAAAAAGTGCAGCATTCGCATCATTAGATCCATAACCAAACGAGCTATTGATCGGAAAACCCAAAGTGTCTCCAAACAATTGATCTCGTAAGTTCCAGATCGCACCAGCAGATTTAATCTCAGCTATACTTTTAGTATTGTTTTCATTATCTGTTGGCTTATAGAGTTCATAGCCAACTTGAAATTCAATCTGTGCATACATTTGCTGAAGACACATGGTGATCAGCAATACGGTTACGGTTATTATTTTTATATTTTTCAAAATATTAGATTTAAAAGATTAACAAATAAGAGTGTTTTGTTCATAGTATCCGTTTGTTGAATCTTTCTGCTAAAATCTATCTATTACTGTGTATTATTTCCACGGATCAACCAAGTGATGGTTCGTGGATTCTTTTTCTTCTTGCGAGCTTTAGTTCTCTTTTTCTTAGCTTTCTTTTGAGCTTTACGCTTTTTTTTCTTTGCTTTCTTTTGGTCTTTTGGCGAGAGTTTTACAGTCTCTTCGTATGAAGATTCTTGCTGTGACTCAAGTAAAGAACTTTGCACTTTATTCTTCCTGGTATAACGAACATCAATCACTACACCAAATTCATGATATGTAGTGGTTAACATCGGACCAGGTTGTATATCTAGCGCATCTCCTCCGATTTCATTAATCGCTGCAGCAGTCAAGAAATTTCTTTTTCTTTCTTGTGCATAGCGATATCGAAAAGAAATTCCTTTCCATCCTAGTTCTGCAAGCAAAGACCACTTGTGGCCTTTAAGCAAAGGATCTCCAAAAATAAATAAGTCATCGAGCAATCGATTCTCTAAATATCCTGCAGCTAGCTCTACTCCTGTTTCCACAAGAGATTCTGATAATCCTACCCGCTCATTGGTGAACGGAATATCAAAACCCTGATCTTGAAGAAATTCTCTTGATCCAGTTCTGATATCTATGCCTAGATTGGTAAATGTAGCACGGTAAGTACCCTCTTTTCCAAATACCATTGCGTAAGTAACATCTCCACCAATCCACCAATGACTTTTCTTGCCAAAGTAGAGTCTAGGTTCATGCATCATCAAAAGAACATCCAAAGGTCTAAAACCTAATTCAACCTGCCATGATTTATCATTTGGTGATTGAGTTACTAAACGACTCAAGGTCCTGCCAATATTCTTCCCGTTGAAAATTTCACCTTGAGTAAAATGTTCAGTCAATGGATTTTGTGAAGCCAGTAAGCCCTTGTAGGTGCTATAGGTCACATAACCAAACGGAAAACTAAATCCATTTCGGAAGTATATATCAGACTTTCTCATCTGAAACGTAATCTCCTTATCAAGGTCAATCTCAACTCCCGCAAAGGAGATTGTTTTTGATCCAATGACAGGAATATCTGCTTGAAATTCGAAGCCATCCAGAGAATATTTTTCAGCAACTAGCGGTGAGTTTTTGAGATTTACACTCATCTTCGCATCGCTGTTTGCAATAAAGATCTCTGATGTTGCTCGGAACTTTTGCTCCGCTCGTTTCCAGTATCCTTGGGTGTACTTTCCCCATAAGCCTTTTGGACTTTGTTGAGACTGTTGTGCATCCAAATCAAATAAACAAAGCATCATTAGTATTGCTACTAATATTGCTCTACATGGTATACCCAATGCTTCTCTACATTTATAAATCGAACGTAAGAGCGAATTTGGTACCATTTCTCCTATAAGGTGGAGATAATTCCTTCTGCTAATCAACTGATTGTAACGTGTTACAATTGTTCTATTAGTCATGTCGTTAATTTTTTGCTGAGTCTCGATCTCAGCGGGTTTTAAATTTTTCATTAACTGAACTTTTTTTATGAACTAATAAACAAGAGTTTTGTCATAGTTTGTTGTTTTTAGTCAAAGGTTGTTCAGACCTGTTTTTTAATGGTTTAATATAGTGAAATCACCTCTTATCTTTACTTGCACGTCATCCAAAAAGGTTAACATGCAGCTGTAAACAAATACACCAGAATTAAGTTGCTTTCCTTTATACGTCCCATCCCAACCCAAGATCTCTTTCGATGATTCAATATTTTCAGCTAAGAAAACTTGATTTCCCCATCGATCAAATATCTTTAGTGAGTTGATCATTGCTGCTTGATGAATAGTAAATACAGTAAAATAATCATTAATCCCATCAAAATTAGGTGAAAACACATTAGGTCCATAGACTTCATATATCTTATCCTGATCGATTGAAATAACAATTTCATCACTTGCATCACATCCATCAAGGGTAATAATTTGAGCAGTAATCGTTACTTGCTCAATCGGTTGAAATCTACCATTCTCTTGTTCAAGAATCTGATTGATATCAACTTCTTCAGAGTCAAAAAACAAACCTTCTTGGTTACTCACTTGAGGTCGTATAGCTACGTACTCTCCTAGTTTCACCGTTCTGTCAGATCCTAACTGTACGCTTGGCTGATCATAATACTCTACCCAGAAACTTGTATCTACTGAGCATCCATATTGATTAGCTACGGTAATTGATGTTTCTGTATCCTCAAAGACAAGGTTCGTGTCTTCCCAAGTTACAAACACCTGTTCATCATCCAATGATTCCACCTCCATCAAGGTTGGTTTACCACACTTTGGTGTCAACTTCACTTCAAAGTTTGGAGTTGGATTCACATGGAATCGAATTACAATTACTGAATCACATCCAGCAATATTCGCCTCAATCAAAGTATCAATCCGTTCTTGGTCCCTAATATTACAAGATTCTTTTACTAGATACATCGGGGCTGAAGTGATAACTTCATACGAAGTAATAATCAAAGAATCACAGCCAAATCGATTGAATTGGAGAAGTGTATCTCTTCGATTTTCATCGATTGGATCACAAGAACTTTTTATCAAATACGTGGTATCTGAAGGCAAAAGTTCATACCTAATCATCACGATTGAATCACATCCTGCGATGTTGGTCAGTATTTTGCTTGTATCTGATTGATACTCACATACAGCTTCCTCAACAAAGGTTGTATCTACAATAATCGTTTCGAAACTTGTAATCAGCACTAGAGAATCACATCCTTCAGTATTTTTAAGTACTTCATGATTGACCTCTCTTGGTTCACAAGATTGTTCAATACTATACATCGTATCGCTAGGCAATACAACATACGTCATATGCACAATCGAGTCACCACAATGACTCTGAGCATCATATTCGATTGTCTTAGGCTCAAGATATTCACAAACGATTGTTGTTTGTGATTCTTCAGTAAAACAATCACATGCGTAGTCAATCTCGATAATTTCTACTCCTCCACCTGTACAGGTAGCTGGGCAGTCGTTACCATCATAC
This sequence comes from Candidatus Absconditabacterales bacterium, assembly GCA_937958645.1. Classification (GTDB taxonomy): domain Bacteria; phylum Patescibacteriota; class Gracilibacteria; order Absconditabacterales; family Absconditicoccaceae; genus JAHDCT01. The sequence goes on from CALGNI010000104.1 coordinate 8,542, forward strand.
TCTAAGGTAAAAATGTTGTTACCTGAAGCAAGATATTGCAGCGGCAATGTGTAACACTTGCTTGTAGTATTTACAAGACTAGGTTCAAATCGTTTTGCATCAAGACCATTGACTGGTTCACTAAGCAAGAAAGATGATTCGCATTCTATGCAAGGCAACTGTATATTGTCTATACAGATTTCAACCATCTCATCTTTGCAGGCGTACTCATACGGTGACTTGGTGCATCTAAAGTCAAACTTTTTCTCAAGAAAAGGATTAGTCCCTATTACCTTTCTCTGCCAATCATCACAACCCAATGTGCTTGGATCTCGATCATCAAATTTGAGAAGGAAGGTAACTGACCCATTTTTGGAATCAAGCATTTCAAATCTTGCGTATTCTCCATCTTGAACTAATCTCACTCCATCAAGAATCCAAGTGAAATCGTTGGGGTCAAACCCGCAGGATGACTTCATTTTGACATTCAACCTATCTCCTGGACAAACATCTTTACATTCATCATTATCATTTTTCACTTTGACGGTGTAAAGATAATTTGCTCCTGAGATTTCGTATTCACATGATTCTATTCCACATCCTGATACATCTATGGTACATGCGTCTGTAGGCATTGTTTCTGTAGCAAAGGCTACATTCAGCGTGATAGCCATTATAGCCACCAAAAATTGAGTTCTAAACATACACGTTATTTTTTATTGTTAGAAAAAATAGAGTGTCTGCTCAATAGTTCGATTGTTTATATAATTGCAAAATACAGCCTGAGGCCATACTTATCGTTGTTTTTATCTTTTAAGGATCTTGTGCAAAATAAAAGAATGAGAGCTTGCTCGCAATTTTTTTATTATGCATTGTTCCTCAAGGAAGTTATAAATAGCCATAATATTTTCATTAATCTTATTTTTGATTGGCTATGATTTCTGAGAATCAAATCCTCAAAAACTTCCTTAAAGAAAACTTCCCTTTGAGGGAAGTTCTTTATACTTATTTTGGGATAAATGTCAATAGCTACTTAGCTAAAAGACCTAATCAGAGCCAATATTTTTCTTTCTAGCTTCCATTAATACATATGACACATCGGTCACTGTCACATCATTACCTCTATATCAGCTTTCCTTATAATATTCTAGCAAGTTCTTCTCCCAATCGTCATATTTATTATTACTCTCATCTAAGACCATAAATTCATATACTCCATTTACCAATAATGCGCTTACTAAAATCCTATGCCCCTTGTGAACACCCTTTTTCTTTGGATTTTTGAATTGAATATCTAGGAGCACACGATGTCAAAATCAATCAATTTGTTTTATTTCTTGAATAAGTTTATTGATAGTCTTTTCCGGATTTGTTTTCGATCACTCAATATGCAATCCATGTTCTTCATTAAATTCAAAAATATCAATAGCATTTCATTCCATAATTCACTTCTTTCCAGCTACTAGCAAGTCTGATTTAGATTTAACTTCAGAGAGTCGAACCAATTCAGTTGGCGTTGTATTATGAAACAACATGTGAGCAACATTTCTAGAACACATATCTGTCCCATAGTCTAGCTCTTTAAATCTGCTAGATACTTTTTTGATCGAAGTTTCGTTCTCTTTTTTCGCTTTAACAACAGCACTTTTTTTCGCTTTTTCTGTCTTCAACTCATCATTTACCCTCTTCAACTCAGCACTCGTTGCATCAGTTTTTCTGACGGTATTTTCCAAGATCGACTTATCATTTTCGAGACTTGAAATTCTGTTATTCAAAGCAATGAAGGTTTCTTGTAAACGGAGATTTTCTGCTATGAGACCATTTTTTTCATTAGCAAGATCTACATTCTTCTGCGTAAGGGCATTAATTTTACCATACAAAGTTTTTACTGCACTCTTTCCATCCCCCAATTTTCCTTCAAGCTCTGCAACATAAGCCAAAAGTGATTTTATTCTCCCTTGAGCAGCGCGAAGCTGGCTTGATTGCGTATCGCTGACTTCATCCAAGGCTTGCTTTTCCATCTCCATATTTTCTAGTTTTCCAGAGATTGAAGTAATTTCTTGCATAGAGTTACTTATTTCTTCCTGAATTTTGAGTGTTTCAGCATTAGCCTGTTCTAGTTTCTGCTTCAATTCAGCGACCAATCAATTCAACTCATCTTTTTCTTGTTCCGATAATTTCAATGCAGTTATCGCGTCTTTTGCTTCTTTATCTGAATCCAAAAGCATCACTTCAAAGTTTTTCACTTGTTGTAACAAATCTGTATTGTCCCACATGTATTGGTCATTTTTTTCAAGCAATACGTCAATTTCTCATGCAAGCATATCAATCTCTTCATACAAATTACCAATAAGTTCTGCTTGGTTTTGAATTACTTCTTCCTGATTATTAATCGTTTTTTCATGTCCCTCAATAGTCCCAACGAACTCTTCAACTACCTCATCATCAGTCTCAAACATACTGAAACCTTTTGTCTTTCAAGCCAATGCATCAAGCTTATCTTGATACCATCTGTTCATCGTCTGATGAAGATCATCTAGCTGTTTTTGCCCGGCACTAAGCTGCTGCGTCAGTGCATAAAGTATCACACTAGTCTCCATGATTTCAGCCTCAATGATTGCAGGGGTTCTTTTTAACAGTTCATTCTTCTTTGAGCGCAATGATCATTCCTTAGCATACAGATCATCTACTCATCATGTTATCTTCGAACTTTGTATTACAATTGCATCATTGATGATGATTGCCGAATCAATAACCGCCTGTGCATCAGACTCAGCCCATCGCTTAGCATATTTTCCATCCATATCTCTGAGCAATTCAGTATTGATCTGCTTATCTTTCCCTCTAATCGTTTTTATTCTAGAAATTTTTGGAGTTTTCTTTTCAAATTCTACTTTGTGAAAACGCATTTTCTTCAGCATTATATCTGTATCATGCGCAGCATCAAGCTCCTGCATAGCCAAATTACCTGCCTGCACTATATTCTTCGGCGCATCATTATTCATTTCAGCAGTATTAGTTTCAGCGACTTTTTCTTTATCATTAGCTTCGGGTTCAGCTTCACTAGGTGTGGTTGGAACAACAGGAGTACTCTCATTTTTCTTATTATTGTTTATTTCACCCTTCTTAGTTCAATCTTGTTTATCATCTGGTTGAAATTCAATATATTCCACTTCCTCCTTAAAAGCTTCTTTAAATTTCTTTTCTAATGCGTTAAGTTCTGGATTTTTATCTTCTTTAGAGGTATTTACATGGTGTTCTTGATATAGACCAGGATCTGATTGAGTTGTATCTTCACTGGTTTCAGTCACATCAGACTCAGGAACAAAACTCTCTTTCAAGGTATTTTTCTCCTCTTGAACATTCACTTCATCCTCTATCTTCTCACTCGTTTCATTTTCAAATCGTTGATCAATAGCAGCATTTTCCTCTATTTCCCCCTCAAAATCATCTAAACTAACATCTTTAGGTTCTCCATCCTCCTCTGGCTTAACATTCGCCAATATAGCCGCTACTTCTTGTTGAGTTTCAATCTTCTTGGTTTGAGTTGGCGCTTGTATAACAATATTTTTAAAGTTCTTTCCATCTCGTTGCCAGAATTCACTTGAGGTACTCTGAAAAACTGTTGCCTGAATGCTTGCATCGTTTTTTACTCTATGAATAGACTCAATAGCTTTACAAATATTTTTAGTCCTGCTAATATTCTTCGTTTTCATAACTTCTATAAGATCCACAGCCATTAACAATGCTTCATCTTCAGTTATATCTGAAATAGCATGCTTAATTGCTCCCTTAAGATACTCACCTGAGACCTCTGATAAAGAATACGTATCTACCCTTGAACCTTGATACTGAAGACCACTTTCTTGATCTTCAAGGTACTGTAAAATTTGCTCAGGGGTAATGGACTGAACACTAGAGATTTTTTTTCTAGAAGTTAAGATATTTTTTACTTCTTCCTTAGAATAAGAAGTAAATTGGTTTACTGCTTGGGCGAATTGACTCATTGTCATCAACCCTGCTAACAATCTTGTTTTTGATATCATGGAAGTATATATGGATAAATGATTACGGTTGAAGCAAGCTTCTTGGCTATCTTTCTTCGAAATATTATTTTGTGTGTCGTTCTTTATAGCCACAAAGCGAGATTTGTCAAGTCTTTGAGTGATTTTCATGATATTTTCATTCATAAATCCTTTACAAAATACCAATGCCTACCTATAGTTAGAAAGATATTTATTCTAAAAAAATACATGAGAAATCGTAAGTCACCACGCAAAAAATGAATATCCCCAAAACCATGATCTTATAAGGAAGCTCTGAAATAGCTTATATTTTAAGAAATAATTGCATTTCATGAACATGAGCAAAAAATGAATTGGCTTATTTCGAAGAAAGAATACCAAGAAGCTTGCTTCGACGGTATTCATTTAAGCTTCCTCGAGGAACC
>CALGNI010000105.1 GCA_937958645.1 Candidatus Absconditabacterales bacterium
CTAGGTGATATGAGAAAGTCAGTTTATGTAATTTGATCAAGAAGGTAGAGCAGAATCTAAGGAAGCATCAGTTCTCACGTATGAAATCGGATGACGATGAACCGAATTGGCTTATGCACCCAAAAAGTCTTGATTCGTCACATTGGTATAAATATTGACTTCATGATCAATATACTTACCCTACAGTCAAGCATATTGCTAGAAATCATTAACAGCTAGTCAAACAAGTGTTAATTTTTTTGTTAGAAAACATAAAATCAAACAATGAGAAATCAAAAAAAAGCAGTAACAAATAAACTACTGCAACACAAAGAAGCTCAAAGTTATCTTGTTCAGGGCGAAGAATATATGAACAATCTTAGTGTATTGTCAGACTCAGGATCAAGCAATTTTATATTATCATTGATGACTGAAAAGATAACTAGAGTAATGGGAGATCGAGGAAAGACGTATCTTGCGGCCGTATCAGAAACAGGTCTGTTAGTCGCAAAAAAATGCGCAGAAAAAATGGAATCTTCTTCTTTTATTGATATGAATACTCATGACCTAAAAGAAATTAAAGCAAACAGTAACATTTTGTTAATTGAGGATGTACTATGTCTGATCCATTGTTGTGATGCTGCTGCTACTCTCAGAAATCTTGGCCATCAAGTACATGATATTATTGCGATTTACTCGAGTCAAAGTGAATTAGTGAAAAGTAGCTATAAAGAAGCATCAATTACCATCCATGCACTCACCGACAAAAGAACATTAATGAACCAAGCACTTAAGCAAAAAATCATTAATGATACACAGTATCATGAGGTATCTAGGAGCATGTCCAATAGTGGGTAATGGAATTAAGGAAATGATGAAAAAATTAGCGAAGAGTTAGAATACAGAAGTTCGAAGAAAGTTAAAAAAATGAATTGGCTTGTTTGCTATCATTTCCTCGAGGAGGCAATTCTTTACTGCTCGAAAAAAGATAAAAAAACAATCTTTCTATCTCTTTTCGAAGTAAATCATCACCTCCTTAACAAACTACAGAGTAACGAAATAACTTGTATCAAGTTTTAAAAAAGGGTTTCCACAAATGTGGAAACCTTTTTATTTACTGCAATTCTCTCTTCTTGCTTCTGCATTCTTTCTTCTTCACTCTTTTTCAAAATTCTATCTCTACTCCATCATTGTAAATACAATTCTAGCTTAGCTACCTCTGTACCATCTTCATAAACACATCACCAGGAACACTCACCTTCCCCATCATCTTCATCTTCTTTTTTCCTTCCTTTTGCTTTTTCAATAACTTTTTCTTACGGGAGACATCTCACCCATAACACTTGGCAATCACATCCTTACGCATCGCTGAAATCGTTTCACGAGCAATCATCTTTGATCAAACTCATGCCTGAAGAGGGATTGCAAACATATGCTTTGGAATCAATTCTTTAAGTTTCTTTACCAACTCTCTTCACACAAAATGCGCTTTATCTTTATGTACTACAAGCGAGAATGCTTCTACTTTTTCATGATTGATGAGCATATCAAGTCTAACCAAATCGTTTCTCTCGTATTTTTTAAATTCATAATTCATAGTAGCGTATCACTTAGTACAAGACTTGAGTTTGTCATAAAAATCAACGACGATATCTCCCATAGGCAACAGATACTTCCAAACCAGTCTAGACTCATCCAAGTATTCCATCCCTACCATTTTCCCTCTATACTCTTGAGTCAGAGTCATAATATTCCCCGAAAACTCTTCTGGGCCTACGATTTCTACTTCTACGATCGGTTCTCGAATCTCCTCTATCATTCACTGCTCTGGCAAATCTCCTCATGATTTGATCACAATCCAGGGTTTCAGTTCCTTTTCATAAGCATTATCATAATTTACCTCATAATACTCTCACTCGATCAGAGCATCAGGAGGCATAGTCTCGGTAGGTAAATATTCCCACAGACCTGTATTGATCATCTGCTTTATGTTTTTTCCACTCAGGATTTGCTCGTGCTTGAGGTTTCTTGACTTCACAATATAGGTCACGGTTGGTGTGGTGAAAATAGTTTCCATTCCATATTCTCTGATCAAACGCTCCTTTACGATATCCATATGCAGCATTCACAAAAATCAGCAACGAAATCCATGTCCCATCGCTAGAGAATGTTCATACTCGATCGAAATCGCTGAGTCATTAAGAGAAAGTTTATCAAAAGCTGTCTTGAGTTTGTCATACTCATCAGAGTCGATGGGATACACTCAAGCAAATACAAATGGCTTCACTGCTTCAAATCCTGGGATGATATAAGGTTTGAGATCATCTGTTTTTAGCTTCTTTCCATCTGTCTTTATCTTGAGAATTGTATCTCAAATCTTCGCGTCTCTTACACTTTTTTGACCTGTCACAATATATCAAATCTGTCCTACTTTCAATGAAGGATCTTTCACATAACCAGGAGCGAAATGTCCAACCTCAGGTGGCGAGATTATCGTCTCAGAATGAATCAACTGCACTTCTTTCTTCGCGTTAAATTCTCCCTCTACTACTTTCACATACGCTACTACTCATTTGTATGGATCAAAAACCGAATCAAAAATCAAGGCTCTAGAAACGGGCACTCATTCAGATTTTTCGTGTTTACCATGGAAAACATCTGGAGATGAAATTCTTTCAATGACGGCATCCAATACTGCTTCCACATTCTCACCAGTCTTAGCTGAGATCGCTATCACATCAGAAGGATCTACTCAGATCACTTTTTCAAGCTCAGCAGTGACTCTCGGAACATCTGCTGCAGGAAGATCAACTTTATTGAGTACAGGGATAATCGTAAGATTATTTTCCAAGGCCATATACAAGGTACTCAAAGTCTGAGCCTGGATTCACTGTGAAGCGTCTACAAGTAACACTACTCATTCTACAGCACTCAAAGATCTAGATACCTCATACTGAAAATCAACATGTCATGGAGTATCAATCAGATTCATCTCAGTTTCTTTCCGGTGCATTCTTACTGGCGTCATCTTGATGGTAATACCACGTTCTTGTTCAAGTTCCATCGTGTCGAGCATCTGAGAACCATCAAGCGACCTCACAGTACTGGTGAGTTCTAGCATACGATCAGCAAGCGTAGACTTACCGTGATCAATATGGGCTATGATACAAAAATTTCTTATATTCATGAGGGCTAAGGTGATTATATAATAGGCAAGTTGGGCAGGCTGGTGTTCTAGTGAAATAGCGATTCGTCATCCTGAATGGAGCGTAGCGCATTGAAGGATCTCGCGAAGTTTAAGACTGACGAGATTGCCACGTCGTCTCCACTACGCTACGACTCCTCGCAATGACGACTTTTTTTACTCATTTTCTCTATTTTCCTCCTATCTCAACTCGTTTATACTGACTTTTTCATCACTTCACAATCGAAACAAGACTGGGTCTCACATCGAAGTATGTTGCTAGATCTTTGATCAGTGCTTTATTTGCTTCACCATTGATAGGCTTGGCATGTAGTTTCACTAGATAGACATCCTCTCCTGTTAGCAAATCTGTTTCGATTTTGATCGACTTTTTTTTTGCTCATGGAGTCACCTTTACACGAATTCTTTTCATTAGTCTAGAAGGATACGGATACGATTATTAGCTGAATCAGACTTCATTTCTAACTTGAGTTTAGTGTCTGTGGTTCCTTGAAGCAATTCACCAGCCTCTACTCACATGAGTTGGGTCAAGAGAGTGAAGTCTACTTCTGCCACAGCCAAGGTGTCTCCAGGATATGTTTGAGTGCTTGTATTTAGAGCAAGCTCATCCACCAACAGTAGGGATAACGAAGTAGTCTCAGGTGTTTGATCAATAGACAACAACGGTAGAGCAAGATTTTCTCATCAATCTATAGGGACCTGTGTATTTCGTCTAAGACTTGATGCTTGTTTAATAGACTCTATCTCAGTTCAAGCAAACATCTTAGTCTTCACGGCTCCATCCAATACTGGATACAAAGAATCAAAAATTGAAAATACCTGAGGATCTTCTACCACCAAGCGTCCTCACATACCGATCAGACTAGGTACTACATCTAGACTCACTGAACCATTCAATCATTGGATCAAACTATCGTAATGCGAATCAGTGAATAATGCAGCTCAGTCCCCAAGATATTGAGTGAGGAGAATTGGCAAGAAGGTCTTTACTAAGGTTTTATCTAATCACAACAATTCAGTCAAACCATGAGTAGCAACATGAATTGGTGATTCGGGTGATCATGCTCTAGCTGACCATGAATCAGATCTTGAAGGCACTACTCCATCCTTAAACAGCATGCTTGCTTCACCCGTAGGGAGCTTATTTCCTATGCTTATCGAACCTACTGTTCATTTGAGTTGCGCTGCAAACTGAATTGCTAGTCACTGAAGTCACTCTCCTCATGGACGAGAAAGGAAGTTGAAATTACCACCCGATTTTGTATATAATTTTCAAAATTCTTGCAGCAATTCATCACCTTTCACCCCATTGTATATCTTAGAATCCACAAGTGCCTTTTCTCCATACACTTGTACATTTTCCGTAAGCTCAAAACTCTGATAGTCTGGATCAAGTGCTACTATTCATAATGCAGCAAGCTGATTGATATTCACCTCATCTCCCTGCACAAACAGTAAGTTTTCTCAAGTCTGCGCTGAACCTTTTTGTCGAATCACAATGGTATCGATTCATTCAAATTCTTTGGCTATGGGAGTTGTCTCACCGTATTGGGTAGCAACCAGTTCTAGTACATTCTCATCTACATCAATCATCAAAAGTTGATCAAAATCGTTGGGTATTACAGAAAAGAGTTCTGGCAATCATTGAACTGAGGATCAAGATTGAGAGTTGGAACATGCAGAAAAGGAAAATCCAATTCATATAAGTCACAAAATTAGTGTTATTTTTTTAAGCATCTGCATCTATTTTTTGTAAAATCTGAGCTACTACTTGCTCCACAGAAATACTAGTGGTATCTATTACAATGTCATAAACGTTTAGATCGTAGATATTCTTTCCATATAAATCCAAATACCTTGATCTATCTTCATCTATTCTTTGTTCATAAGAAAGCATAGCTTCGGCATAATTATCATACCCTACTTCGTTTCTTGTTTTATTTACTTCTAAATCACCCATAATTCTTCTTGTTCACTCTTTTACACTCACATCCAAAAATATTCAAATATGCTGTGGGTACAACACTTTTCATACTCTACTTTCTCGCACCACATTGTCATACGATTCACATCTTTTCATCAATTCATTATCTATCTCTTTTTCCAATTCTGGCTTTTCGTTGAGATATTTGAGGTAGGAGAAGAGGTCCATTCACATTTTTTTTGCATTGTCTCTGAATACTTGTCCACCGTATACACGGGCAAATCACAATTTTTCACACAACAATTTCGCGCAAGTACTTTTTCAAGATCATCATTTACCACTAATTGTTATAATCATAGGGTGAAAAGAAAAAATAAGGATTCTTTAGTAGTAATAAAGCAACAATCTAAATCAAGGTAAAAGGCGCTAATCTTTAAGAAAAACAAACTTTTTCGTCACTTCATACAAAGTATACAAAGATTCAATATCAGCATACTCTCCTTTGCTATGGAGAAATTCTCCATCTGGTCCATGAAGAATACTCACAGCACCTTTCTCTGCGAAGTGTTGGGCATCAGTAGCACCATGCATCTTCTCGAAATGCAAATCTCATCCCGTGACTTCATCAGAAATTGATTTGTAGGAAAGAAGTGCTGGGTGATCAGATTCTGTAAATACTAGTGATCAGTATTTTTCACTAATAATCGTTGCGCTATATTTTTTGAAGACATGAGAGCAAAGCTTTTTCAAGAGGCTTTCAGAATAAGATTCTGTATGTCTAATGTTGATGGTGATTTCAGCCTCTCAAGGAATCGCATTGTGAGCTTTCCCTGCCTTGATCGTTGTCATCTGGACACTCGTTCATCGATGATCTTCTTGCGCAAGTTCTATCGTTTCTTCTACCGCATCTTTGAGTTCTTGATATAGATGATAGGCATTTTCAATTGCATTCTCTCATTTTCGAGGATACGCGCTGTGTGATTCTTTTCCTGGTACTTGAAGTTGTAGGGTATATACTCACTTCCCAGCAGTGATAATCTTATGGATTCATGCCGCATCGGGAGTTAAAATCACCTCTGCTCCGTATCATTGGTCAGCCAAGAATTTCGCACCATCAGTTCATCATACTTCTTCATCGCAAGTAAGAATCAATGAGATCTTTTTGTCAGATCACTGATGCAATACCTCTTTCATTACTTGAATCATAACAGCCACCGCTCATTTCATATCTATAGACCCTCTGGCATACAGCTTTCCATCCTTTTCAGTCGGATCAAATTGACCTTCTTCCGAAGCTGGCACCACATCCATATGTCCGTTCAACCAGATATCTCATCGTTTCTCATCAAAGTTAGAAACGACCAAACAAGGGATCTCATTCTGCACCAATTTTTCAACCCTCGCACCTTCGATTCAAGAGAATTCTTCCATCACACGATCAACAACCCCATGGAGTTGTTCGATATCGGAAGAAACAGAAGGGATTCTTATAAGCTCTTTTGCTAGGTCTAGAATGGATTGGTTCATGCGAGTATAGCTGAAAATGTAAAGTACAAAAATATTTTTACTTTTTACTTTTTATTTTCTACTTTCAAAGCATCCACCCCATATACTTCTCGTCCACCTCATCAGCTTTTAGCACAACGATTTCTGGAATTTCGTATGGATGCATGGATTTCATAAATTTCATGAGTTTTTCTTTGTTTTTTTCTAATCACTTAAATAGGAGGAGTTTTTCATGCTGTCTTTGCAACTTTCATTCTAGCATATAAAATGATTTCATATAATTTAACTGCTGGACACAAGTAGACAGTCACTGTTTAATGCTTCAAACAATGAGTTTCTTGAGAACTTTAGTATTCTTGATAGGAAAAGTGGTCATAATAATAATCATAGTTTCATTAGTTTTATCGCTCATTGGAATACTAATTATCTAAAAAAAAAGACTGCTTGAGTGCAGTCTTTTTACATGTATCGCAAGCTAAATCAATCTATTCTAACAACTGATCTTCAAAGCTTTCTGTATTATCGATTTCCCATTGAGTAGTGTCAATATACAGATTGTTTTGGATCAATCGACTTTCCACATCTTTATCCCATCCCATGAGGATTGAAACTCATAGCAAGATAAGAATTCAGGCAATAACTTTTTTGAACATACCGTTTGGGTTAGCAGCCCATTTCATCTTATTGACCATTGATCTCCCCCCATAAGCAATCAATAACAATACCACACTCAGACCAAAGACATATAATAAAATATGCGTCATCCCTGTAAGGAAATCTACAGGAAGAATATTCCCTACCAAAATCGCATAGGTTGGTGAACAGGTATTAAAGATTGGACCTAAGATAAAACCTAGGAGTACATCTCAACCGAATCCACTTCCATGATGGTTTTGAGCATCATTTGTTGCTTTTTCTATTCATGAAACTTCTGTAAATTTCGTTCGAAGTTTAGGGAACAAGAGTACGATACCAAAGATAATAAGGATTCATGCTGAGATATACGTAAGAGTCTTTGGCTTCATACCAAATTGACTCACCAAAAATTGTAATCAAAGCGTAAAAATAATAATACTTATAGCAAAAGAAAGAATGATCAACCATGGGCGTGATTTTTTTCCATCTATTACTGATCATCAAATGATCACAGGCAAAATCGGAAGGACACAAGGAGCAAGAACGGTTAGGATTCAAGCAACTAAAGAAAGAATATACAAGGACATGGTTAAGATATTATGATATAAACAAAATCATTATCCTATGATAGTTAGACAGTATCGAATTGGCTACGGGAAATGTTAGGAGAAATTGAAAATTGATAATAGATGATTGATGATTGTCCATTTTCAATCTTAAATTATCAATTAATTACATCTTCAGGCATTTCATGACTCTTTCCAACGAACTTAAGAAAGAGCTTAGCAGTAGCAACAACGTCCTTTTCACAGTAAGTTTGGATTCTAGCGATATCTTTTTCGTCTCGATACACTCTTGCCACTTGCTCTCAAGAGATATCGTCTTTTGGTGTATCAATACCATTGATTCTGCATAGGAGATCCAATGAAGTGAAGTTCTTTCTATCACCAAATTTCCAATACTCTAGAGTATCTAAATGATTTACTTCCCATGGTTTCTTTCATGAAACATCGACGATATTCGCTAGGGGAATGTTATTCACTATCGCTCTTCTACAGATGTACGGGATATCAAATTCTTTTATATTATGTCCTCATAGTCTATGGTAGGTCTTATTGAAATGGCCATTCAGATATTCAAATAATCATGAGATAATAGCAGCTTCATCATCACCAGAAAATGATCTCACTGAAAACACTCTATTTCATTCTTCATTTTGTATGATAGCTCATACACTGATGACAATTATCTTACCAAACTCAGCATAGATTCCACTGCGATTATCATACAAATCAGCGACCGTCGTTCATTCTTCCGCACGTCACATCATATAACTAGCCTTCTTTTCCCAGAGCTTCTGCATCTGATCATCAAGGTCATAGAAACTACTGTGTTGCGGTACGCACTCAATATCAAGAAACAAAATGTTTGATAGTCTTGGTGTATCCATATGATAGATTAATAATAAATCATAGACAGGGACTAATTGATAGTTGAAGATTGATAATTATGTAACTACTCTTTGTATAGTGACAGAAAGTGGTTTTGCAAGGAAAAGAAACGATGTGTTAACTAAAGAAAAAAGGGTGACAAGATGCCACCCCATAAAATATAATAATAATCAAACTACATCTAAACAAAAGGAACAGGAATCAGTTCAACAGTCTTCTTCAGTTTATTTTCAATATATCTAGCAATTATATGCTTTCTAACACCTACATTAACTGATAGTTGAAATACTTTTGTATACGACAAATAAAACACATACATCATAGTTTCAACAAGACTCATTTTGCCCAATAAATATTCTTGTTCTTCCAAATTTAGAGGCATGGTTTCATGAATCGGAACAGTTTTCCACTCTAATAACTTAAAACCTCGGAAAAATAGAATAGAAAAGTCTTGAAAACGCTTTAATTAACTGCCATAACGAGTAATATAGAAGTGAGAAACTTTAATCTTACTCATAATGTTATGACAGCTACTACTATCGTAAACAAGCTACT